>CAILKW010000054.1 GCA_903834845.1 uncultured Bacteroidia bacterium | reverse complement strand
CAGGAGCATTTATTTGTAGTCCCGCCAACGAACAGTACCCTAGCTATGTCCTGTATATTAATATATTAAAAAACTGAAAATGCAACTTGGGTTAATTTGTTTGTATTTTTGAAGTTCAACCTTTATATTGCCACGATTTGTTTGGCGTTATTTTGTCTGTATTCTGGCGTTATTGGCGTTATTCTGGCGTTATTTGATTATGTAAAAAAATAAAAAGATCCAGCGCCTTTAACTTCTGAATTTCTTAAAATATTTTTTTCTATTAATCCATTCAGGTCTCTTGATGCAGTTCTTTCACTCGTTTTGTTTAATTCTTGATATTCTTTGTTTGTTATCCTTCCATTTTCTTTCACAAATAGAACTGCTTTTACTTGCCTGTCATTCAACCCAAGTTTGGAAAGCTGTTCGGATGTTAAATTGTCTTTGAATAAGGTAATAATGAAACCACCGTCCAGTTCTTTCATTTCCGGCTCAGGAAGATCCGCTTCCTTGCAAGTGTCAATGATTTTAATGGTTCCTCTGCCCCAAGCATCAATGTAGCCACCTCTAAAACAAACATCTGCAATAATCGGGTTGCGAGGCCGTGATGAATGGGACCGTTTTAAAGCTTCCAAAGTCAATCCATCGGGTAACATACCTTCGTTCCAAATGCTGATTTTATCGTCATACACACGAATTTGAATAGGAGCTCCCATATAATTGCGGTGTACCAGAGCGTTTAGCAACATTTCACGAATGGCCGCAACAGGATATTCTCCCTTTTCAATGCGGTGCATTCCTTCAAATTCAATCGTTCTTATCAGAAATTTATGGTTGAGTTGGTTTAAAACTGCTTGAAGCAATCGAATTATATTTCCTTCTTCGGTTTCCTGAAATTTTATGTCCGTATCATCTTTTTCAAAACGACCAATTTTCACAAACGTATTCGGATAGAATTTGCCCGGATCTTTGCCAAATAAAATCAACGCAGCCCTTTTCAGATGGCCATTTTCGGTTAACCGAAGCTTTTCAAACAATTCAGGTAACGCCAACCCTTCATTTTCAGGTAAACGTCCAGCATTTTCAGATGCCTTTAGGAATGTATTAACTGTCTTTTCGTCAATATCATCAAAACTGGCCCTTGGCTCTACTACATCATCCCAAGTTTTGCCCGATTTCTTTAACAGGAATTCGTTTAGCGATGCCCCTGTTAATTCCTGCTTCGTGCTTCCGCTTCGGTAATAATACCTGCCCAGTAACGATATGGGAACAGAATAAGGATGTGTTACAATCTCAATAAAATATTTACCAGTTTCTTCGTGAAGGTTGACTTCAACCATAATTCCAATGGCATTACGGATTTTATTGGGAATGTCGTCCATCAGCCTTTTGTAATCGTCAATACCTACAACATTTCCATTATCATCTTTACCGATAAAGATAACACCACCTTGTGCATTGGCAAAGCCACAAACCCATTTCAGGTAGTCGTCGTGCCAACTTTGTTTGTATTCTATGTTTTGTTGTTCTGGCATTGGTACAATTTATTTAAACAATTTTTTCAAACCTTTTAAGGATTTATTTTAACAACTTTCGACCTTCAACATCTTGTAAAATCTTTATTTGCTGAATGGCTATTTGGTTCAGTTTTATCAATCGTTCTTTTTGTGACATCTTTTCGTTGATAAATACAGCATTCAAATTTTCCATGTTCGACAAGCAAATTAATTCGTTGATGTTAGCATAATCACGGATATTACCTTTTAATTCAGGATTTGCATCTCTCCATTGTTTGGCTGTTATTCCAAACAAGGCAACATTAAGTACATCGGCTTCATTTGCATAGATAATTGAAGTTTGTATTGTCGAAAGTTCTAGTGGTATAAGATTTTGTTTAATGGCATCCGTATGAATGTGGTAGTTTAATTTAGTCAGTTCCCGTTTTGCAGTCCAGCCAAGCTGTTTTTGTTCTTCTTCTTTTAGCCGTTGAAATTCTCGAACCAAATAGACTTTGAACTCAGGACTAATCCACATCGCAAATTCAAACGCAATATCTTTATGAGCATAAGTGCCGCCATATCGGCCAGCTTTCGCCTGTAACCCGATAGCATTTGTTCGTTCTGCGAATTCCTTCACGCTTATTTTAAAATTGTTAAGACCAGATTTACTTTTAATTGTGGCGAATTCGCCACAATTAAAAGAAGAGTTGTTTACCTGCTCCCAGATGCCTATATACTCTAATGTATTTCTGTTTCGTAACCAATCTGTAACAAAAAATTCACCGTCTTTTGCCTTTATCATATCGGTTAAACAGATATAATCCATATTGTCAACCTGTAAAATACTTACCTCAGTGTCTTTTATGTTAATTTTGGTCATATACATTTAATGTTATAGTTTCAAAACAAATCTAATTCGAGAGATTTAAAATGGTCAAATTCTACCGCTTTAAAATCCGGGTTGTTGGTCAGTTCCCAAGTTCCTGTAGATTCATAAGTATCCTTTACGTTGATTTTTCCCATAGCATATTATTTCTTTAATACATTATATCGTTTGTTTTGTTGTCTTTAATTCGATATTTGTCCGTTGATGTGTCTGCTTTTTTTGGCTTGATACAAGCTGGTGTTTTGTAATAAAACTATCTTGTTTTTAAGTTGGTCAAATTCTAATTCCGTCAAGCTGTCGTTATAAAGTTCATTTACCTGCCAAAGTCCACTCACTCTTATTTTGTCTTTCGTTGATTGATTTCCTAACCAATTTTCAGATGATTTAATATCTGTCGCCTTCGCTAAAGTCGAAACGATTTTGCGTTCCCAGAAAAGTCGTTTTTCTTTGGTGTCCAGTTGAAAAACACAAAATGAAAGATTTGTCTGAACATAGTTACTTATTCTTTGTTCCAATATTTTCTCAAAGTCAAGGTTGAGAAGTTTTAAGTTTCGTTCTTTCTCTGCTCTTGAAGTTGTGTCAAGTTCCCAAAGACTTAAATAAGGTTGATTTTCTTTGTTTAAGAAACAACGACCAATATTTTTTCTAAAAATACTTCTGTTTTTATTCTCCTTAATAAAATGCTGATTAAGTCGTGAACGAAGTTGATTATTTCCTGTATGAGTTCCTACTCTAACTATTCTGTCAAGGTTTTTATATTTTTCCCTATTTTCAAAAATAATGTAAATCCCATTTCTTGGTATCTCATTTATGAAATGTTCAAAAGGGAAAGAATATCTTTTTTGCCCATTAAAGATTTGATGCAGTTCCAAAACCAAATTTCTCATAGTGCATTGTCTTTAAGGAATTTTACTCTTTCACCTTGCCGTAATCCTTTTAGTGGGTTTGTAAAATGTGAAATATGATCAATAATTGGTTTGATATATTCCTGTCCCGCTAAAATTATAAAGTTGTCATTTTTCAAATCAGCTTGTTTATCAAGTTGTTCAATTACTTTCTTTCCCCATTCTTTTTTCTCTGTCGAGTTTAATATTTTAAGCCCCACTTTTCTTTTTTCTTTTGGAACGTTACTTAATGTCACGTTATATGGCTCAATTTCTTTGTCAAGGTCGAGAAGGTGATGTAGTGCTGAAAGAATAAATATTTTGTCAGGATTTAGTTTATAAGCATAAGCTAAACTGCTTTTAAATAGCGAACTTTTATAAAGGTCTTTAGCTTTCGTTTTTTTGTCTTCTTTTAGGGAAACACAGGCTATTAATATTATCTGTCTCATGTTTTTACACTTGCTTGTAACTATCTTATTTATGCCTCCTCTTTAGTTCCCTGGCAATATCCTCAATCCGCATCCCTTTGTG
>CAILKW010000053.1 GCA_903834845.1 uncultured Bacteroidia bacterium | reverse complement strand
TGTCCATAATCGAACCAACATATTATGATGTTATTCGCGCAATCATTTTTGAATATTATAAACAAAGGTACGAGGCAAATAATTATTAAACAATATGGACCAGGCCGCATGCTTACCCTTTAGTTTTAATAAAGAATAAACACTATCCGTTATTTCTCAAAATTGTGTAAATGGTGTTTACAGATACATGGAGCGTTTTATCGGGATAGGTAACCATCTCTTGCTCTTGTTTTTATCTCCTATTTTAGATTTACCAACAAAAAAAGTAGGCAAAGGTTTGTGTGGTATTATAATTCAGGCGAACGACCTTATCGGTATTTAAAATAACCCGGATAGCTTGATAGGCAAATGTTCATTGCTTTGAACGTTTTGGCGGCTGCTTTCGGTGGCGTTTCACTGAACTTTCAACGAAACACTGCCGTTCCAAATTATTACTTTCCTGTCCAACGAGCCACACGCCACTTCAAACAACCGCCTGTTATGCCTTCGTTGTTCTTTTTTAGTAGTGGTTCGTATGTCCCTTTAGTCTGTCGTGGTGCGTTAACTTGGTAGCTCTTTCTTGTTTAG
The DNA here is from genome assembly GCA_903834845.1 of uncultured Bacteroidia bacterium. Classification (GTDB taxonomy): domain Bacteria; phylum Bacteroidota; class Bacteroidia; order Bacteroidales; family Prolixibacteraceae; genus JAAFHB01. The sequence goes on along the minus strand of CAILKW010000053.1, from coordinate 12,968 downwards.
TTTCTTCGTGTCCTTTATCAGTTTCTTGTCCTCCACTTTTACTTTTCTTTCCACTTTTTTCAGGTCTTCTTCTGCTGGTAAACTTTCTTGTTTAATTCAACTTTTCAACAATAGTCCTCTTACGTCTGAGTTATTTTTAACGTGTTCTTTTGTTATATCCGTTTCTGTTGTAAAGTCGCTTTTACGAATGTTCACATTTGTCAATTCGTTTGCAAAGTCTTTTGCTTTGATTGTGATGGTTGGCAAAAAGTCTGCAAGCGTTCTGTTGTCTGGCACGCCCAGTTTTGTTTTCATATCTAAAGTTGTCTTGCCCCCAAATAATGCTTGATCGCCTTTACTTCTAATGCGTCCAAAACCTGCATTGTCAATGCCTCTTTGGAAAATTAGTCCAGAAAGTTCTTTTTCTGAAATGGTTAATATTTCTCTTGCTTGTAGTCGTTCCCACTCTTTTAAGCGTTGCTCTAAAAGTTCTTGTTTTCTTGTCTGCACCGCAAAGTAATTCATTGCGAAAGCAATTTCATCTTTCTTTGGGTCGCCATTTTGTGCAATTAAATAACAAGCATATCTTGTCAAAATTATATCGTCAATCTCTCTCTTTGCACCCGAACCAACATCAACCATTTTGCTAACTTCAGCAAAATGGTCTAAAACCTCTTGTTTAGCATTTGAACAAGCCGTTTTAGCTTTGTCAATTACCAACAAAAAATTTCTCTATTGTACATAGCCCAAAAGTATTTACAAGTCTCTTGCAAACCAAAATTCCACATCGTCATTTTGATTTACAGCCAATTCAAAGCTACTATGAAGTTTTGATATAATTTCCCTTTTCATTTTCTAAATATAAGGTTTCAAAGGTAAATAAAACGTGGATTGAATTTCGATTTTGTATGGCATAACTCCTTTTAAATTTTGCGAAGAATTGACTGTCTTTCAGTTTTCTTATCGAAGTTTTGTCGGTTTACACAGTCGTTCTACAATGAGGAATAACGTACGGAAGCTACACGCAGGGGCGGATTGCGGGCGATTTCCTGTCAAGCCGAAAAGCAGCCCGAGCGGAAAAATGCACACCGTAAACCACTGCTACCGCACTTGACGGGTAACTGATGTTATGTGCCGTACTCTAATTTTCTCCAATTTCTGGATAAAATGTCAATATTTCCCCGTGTTCATTAATTATAAATTTTATTGGTATTCCACTCATTGTTTTGGCTTTAAAGATATTGCTATAAACGTGAATTTTATTGTTATATGCGTATAAACATTCATGAAATAACTGATTAATTGACCAATTGTCTGGGAAAAAATTAGTTATCTCATCTTTCTCAGTCCACTCTCCAGTATCTTTATTTAGCTTTTCAATTCGAGCAGAATAGACTCCAGTTGAATTATTAATTGAAATTTTCTCAATTAATCTAATTTCGTCTGGATTGAAGAAGTGTACTCCTTTTACTTTTCGTTTTGTTATTTTCCCAACCATAGTGTGCTGCAAAGAACTCATAAAGGTTGTATCACAAGTTGTCCCTTTTTCTGTTAAAATTAAGTCTTTTATTTCTTTTATATTTCCACTCTTTAAAATTCGTGCTTTGTGTTTATCCAGTTTTACAGATGAAAAAATAAAAGATTTCTTTTTTAATTCATAAATGGAATCAAATGGTCCTTCTGCCACATTTTTGTCTGTAAGTTGAAATAAAAATTGAAATTTATCCCTTCTAATTTTTGATATAACAGGAATGTCACTCGCCTTTAACGATGCATTATCGAAAGGTGATTTCATAATATAGTAGTAAAATTCAATATCCATCTACATTGCTATGAGGTTCGTTTGTATGGCACATAACTATGATATATATACACTAAACCTGCACAATACATGCCAAATTGGGTGTATATATGCAGTTTTATCGTTGTTTATTTTTCCTGAATCACCAGAGTACCTTGGTCTTTTATGTAAACTCTCCAACATGGTGCAAATTTTTAATGTTGATTCAAAATTTATTCCTACAAGAACAAAGGAAAGAATAAAAAACTGAAATACAATATTTTTTATGAATAAAGATGGACTTTTGAAAAATATTTGCACCCGGAATATTGCAGATAATGTGTTGGTAAAAAGGAATGTAAAGATCGGGAGGAAAGGTTTTTTGGTTTTTGAGAATAGGTGGCAAACTGACAGGTATATCACTTTTCAACTCCGGTTTTTTTGGTAAGTACTCCCTAAAGTTTTATATCGAATATTCAGACAGGCAACTATGCTTAATGTACATAATCGCACCGGCTTTTTTCAATGTTATCCGCTCTCTATTCATTGAATATTTTTAACAAAGGTAGGAGGCAATTAATTAGTAAACAATATGTACTACGCTGCATGCTTACTTTGTACCTCCAATAAAATGGATGGTTATGACGGCTTAAAACCAATTTTGAAATAAAAAATACACTTACTCGTTTTTTCAGTAATTTAAATCTGATTTAGTTTATCTTTGTTTAATATTTAATCATAAAAATTCAAAACCATGAAAAACAATCGTTCGATTTACAATTTATTGCTCCTTGTCGCGTTGATGTATTTCTTGCTTAGTTGTAAGAAAGAGAATACAACTATCATACCGTTAGTAGATGGCACAGTTACTGATATTGATAATAATGTTTATAAGACAGTTACCATTGGTACTCAAACATGGATGGCTGAAAACCTAAAAGTAACTAAATACAAAGATGGTACGTCAATACCATTGGTCACTGATAATACCGCTTGGAAAAGTTTAACAACACCTGCGTATTGCTGGTATAACAACGATGCAACAAATAAAACTGTTTACGGTGGTTTATACAATTGGTACACAGTTACCACTGGCAAAGTTTGCCCCACGGGGTGGCATGTGCCAAGTGATACTGAATGGGCCACACTCATTAATTTTCTTGGGGGTGAAACTTTAGCGGGGGGCAAAATAAAAGAAAAAGGTTTAAGTCGTTGGTTAAGTCCTAATACTGGCGCAACAAATGAAACCGGATTTACTGCGATACCAGGAGGATTCCATGATGGTAATGGCAGGTTTGCTGAAGTTGGGAACTTTGGGGCTTGGTGGTCTTCTGCTTCGCTATCAACTTCAACTGCATGGTTTTATACTGCATACTCTGGTGACAGCAATGCAAACAAGGATGATGACTATATGCGTAGTGGGTTTTCTGTTCGTTGTGTAAAAGATTAGGCTAATTGCTTAATTTCCATTATCACTAGTATAAAGTAAAACACTTGTTAACTGTAAGCGCATCCAAATAATTCATTTCTTAAATCTGTTTAGATACCTTCGTTAAAAATTTAATTATATAATTTCAAAACTATGAAAACCAATCGTCCCATTTACAATTTATTGCTCCTTGTCGCGTTGATGTATTTCTTGCTTAGTTGTAAGAAAGAAGCAGCAAAAGTCTTGCCTACAGTTACTACTTCAGCTGTAACCAACATTATTGCAAATTCGGTTACTACCGGTGGTGATATTACAACAGATGGTGGTTCTCAAATCATAGCTCGTGGCGTATGTTGGAGTACGAGCCAAAACCCAACAATTTCAAATGATAAAACATCTGATGGCATTGGATCGGGTATTTTCACTAGTTATATTACTGGATTAACACCTAACAAAACTTATTATATTAGAGCTTATTCAACAAACAGTGTTGGTACTTCTTATGGTAATCAATTAATAACTTTAACATTAGCTGCATTAGCTACACTATCAACAACTGCCATTTCTAATATAACAACTACAACGGCATCAAGTGGCGTAAGCATTATTGACGATGGCAGCTCTGTAAATTTATCTTTAGGTATTTGTTGGAGTACTTCTCCGAACCCAACAATTTCAAATAGTAAAACAATTGATTCAGGCTTTGGCACCTACGTTTTTAAGATTACAGGTTTATCAGCAGGTACTACATATTACGTAAGAGCTTATTCAACTAATAAAATAGGCACTTCCTATGGTAATCAAATAACATTTACTACGATACCACCATCAATTACTGATATTGATGGTAATACTTATAATACACTAACAATCAGTACTCAGGTTTGGTTGAAAGAAAATTTGAAAACAACTAAATATAATGATGGTACAGCAATACCTTTAGTTACGAATAATACAGTCTGGGCTGCACTTATAACTCCTGCTTATTGTTGGTACAATAATGATATAGCCACAAACAAAAACACTTATGGTGCCTTATACAATTGGTATACAGTCAACACCGGAAAGCTTTGTCCATCGGGTTGGCATGTTCCAAGTACTACTGAGTGGGTAACGCTAACAAGTGCTCTGACAGCAGGTGGTCAATTAAAAGAAGTAGGCACAACCCATTGGTTAAGTCCAAACACTGGTGCAAACAACAAGAGTGGATTTACTGCCCTTCCAGGGGGCCACCGCTTCCATGATGATGGTTTATTCACCGATATAGGCTACCAAGGTAGCTGGTGGTCCTCAACAGAAGTAACAGCAGGTACATTGCGCACTAATGCTCATAGTTTTGATGTTTCATGGCAATCTGCAATAGAATTTTATACTCAAAACCCAAAAGGGTCTGGTTTATCTGTTCGTTGTGTCAAGGATTAGGCAAATTGCTTAATTTACAGTGATATCAGTGATACTATAAACAAGTGATAATAGTATGCACACCCAAACAATGCGTTGGGATAATATTAGCAGTAGCCTTTTATTCACTTTCATTAATGTCAAAATAATCATGTAGTTTTACGACTTTATATGCCACAGGTTTGTCGTGAATTGTCTGAATTTTCACATCTACAACATAAGCTGTGTTGAAAGGATTTATGTCACCATGAAGTATTGTTTCTTTAATTTCATCATTGTCAAATGTAATGTTTAAAGGCTTTTTTGATAGCTCCTCAATCACACCTTTGTTACCAATTTTACTCTTTAAATCATTTCTTGCTTGAAACCATGTCATTAATACACTTGACTTAATATCATCAACTTGTTCTGGGAGTTTCAATTGTTCAATTTTTTTTTTTTTAAATATTCTGAAGAGCATTTGTTTCAGTTGAATTAAGATTTATATGAAGTTCAACATTCCCATTTATTGTAGTGCTCAAATTAAATTGTGAGCCGTTGTCTTTAGCAACAGGAGTTAATATTGTTGATAATTCCCTATAATCAGTCGGGCTTAAATCGGGTTTTTTCCCTTCATTATGTAAGAAGAAATTTATTGTTTTTTTAAAGTATTCTGCAAAACCAAAAATAGTGTTTACATTTTCTATAAATGGAAGTACACAAATAGATGCTAGCTCAATAAGTTCAAAAATAACACTCCCTGATTTAATTTCTTTTACATAAAGTTTAGCTTCTCTACCTTCTTTACTGTCTGCATTTTTTTCGACATAAGTTTCGAATTGTGTAGCAATAGAAACTAAAGATTTTGTTAAATCAAAAAGTTCGATAGGTTTTGTATTCTCTATCTTAATAATTAACCTAATGTCTTGATATTCTGTCATGTGATTTGTTTTTAAAGTTTTAACTAACGTTGACACAATGGTTTGTTGGTGATTTCAAAGCACTTTCCTATCAAGCTACACCAAATTTTAATAATAGCGAAAACCTTGAAACCGGCAGAGCATCGGCGATTAACTATAGTGCGTATTGTGCATTGTACTTATTTTATTTCTTTTGTTAAATCTAAAAAATATGTTCTATACCTTAATATCTCTGGAGAATGTTTTGGAAAGAAATCCATAATCTCTAAGCAAGTATAGTGCCCTTGAAAGATATAAAACATAGTCCATATCATATTTAGAATAGTATCTTTGTTTTCTCCTTGCATTTCAACAAATGTCATATTATTTAAATGTTCAGTTAAGGAATAAATGTTATACAATTGGTATGCATCATAGGCATATGGCTCTTTTTTATCTTTGAAGAACACTGCCATTTTCCAAGGTTGTAATGGACTCGATTTCTTCAATTTTGAAAATCCTGTAACATTATCAAGTTCAAAATTCTCAGGAAAAATATTACGAGATAAATATTTTCTAAATTCTTCTTTATGTTTATTTAGATTATCACAATATCTGCCTGAGTCTTGTGCCGATAGATAGTTTATTTGCTCTAAACTTTTTTTAAAGCTGTCTTCACCTAATCCTTTTTGAAATCTTAAATACTCCAATGTAATAAAATCAAGTAACAAGGTTCTTAAAATCAAAGCATATGTAAACTCAATAGGTTTAAAGAATTTAAATTCCTTAATCAAAGTACTAATTGAAATCAATCCAGTATAATACCTTTGCAGCAATAGAATTGCAATGTTTTTTAACCTATCTGTCTCTTCCTTGAAATGTATGCTGATTAGTTTTAATAGCTCATCAGCATGTGATTTATAATCATCAATGCTTACTCTTATTTTCTCTAACGATATTTGTTTAGTTATATCGTCCATCTTGTATTATGTACAACTAGTATAAATGCAAATGTCCATTGCTTTGAACGGGCGGAACTATATGCAGTTGGGGACTGCGGGTTGCTTTCCTGTCGAACCCCGATGCCGTTGTTACGGGCTGCGAACTTTGTTGTCCGAACCGAAACCCCAATTGACATATAGTTTTTGTTACCTGCAGCCGTTTTCTTAATTCGGAACGTTGTCGTGTCTGTAACATACATCTTGATTAATGCTTATCATACCTACCACTATTCAAATCGTCCATAAATATTTTGTCTTGTCGAAACTGCTCCTCAATTTGTTCTTGAGTTAAATCAGGTTGAGAAGAAACCCACTCAACAATTCCTTTTATTTCTTCATCGGACTGTTTTAGATTTTCAAAAAATGCTTTGTACCTGTCTGGAATTATTTGATTAATGACTTCTGATTGATGCTCTTCAAAGAATCCTGACAGTGGTGGATTAAGCCCAAACTTTTCAAACATTGGAAGTGAAACAATAATTACAGGATTATAAAGTGAAAGCATAACAACAATTTCTTCTACACAAGTTATGTAAGCGTCGCAAAATAAGGATAGGGTTTTCAAATTTATTCTTGGAGCTGATGTTCCACTCATAAAAAAATTTGTTTCGTTCAACTGTCTGTAACTTTTTAACTGTCCTTTGTTGTGAGCAAAGTCCGATATGTTCCAATAAAACTGTTTAAAGTTATCACTCCACTTATAATTGTCATTTATGTCTTTGTATCGTCCACCCTTAATTAATTTTTGCAACATCTCCGAAACAAAAGGGCTATTTGTTTGGGAATTTAACCACTGAACTGCTTGTTTTTTGTCGATATGTTCGGATGTCAAGTAGATAGAAGTTAGGGTCAGTTCCAATGCTCTGCGCAAATCTGCAAAAGCAGCTTTATATGAACCAATTAAAGCATGTTTGATTGCATGGTCTAGTTCCATTTCTGTTTCAGTAGCTGGGAAATATCCTACTCGTTCAAGCTGCTCAAAGTCTGCCTTAACAGCATCGGAATTATGATATTCAATGAAATCAATAGCTATGCTGAGTTTTTCAAAATTCGGATATTGTGTCTTGATAAATTCAAAACTATGATTAACTCGTTCTTGTATACCGTCAATAAATATTTTTCCTTTCCTGTCCAATGGTGGAAGGTTATATTTGTCAAAACTCTCAAAATTGATGGTTTCTGTCATGTGTTTTTTCTATTCGTTTCTTGTAATCACTTTTGTAGTAGCGCGGTCTCTTGCGTTTGCAGGTAACTAGTATATAGATGAACTAAACCTGCACAATACATGCCAAATTTGGTGTATATATGCAGTTTTATAATTGTTTATTTTCTCTCGAATCACCGGTGTACCACGAAATTTTCTTTAAACTTTTCATCCTATTATCAGCTTATGATGTTTTTTAAAATTTATTATTACCGTAACAAAGGTAAGCATAATAAATTTCTTAACAAACCTTTATATTACAAGCTCTCAAATTTTAAAATAAACAATTGAGTCCACTCCGAAAAGCCTTTTCCTGCCACAAAGACTCAAAGGCCCAAAGACTTCACTAAGGATATAGTACAGATATTTAAGTCTTTGTGAAACTTTAGTGTCTTAGCGTCTTAGTGGCATTTTTTGTTTTTATCTTTTCGGAGTGGATTCAACAATTGAGGGGTTTACAAGAATGGCAGAGATAAAACTATTGTCTGTTAATTTCTATGTCTGCGAACTAACTTTCACTTTAACCGACTTATATGCAGGTGTTTCGCAGCCTGAACTGGTATTGTTAATAGAGAGAAGTGCGTTTGCCTCCGGGAAATATGCCGCTACACAACCCTGCCGAATAGGATACTGTATTGCATAATATCCTTCCAATTTCCGCACTTTATTATCGTAAAAACTACTTATGCTTACTAATTGTTCCGGTGAAATATGCCTGTCGTGCATGTCGTCACGGTTCATAAATAATACTCGTCTTTCATTGTTAATTCCCCTGTACCTGTCGTTTAAACCAAAAACGGAAGTATTAAACTGGTCATGACTCCGAATTGTCATCAGCATCAACTCTCCAATTTCAGGTACAACCATATCAAGTTGATAGTTACTGAATTGAGCCTTCGAATTATTCGTTTTAAAAATATGATTCCTCAAAGGATTATTCAGATAAAATCCTTGTTTTGATTGTGGCTCGTCATCTAAATTGAGAAAAGCAGGTATGGTTTCAGCGATTGAAGATCTGATATATTTATAGTCAGTTTCAAACTTCTTCCAATCAATATTGGGTTTGTCGCCAAGAGTTGCTATTGCAATACCGGCAATAATAGATGTTTCGCTTTTCAGGTTATGCGAAATCGGGGAAAGGCAACCGTAGGAAAATCCTATCTTTCCCATAGCATCTTCGATAGTGACTGATTGTTTTATTCCAGACGAAACATCCTCTTCCGACCGCGACAAACAAGGCAGAATCAGAGCTTTTTTTCCTGTAATGATATGGCTCATATTAAGTTTGGTTGAGATCATCACAGTCAGTTGGCACTGGCTTAATGCCTGTTCGGTATATGTAGTATCAGGGACAGCTGATGCCAGGTTTCCTCCAAGCGATATCAGAACTTTCGTTTTTCCTTCGGCCATTGATTTAATTGCCGGTATTACGCTCATTCCAGGTTTTCGCGGAATATTTATGGGAAAATGCCTTTCCATGGCTTCCAAAAAAGCAACGGGCATATTTTCTCCAACACCCACTGATCTGATTCCCTGAATATTGCTGTGACCTCTAACCGGACAAACACCTGCTCCGGGTTTACCTATATTACCACGTAACAATAGGAGATTGATAATTTCTCTGATTGTTTCTACCGAATTTCGGTGGTGAGCGATTCCAAGACACCAGCAGGCAATTACATTTTTTGCATTGTAATAGATTTCTGCTGCCTCAAGAATCTGAATTTTATCAATACCACTGGCAGAAACGAGAACTTCCCAGGGTGTTTCCAAAACTGTTTGTTTATACAGTTCGAATCCGCTGGAATGATTAAGGATAAAATCGTTATCAATGATATTTCCAAACCTGCCGTGAGCTTCCAGAGTAGCCTTGACTATTCCTCTTATCAGAGCCATATCGCCATTGATTACCGGCTGTAAATATAAATGTGCAAGGGAGGTTCGTTTTCCAAAATATGATCCTGCTTCCTGAGGATCGGAAAAACCTATTAAACTTGCTTCAGGCATAGGATTGACGGCAACAATTTTACAACCATTACGAGCCGCTTCCTGCAATGATTTTAACATTCGGGGATGGTTTGAACCTGGATTATGACCAATAACAAAGATTGCATTTGCTTTCGGAAAATCCTCTAATGCTATGCTGCTTTTCCCTTGTCCAAGACTCATTGCCAATGCTTTGCCTGATGGTTCATGACAAAGATTGGCACTACTCGGAAGATTATTGGTTCCGAAGGAGCGGGCAAACAATTGATAAAGATATGCTGCTTCTATTGATGTACGGCCAGAGGCATAGAAAACAGCCTCGTCAGGATGATTCAGGCTGTTGAGTTCCTTTGAAATAATCCCGAATGCATCCTCCCAGGTAATAGGCTTATAGTGCGTTGCATTTTCCTCGAGGAACATGGGGTGTGTAAGCCGTCCCTGCTGTTCGAGCCAAAAACCCGATGTAAGTTTAAGGTCGTGAACCGGCCATTTACTGAAAAACTCAGGAGTAATTTGTTTGGTTGTTGCTTCGGCACTTAGATTTTTGGCACCACTTTCGCAAAACTCGAAATGCGACCTGTTTTTGTCAGGATTTGGCCAAGCACAACCGGGGCATTCAAATCCTCCCTCCTGATTAAGAGAAGCAATAATTTTACGGCTGCGGAACATTCCTGTCTCTTTGTACAAATAGCTCAAAGATGACAGCACAGAATCTATTCCTCCCGCAAATGATTTAGGTTCATCGTGATTCAACCCAATTAATGCTGCTGCGTCATGTTCCAAATCTGACTTCTCAAGGGAATGTACAGAGCTTATAATCTCTCTTCCAAGTGATTCCATGTTGGCCAGCCATGATATTTTTTCCTTAAACGCTATGATTTCTTCGTGTTTCAGGATATACTTTGTCAATCCACCGGCGACCATAAGGCTGATTAATGCGGGTGTCTGAAAGTCAGGAATCTCTTCGTTAATAATTGCAGCCCTGATTTTTTTATGAATGTCAATAACCAAAGGCAAATCAAGTGCGAGTAATTTGTCTTTGCGGAAGGTGAAAATTAACTCTTTTTTCTTTCGCACCAATAATCCATGAGACTCCATTGAATCGCTTACCAAACGGCTCAATGTTGAGCCGTGAGCTGCTACCAACGACATAGCTTTATTAAGCGGAATTGATTGCTCAAATACCTGCAAACAACGTATTGTTTCATCAAGAGCTTGATTTCCAGTTTCGGATGTATTAAGTACTGTCAACTGTTTCCAGTCATCATTAATCAAACTGTTGAAGGAGGCATCGAAAAGCAAAGCACCGGCAAGGGTAAGCTTGAGCACGTTATCCTTAATCGGAAACCTGCGACCGGTAACCGGATCTACTGTTAAAAGGAATAATTGTTCTGAATAGGTAAGCATTTTTATATGGCAATTATTATTGTGGCCGGGTGATTATAACAATTTTTATTTTTGCACATATCTTATTAATTTTCAGTATCTTCCTTTGGAGGTCTGCTTCGCCACCAGCTTGCCAAGGCAGAACCTGTTACATTCATTAATGGCCCAAATATAGCGGGTGCAAGTCCTACAGTCGCAATTTTACCCATTTGAAGGGCTAAGCCGGAGGCCAATCCACCGTTTTGCATTCCAACTTCAAATGCTACGGTTCGCCGGTCTTTCTCAGGCATTCCAAACAGCCACGACACACCGTATCCCAGTGCATAACCGGTAGTATTATGCAAAAGACTTGTAAGAAGTAACAATGCTCCCACTTTTAAAAGGCTGTCGCGACCGGCAGCGGTAATTATGGCAATGATAATTGCAATTCCGGCCATAGATAAAAATGACAGGATTTTACTCATTAGTTTTTTATCTCCTTTAAGAAAATGGCGCAAAAGCAAGGCTCCTAAAATTGGCAAAATATAAAACCATCCTAAGGATTTAACAAGAGCAACCAAAAAACCGGAAATATCAGTTTGCTTCGCTTTCATGTAAACCAGATTAGTTAGTAATATGATTACAAAATAAACCACCAGCTGCATGATTTTAGACCTTAACTTTTCTTTTCCTTCAGTGAATAGGTTGAAAATAAAACCAGCTACTATCGGAAGAATTATCATATTTAGAATATCAAGCATCATGCTCCAGAATTTAACTTCAATATATTGACCTCCAAGTAATTTCATTAACAAGGGTGTGACAAACGGCGAGATAAGTGTTGAGATAGCACCGATTGTAACTGCCAAAACCAGATTGGCATGAGCAATATAGGACATTACATTAGAAGCTAATCCGCTTGGAACACATCCAATCAAAATAATTCCCGCTGCTATTTCGGGTGGGAAATTAAATATGCGTGAAATGCCAAAAGCAACCAATGGCATGATGATATAATGAGAACCAACACCTATAATTACACCTTTTGGCATTTTGATCACTCCGGTAAAATCATTCAGGCTCATTTGCGATCCCATACCAAACATTATTATCTGCAATAGTGGCACTATCAGAGTTTTAAACTGAAAATCACCTGCCGAAGTTAAATATTGAGGATATATCATTGAAAATGTTACAGCTGTAAAAATCCAGATCGTATATGAGAATCCTTTTACTGCCTGAAATCCTCTTACCCCAACAGCAAGTAATATGAAGAAAACAATTGGCAAAATTCCGGTCTTTGCGGCATTTCCGGTGAAAACCAGGGCAAGAATGAGAATAAAAAAAAATGAGGCAAAACCCAGTGCAATCTTATGAGGGTTGATCTTATTCATATTATTCGGTGTTATAAGACTAAAATGTTATATTATTAAATTAGAATAAATTACGCGGGAAATATAGTTTCCCGCGTAAATGTTTTTTTTAACTCCAGAGCCTGTCGTGCGAACGTTTATCGTTCCACTCCGGAGTAGGTTCGAAATAACCCTTAGAACTTGGATGGAGATGTTTTTTAACTTCTTCATCGTTCAGCTCAATCCCTAATCCAGGAGCATCAAGGGGAACATTTGCAAACCCTTTAGAAATCATAGGTTGTGTTCCTAACATTTTTACCAGATTCCCCCACCAGGGAGAATCCACACTATGATGCTCAAGAGCGAGAAAATTCTGGGTAGCAGCCGCACAATGAACGTTAGCCATAAAGCAAACCGGAGAACCAGCCATGTGCATAGCCATTGCAACACCACTATCTTCGGCATAATCGCCAATTCGCTTTGTTTCTAAAAGTCCTCCTGAAGTGCCCAGATCGGGTTGAATAATATCAACAGCGCGTGCATCTAACAAAGGTTTGAATCCTCCTTTTAGCATATAAATGTCTTCTCCGGTA
>CAILKW010000052.1 GCA_903834845.1 uncultured Bacteroidia bacterium | reverse complement strand
GCAGAAAAAGGTATAAAGAAATATGAAGAACAATTAGTGCTTCAAAAATTAAAAACAGTGATGAAACTGGCAAATGAACTCAATTTGCAAGTATCTTGATATCAACAGTTTGCTAAAAACTGTCATTGGTAACCAAACGACTGTATATTAAATCGTTATCAGGGTTAAGGTGTTTGGTGCGGCAATCCCATAATTTTTAGCACAGTCAGTAACATTGTATTTTGGTACTGTGCTAAGTTTTGAAAAGTTCAACCCCATTCGGGGCTGCCATATGACTCGATCCATTTACCCCCGGTTCCGTAAACTACACCGGGGGTTATTCAAATAAAACCACTACGTGGCTCTCCTACAAATCAAGTAATGAATACAATAAGTCATATTAACCTAACTTTCGGAATTGCTTCACCATCCTACTGCGGTCAATTCCCCAACGGGGATAAATCTGAATAACCCTGGGTAAGCGGTCCCGAAGCAATTCACTGTCAGATCTCAAAAGCTGTCGGGACCGCGCAACCCAGGGTAAAATGGCAACACGAAAACCGTCCGAGATCGAATTATCGGGAAAGAGCTAATGTTGATTCGGACGGGGAGGACAACTCTCATAAAAGTTTGTGGCGCAATCCAAAACAATGTTTGTGGCACAGTGCCTCATAGTTTGGGATTGCCACGTTTTGCATATTAATCTGTTGATATATAATGTTTTATGTAGCAAACCTCGCAATGACAAATCCTGAGTGTATGGCTGCTTACTATTTTGTTTGCAAGCTTTTCCAACTTTTAAAACTTTGTGGCGCACTCCGCAATTTAGACCATCCTACTGCCTTTGATTTGCGGCGCATGGAACGTTCTCTCTTTTAACAACTTACTGATTGCGCCGCTGGTTACTGGGTTAATCTTTTATTCTACAATATTTTAACTCCTACGGAGTATTCGAAAGTGCCAAAAGTACACTATGGTTTCAACAAACACCGTCGGGACATGCAATCTCCGACGGGTTTGATCCTCTCTCAACCCGTCGGTGTGCGAAGTTCCCGAAGGTGTTTGTGAATTTATTTTAGTGACCGGGTGAGTTCTGTCCCTGAAAACAGTCACCCGGTCACTGCATCCAAATGAAAATTGTGTTGAAACGTTGAGTTGGCCGTACCTGATTGCACCTCCAAGTATTTCGACCTATTCCTATGTATTTCATCCTATTACCATGAATATCAATCAATTTTCACCTTTTCTCCAACAATAGTCCCTTCCAAGATTTTTCCCGTGATCATTTTTTCTTCAATTGCAACCAAATCACTCCACAATGACGAGCGGGTAAAGTCTTCTAAATTTCCCGTTGGAATATACTGCCTGAATTTCCAATACAATTCAAATGACCAATTAAGATGCCGATTGTCAATCAGTTGTTTCCAATCCCATTTCCCGGCATATTTGGTTAATTTTTCTTCGGTGATATGACCGATATTCTCAGACAATAGATGCCAGTTCCAGAAACTTTCATAATTCTGGATCAAATCCCAATTAATAGCTTTTGAACCCCTTCCGAAAACATAGCTTACTGCTCTTGAAAGTTCATTCCAATCGATCCTAGATTTGTATTTTTCGATCAAATCGTTTGTCCAGGGGATGTTTTTATTCCCAGACAATTCGAACCAATCCAGATGATCTGCGTTTGCTTCAATCAGCTTCTCGCTCCATGGAATTTGTTCGCTGCCGCTAATATTCTTCCAGGCATAGTTTTCCCTAATCCTCTTTAAAAAATCTTCATCAAAAGTCTGAGTTCCATTACTTGTTGTCATTTTTTAATCTCCTATTTGTTTAATTATTAAATATTTGCCATTGTTTTATTTTCTTATGGCTTAGAATTTCCAAAATTTAATTGCGATTAAAACCCAAAATAACCTGACCGTTAAGCCAATCCTGTACTTATTTTTTAGGCTATTCGGTTCAAAGATGATAATCCCGATCCCGAATTCTTTTGGTTCCCAGGTTATCCTGATCCGCATAAAATTGACAGTTTCGGAGTATGCCTTAGACAATGATCTGTATTTCAATATATTACCGTCATTTCTCATTTTGTTCAGTTTTACTGTTGATTATCTGGCAAGTTTAGGTGCATTTCCTTTTGTTAATGGTGAAAATCACAAGAGGCCAAAGCAATTGCAAGGAAACTGCTCTACTTCTATCGGAACTTTTTGGATAACAGAAAAGCATAAAACCAAAGCTTTTCCAATTCCAGCATAAATCAATTTCGGTGTGGCCTGATGGTTTTATGTTCAGCATTACACCCAATTTCTCGTCGTTTAAGATTATCATATTTTTGTGTCGTTAAGAATATCGGTACAAATGTATCGGGCTGGTACGCCAAAGTATGGCCGAGTAAATAAAAATTAAAAATTAAAAAATTAAAAAATTAAAAATTGATCTTGCTCGGGGAATATTTGCAGTTATAGGTTTACCAACAATATTAAATTCATTGGATAGTATCCAATCCGGTTTGTTGACCATCGCAGCATTTATAAACACTGTGCCATTATTGATTACCGAACTGTGCAGCCCATGTACATGTCCAAAACAGTGAATTGCCGGTTGTACATCGCTGATTCGCTGATAAAGTCCCTCATCACCTAAGCCATTGTCCAAGATTCCTTTAGGCGGTCCATGGGTAATAACCAAATCGGTATTAGCGGGAATTTTTTGCCAAACCTTTTTAATCTCTTTTGCTTCCCTTGCATTAAAAGCCATTCCCAGAAAATAGGGTGTAACAGGTGAACCCCAAATTTTCAAACCTTCTAATTCTATCCCACTGTTTTGCAGGTAAGTAACATTTTCGGGAATTATCATTCTCCTTTGTGCGGGTGTTGATGCCTCCAGGAATAAATCATGGTTGCCCGCGATAAAGATCTTGTAATTAAATTGTTGCCTCGAAAACCAAAATAGGAACTCTTCAACTTCATTTTCTGTTCCATATTCTGTAACATCTCCTGCATGGATTAAAACTGTTCCACCATTTAACTTTAAACGATCATGTAAACAATGTGTATCTGAAATAAAGGTGATATCCATAAACAATGATTATTTGAAATTATTGACGAAATGAATTTGTTTGAACACGCTATTTCAATGGAACCCTACAACATTGCGCCTTTTATCCTGATTAAAGTCTCTTTCCTCTTGGTTATAAATGGCGGTTAAAGTCATGGGAGTGGCCAAAGTGGAATTAAATCCTAGTTTTTCTGAAAGTGCTTGTGCCTTAGTTACTTCCAATTCTTTGAATTCATACTTCGCAATTAATCTCCCCTTACGCATTAAGGCACTATCTATTTTCGAAATATCGGTGTTAAAGGAGCAGATCACCTGAATATTTAAACAGTCTGAGAGCAACCCGTCAGAAATATTCAGTAAGGCCGAAACTGGTGACTGGCCATCTTTATCGCGGTCAACGACAATATTTTCAGCATCTTCGATAACAAATATGGAGTTTGGGTTATCTATCAGAATTGAAATCAGGTTAGGATTTGTAATAGCACCCGCCATATTGGGTGGCAGGAAAATTACATTTTTATTGACAGACGAAATCAGATAACGGATGTAGGATGTTTTCCCTGTTCCCGGCTTACCATGCAGCAGCACAAGACCTTTATCGTTTTTTCGCGATAGCCGTTTTAGAATCGTCTGGTGAACGTCAAGGAAATCGTTATTGTAATTGTCGGCAATATTAAGTTTGGGTTTTGTTACTGATAATGTTTTTGTTTCGATACCATGGTTAGAAATTACCAGCAGCGAAATTACCGGTTTACCTTTTACCTTTTTAGCTTTAAACTTTTGAATACCCGAAATGATAGATTCGACCATTTTAATGTCCGTCTTACGGAAAAGAAAACGAACAATTGATTTGCGGGTATCGAAATCAACGATCAGGTCATCGTAAAGGATGTAAAATATATCATCCAGCTCGGCCGATTTATTTTGGTTGTAGTACAATTTGTCGAAATAGCAATCCTTAATCACCGAATGATAAGTTTCAAGAAACCAACTATTTGCCCTTTTGCAGTTGATTTGTATTTCGTGTATAAAATTGGGGATGGCATTAAAATGTGCCATAAATAGCGAAAACTCATTGATATAGGAATCACTCCGATTTACAAATACATCAGATAAATTCATTTTGGATGAAATTTGTTCCATAGAAAATGAGCTGGTTTGAAAGTTGCTAAGTTGAATATATTTTGACTTCATAAATTAAAGTAATAAAATTTTGATGTCAAAAGTAAGGTCCGACTAAGACAAAACGTGGCGTAGTAAATATTTTTGAAATCAATCAGTTGTATTACTTTCTTTTTAATTCCAGTCTATTTTTAAGAACAAATCCTTTTTGTGAGAGCCGATATTTTTGGTTTTTGCTTTTAGGAGTATCGGGAAGAGTGATTTCAACTAAACCTGCTTCTAACGCAGGATATAGGTAATTGTTCCTGAAATTTCCCGAATGCTTTAAATCAAGAATCCTCATCAATTCCGGTCGGCTTTTTTCAGTTGATATTACAGTAATCAGCTTTAACACTAATTCATCATGGTCGGTATCATGGTCGATATCATGGTCGGTATCATGGTCGGTATCATGGTCGGTATCATTGTCGCTAAATTCACCGGCTACTTGTTTATTAGGCAATGTGGATAACAATAAATTATCCTTTAATGCTATTCCTTTTTGTGTCAGACGGTATTTTTGATTAGGATTATTAGGCGTTTCCTGAAAAATCATCTCCACAAACCCCTGATATAGTGCAGGATTCAAATAATTTTCTCTAAAATACTCCCGGTGTTTAAGCTGTAATGTGTTTTGTATATCTGCGCTTTTCATTTCCTTAAAAAAGACAAGTAGTACTCGTTTTATTTCCTCGGCAACATGGTCGGCAACATGGTCGGTAACTTGTCCACTAACTTGTCCACTAACTTGTCCGGTAGCTTGTCCGGTAGCTTGTCCGGTAGCTGCATCAGATCTCCAAATTGTCACTTTAAAACCTTCTTCCAAATCAAATTCCGGCTCATTTAAGCCTGCCTCTTTGGTCAATCTAAAAATCTCGCCAGTTCCTGTACCAAAACGTTCAATGTAACCTGCCTGATACAAAGGTTCGGCTAATCTGGGATTTGTAGGATATGAAGTGTGGTCTGATTTCAATTTTTATTTCGTACTGAATTGGTGCTTGATTGCTCATATCGCGCATTCCCACCGAAACCCTTATTTTTGATAAAACGAAATCCACAGCCTGATCAACTTGTTCAAACACATCACCCTGATTCACTTTATGATCCGGGATAGGTTTTTCGACTCTATAACCATGAAAATGGGCACATTTTGTAACTGCAACCGGGAAAAACTGTTGTGGATCTTTTGCGAATACCAACAAGGCACTGTTGCACAATTTGGAGCCGATAAGAAAACGGAGATGGGTCAATGTTTTTTCGATAGCAGAACCCGGTCTTATGGGAAACCCACGCTTGAATTGTGCCAATGCTAAAAAATTATCAATTTTAGAAGGATTCAGGTCTTTGATGCCAGCAGTAGGATGTGTAGATTCATCAAAAGATGTAAGCTGGATTAATCCTTTATCTTTCAATAATGTAACACATGCCCTATTTACTTCAACAATTAATTGGTCAATGGTTTCGAATCGCTTGTATGATAAATCATTTTGTATTTTTCCAATAAGTGCTTTTTCTTTTTGGTGACGTAACAAGTCATTTTCACCTTTTATGAAGGCAAGGCAATCTAAATGAACAGCTTTTGCTTGTATGTATTCCATTTCAGTCGGAGAAACGCCATTCCGGTCTTCGTAACCATAATCCTGCCCCAGAAGAACAAGATATACCTGCGATTGCTTATTAATTTTTTGAAGATTCCGGGTAAAAGACCAACCTCGAAAATTTCCAAACTTGAGGATTTTTAGGGAGTTGTTTTAATACAGAATTTTCACCAGCTTTACTGTCTGAATAATCACCATTAAACATACTGCAATTATGACTAAAACATCTGTTTTGCTGATCATTTTCCTGTCTCTTTTCATCGGAAATTCAGCCTTTTCGCAAGATACGTTGCCTGTAAGAGGTTTTTGTATTGGTTCTCCACAATCGAAAGAAATTGAGGCATTTGTGAAATTTATTGCTGAAGAATTGGCACCTCGAAAAGTGAATACCCTCATTCTGAGGATTGATTACAACTACCAATTCGAAAGTCATCCCGAATTGCGCGATGAATCTGCACTTTCCAAAACCGAAGTAAAAAAACTCGTGGATGTGTGTCGTAATAACCAAATTCGAATTATTCCTCAGATTAATCTGCTTGGGCATCAGTCGTGGGCCACAAAAATTAGCAACTTGTTACGTGTATATCCAGAATTTGACGAAACGCCTCAGGTAATAATGCCTGAAAAATACAAATGGCCAAATGACGATGGGTTGTACTGCAAAAGTTATTGTCCTTTGCATCCCAATGTACATAAAATAGTATTTGAATTGGTTGACGAGATTTGCGATGCCTTCGAAACGGATGCCTTTCATGCCGGAATGGATGAGGTTTTTTATATTGGCGATGATAAGTGTCCGCGTTGCTCCGGCAAAGACAAAGCCGAATTGTTTGCAGGTGAAGTGAACCTGATTCGCAATCATCTTGCCTCGAAAAATCGTCAGCTCTGGATTTGGGGTGACCGGCTGATTGACGGAAAAACCACCGGAATGGGTATGTGGGAAGCAAGT
>CAILKW010000051.1 GCA_903834845.1 uncultured Bacteroidia bacterium | reverse complement strand
TGAACCCTTTCAGGGTTCTGCCTTCAATGGGGTATCTTTTTTCCATAAGTTTCCACTTCTGGCTCTTCACGTTTAACCACTTCGTGGTTAGTGGATTAGACCTTCAAGGTTTTAAAAACCTTGAAGGTCTGGATATAAGGTAATTAATGCGAATTGAGAGTTGAATTTATAAACCTAAGGGTTGTTATGATTGTAAAAAAAGTTAGAGGAAGTTCCCTTAAACCACGAAGTGGTGAAATAAATCTGTCGTGTCTTCTGTATTCGTTTACCTTGTTTACGCAAGCTATATCGGGGGTTATTCAATGTTCAACCAACTTCGGGGTTGCCGTGGGGCTTCGTTTATTTACCCCCGGTTCCGCAAGCTACACTTTAGGCTATTTACGTTTAACCACTTCGTGGTTAGCGGATTAGACCTTCAAGGTTTTTAAAACCTTGAAGGTCTGGATAAAATATTTTCTATTATATGGTGCCTTTGTCCGAATGGACAGATTGTAGAGACAACCCATGCGCTGTCTCTACTTGGATTGAAAATATTCAAAATCAACAACTTTGTCTATTAATTCAATTAATTGCCCTTTTCTGATAGTTGCATCGTTTAGATTTTTTTATCAAAAAGTCCTATATTTCCTTGTGGTTTATATCTTCTGCTCATAGCTCAGCAATTAAAAGATTACTAACGTTAGAGATAATAAATAATTTTCCTTTTATCATAGTTGCGACTTAATTTATGTTATTTAGTTATTAGAACCTTCCAACAAGATTTCTTGAGAAATGCAGGGGGCATAACCACTACCGAAAAGCAACAGCCGAAACTTTGTTACCGTAAAGCTATATTCTATAGGGAGCATCCATGCTTATGTGTCGTATTTCAACCGGAAATATTTCAAATAAAGTACAGCCAAGAAAATCTTTGTACCATCTTGATTTTTTTTAAAACAAAGCTTGTAAATCAGTTTACCTTTTTTACCTTTTTAATGTTTCAATGTTGTTGGGAAAAGTGGTAATAAATTACAATTTCGGTAATTATTTGATGACAAAACTTTAATGAATCTTTCCTATCTTTGTTAAAAATTAGTGGTAATGCAAAGCGATAATATTTACATACAACAACTCACTGAAAGTTTAAGAGCACTCGACCCTTATTTGGTTTTGCTCTACGGTTCTTATGCTTATGGAATCCCACATGAGGACAGCGATATTGATTTGTTAGTTGTTACTAATGATGATTTTATACCTAACGATTATTATGAGCACACTCAGTTATATTTAAAAGTAAGTAAAACTATCCGTGAAATAAAAAAACAAATCGCAATTGATTTAATCGTACATACTTTGCCGATGTATAAACTTTTCCTAAAACAGAACAGTTCGTTCGGTAATGAAGTCATATCAAAAGGAAAAATATTATATAAAAGAAATAACACAACAATGGCTTGAGTATGCCAAAGCTGATTTAAAAAGTTGGGAAATAAATAGCTAACATACTCTATTGCTTACGACTTATTTCTCTGTACATTGATTCATTTTAGCGTCCATACTTTTATGAAAGATTTCGACCGGATATATACCAAGTAAAGTCAAATCAAAAAAAGTCCATCCTATATTATGAATATTTGAAAAACTGTTTACCTTTGAAACAGTATTTCAGTAATAATGAAAATTTTGACGATGGAAACAGACACCAAAAATGAAGGAATTAGGACTAATTATTATACGGCATTGAAATTTAGTACTTTAGCAT
>CAILKW010000050.1 GCA_903834845.1 uncultured Bacteroidia bacterium | reverse complement strand
GCTCTTTGCAGCAACAAAAATGACAGGTGACTCTTCATTTTATAATAT
Source organism: uncultured Bacteroidia bacterium (assembly GCA_903834845.1). Taxonomy (GTDB): domain Bacteria; phylum Bacteroidota; class Bacteroidia; order Bacteroidales; family Prolixibacteraceae; genus JAAFHB01. Next base: position 6,110 of record CAILKW010000050.1, on the reverse strand, counting down.
TGCAGTCAGTCATGCCAATACTACAATGAAAAACCATTTCAGGCCCGATTACAGCTCATATCATGTGATAGATTACGACACACTTACAGGAAATGTTTTAAAGAAAAACACACATCAGGGATTCAGTCATGAGTCGGCCTGGTCACGTGGACAGGTTTGGGGTCTTTATGGTTTTACAATGTGTTATCGCGAAACCAAGAACAAGAATTATCTCAGTCTGGCAGAGAAAATTGCCGGTTTTATCCTGAATCATCCCAATCTGCCAAAAGATATGGTTCCGTATTGGGATTTTAACGCACCCGGAATTCCTGACGAACCGCGTGATGCTTCGGCTGCCACAATTATGGTCTCCGCATTTTATGAACTTAGCCTTTATTCAAAAGATGGGAAAAAATACAGACAAATAGCTGACAAAATTATCAAGAACCTGACATCAGATTACAGTTCACCTATTAGCGAAAACAAGGGCTTTATCCTGCTGCACAGCACCGGTTCAAAGCCTATGAATAGTGAAGTTGATGTACCTCTAAACTATGCCGATTATTTTTACCTTGAGGCACTTTTACGCCAAAAAAAAATAAATGAAAAAAAATCACTTTTTTAATACTTATCCCAAAATGAAAAAGATCATCTTATTCTTTTTTGTCGGCTTATTTCTTGTGCAAATCTCTATCGGACAGGAAACCAAGGAAGCACGCGACATCAGGATGCAATGGTGGTGCGAAGCCCGCTTCGGCATGTTTATTCACTGGGGACCCTATTCTGTTCTTGGCGGCGTTTACAACGGTCATCAGCAGCTGCGTGGCGGTGCTGAGTGGATTATGAACCGTTGCAAAATACCGGTTGCTGAATACCAGAAATATACCTCAACATTCAATCCTGTTAAATACGATCCCGAAGCATGGGTATTGCTCGCAAAACAAGCCGGGATGAAATATATAATTATCACAGCCAAACATCACGATGGTTTTGCAATGTTTAAATCCAAAGCCAGTAAATTCAATATTGCCGATTTCACCCATTATGGCAAAGATGTTCTTGATGCTCTGGCCACGGCCTGCCGGAAACATAATATGAAACTTGGTTTTTATTACTCTCAGGCACAGGACTGGAACAATCCAGGAGGATCAGTTGCTCGTAAGGCAGCCTCAGAAGGGTGGCTTAATCCTGATTCGGCAAGGATAGATGCCTTTACTGCAGCTAATAAAGGGCATTGGGATCCTGCCCAAATGACTCGTAGCATGGACGATTATATTGATCAGGTAGCGATTCCACAAGTTCGTGAGTTGATGAGTAACTACGGAGATGTAGCAGTTCTTTGGTGGGATACACCAACCAATATGACTGATGCTTATGCAACAAAACTGCAGGCATTGCTGAAATTACAGCCCAACATCATCACCAACGACCGGCTGAAACGCCCTAATTTTCCAGGTGATACCGGAACCCCAGAACAAAAAATTCCTGGTCAGAACGAGTTAGACGGAAAAGACTGGGAAACCTGTATGACTATGGGCAGTTCATGGGGATATAAAAGCTGGGATACCAATTGGAAAACACCTGAAAAACTGATCCGCAATCTGTGTGACATCGCCTCCAAAGGGGGAAATTATCTGTTAAACATTGGGCCGGATGCACTCGGACAAATTCCGGAACCAAGTATCGAATCGTTGAAAGCAATCGGCTTATGGATGAAGACCAACAGTGAAGCCATTTATGCCACCAAAGCCAGTCCACTGGGAACATTATCATGGGGTCGGTGTACCCAAAAAACCGAAGGTGGAAATACTATCCTTTATTTTTCCGTTTTTGAATGGCCAAAAGATGGAAAAATTCTAATTCCGGGTGTTGCACAACCTATAATTTCAGGAAAAATACTGGCTGACAAATCATCACTAAAAACTAAAAGTAGTTCTGACGGCCTTGTGATTTCCGTACCTGCCGAAGCTCCCGATGTCATTGCCACTGTAATAAAAGTGACATTAAAAGGAAAAGTCAATCTTTAAATCTGACAAATAACTCATTTTTAATATCTTCTTTAGCGATAGCCTCACTTTAAGTGAGACTATCACTATCCTAGCTTGTTACTGTAGTTTCACAAAGCTCCGTAGAATCGAAACATCGGTAGTAAATTGATCATCACTCCAAAAAGCTCACTAAGAACGAAACATCTTTTTCCCATTCCTGTAAATTGTATATCGCTCCTAACCAAGCTGAGTTTGCTTTTATTGACATCTACCGATGTTATAATATTTTGAAGCTACTTAATAACTTATTACTTCATGCCCTCCTTTTACACAACAAAAAAAGCCCTCCTTGCGGAGGGCCTTACAATTCAATCTATCTATTAATTATTCTGAAATCCTAGTTAAGAAGCGATACTTCCTTGGATAAGTTAATACCCCATGTTGCAGGAGTTCCAATAACGTCATCAATAACACCTGTACTTGGTGGGGTATTGTACCATGCGTTAGCCTTATCAGCTTGCATTTTATCGGTCAATGGCTGTAAACCTGCAGCAGCATCAACGTCTTCTACCTGCAAATTAATATTAAACAGGTTCGTTGTAACACCATAAGCAGCCGTAGTAGCAACTATTTTAACAACCAATGCTTTAAGCGGCAATAAAGCTGAAGAATATATTTTTGCATCTGTGAAAGCACCTGCACCTGAGGTTGGTACGGCAGCAGTATAAGTACCGCTTAAATTATTACCATATACCCAGAATACATCATTCTGAACAGTTGTTCCATAACCATCGGAGAAAGTAAGAGTACCAACTGCTGTAGCTGGAACAGGAAGTGCAAGACTTGCAGTAGCATTACTTGCAAGATTCAAAGTAGCCAATTTCGGATTGTTGGTAATCTGAATTACTCTTGGGTAATTTGTTGAAGTAGTAAGTGAAGTTAAATTCGAATTATTATCAATAATCAAGGTTGTACCAGGTCCCTGCGGGAAATGTGTATGACCTAAAGCAAGTGTTTTAAGACCTACGTTATTACAACCTATAACTCCTAAATTGTTAATAACTCCCGTTGTTGTAAGCGATGTTAATTCCAAAGCATTACTAACATATGCACCTCTTAAAACTCCATGTAACTTTAAAGTTGTAAGACCCGCTGCTGAAGATGAACCATCAACCTTTACACCTGCATTAGTAACAATGTAAGAAACTGCCGAAAAATCAGTTTTAGCAGCACCTGTAATCTCAGCTGTAAGTAATTCGTCAAAGCCAGCAGATAGGTCAACATTGTTGTTTATAGCACCAAGTGTAAGATGTTCAACAGCTGGAATTGTTGCAGGGGTTGACCAATCGTATTTGGCTAAATTAACAGTTGTTGCACTGTTTGAAACAAAATCACCACCTACACCATCCCATAATGGAATAGAAATTGTGGTAGGACCTTCAATAGTAACAGTGTATTCGCAGTCAACCAATTTAGCCAAATTTACAATGCCTCCATCAGCGATGTTCAGATCCAAATCATCATCTGATGTTGTACAGACAGAAAGATCAAGAGAAGTAGCTGCGTCAGCATGAACAATCAAACCATTAAGATATTCAACTGTTTTGAGTGTAATAGTAAGTGCAGAGTCAGCATCAAGATGATCAATTGGAGTTTCACCTAACACAATAGATTTTGCATTTGGAAAACCAAGCTCATTCGCATCATTACCATCCCAATTATCATAGATATCATCACCATCTCCCATAACAAGATTTGGAAAATTAACACTTTGTACGTTCCAGTCGTCGCCAGTACCTTCAATCTCATCATCTCCCCAAGTATCCAGATATACACCATCACCAACGTATTTCAAAGATGTAGATTCATAAATACCATCAAATCCAAGACTATAATAACCTTGAACAATTGCGATTTTTGGGTCATTTACATCAGCACCCCAAATATCGTAATCTCCGTCAACCTGACTTAATAAAGGCAAACTTAGGTTATCACCAGGAACACTATAAACCCAAACATCCCCGTTAATAACAGCCTGAACCTTAGACATAATTGTGTTCAATTTTGCTCTGAAAGCAGCGGTGATCATTTCCGTATCAACCTGGAACTGTCCGTTCACTATGGCCAATTGGTTTAATTTGCCAAAAAAGAAATCAACAGCAGCATCCGAATTAATGATAACATTACCATTGTACATTGCTGTGCTGTTAAGAATAGTAGTAATGTCGGCCTGAGCAGCAGCGAGAGCCAGTTGTAAACCCTGAATGGTTAATTTTGTTTTGTCGGCATTTGAAGGATCACCTTGAAGAGCAAGTAAGGTGGCATCAATCTTGGCAAGTGTTGCAACATTTCCTGCATCAATAATAGCTTTTAAAGCAGCTTCAAGAGCTGTTACCTTAGCATCCGTATTTCCGTTAACAGCAAGAATACCACCGTTAATAAGTGCTTCGAGGGCAGCTTTTGCAGCCTCAATTTTTCCGTCTGTAATCAATAAACCTGCGGCTGTAGCTTCGTTAATACTTACTATACTTGCTGCAATAGCTTGTTCAAGTGCCAATTTAGCAGCAGCAATTTTCGTATTTAGGTTTTCGTTTGTAGCAGATAAACCATCGGTAATAACTTTATTAATAGCTTCCGTAGCGGCAGCAATTTTTGCATTTACGTTTGCATCGGTAGAAAGTGCACTCGCTGCAATTTGTTTAAGTATTTCAGCCTGAATAGCTTTAACCTCTGCAGAAGTAGCAGTTAATGCCAACTGAACTTTCAATGCATCAAGTTTGTCATTCAACACTTTGTCAGCAGCAATTTTGTCTGTCACCATTTTGGCCAGATCAACTGCTAATTTATCAACAACTGATTTGGTAGCTGTCCCTGCGGTAGCAACGGCTCCAAGAGTTGTAGTAATGGCATCAATTTTAGTACCTACAGCAGCGAGAGCGGTTGTAAGAGCGGTAAACTGTCCTGTAACAGTTGTTGCAGTTGGTAATGTAGCTACTACACCTTGAAGAGCAGTAATTTGAGCTTTGGCGGCGGTAAGGTCAGCTTGTAATTGAATAACCCCGTTAACCTGAACAGCAAGAGCAGCGATTTGATCCTTTAATGCTGCAAAATCGTCCGCATATTTATTACAGGAAGTAATAATTAGGGCGAACGTCATTACGCACAATAATAGTTTTTTCATTTCTGGTTTTTTTTTTAATAAATAGAATAAATGAGCATTTAAGTTTTACAAAGGCAAAGTTAAAATAAATTTAAGTGTTTAAAAACCTTAATTTTTATTAATAATCTTAATTGGTAAAATTCAGGAATAAATGGTTGCTATTTGCGGATATCATGTAAATAATTAGGATTATCCAATTGCTATGCCATGTTTTATTTCAATAAGAAATTTGATGTATTGTAAGAAATTATCAATAGTACATTCAAAACCGTGTTAAAGATTTAAACCTTATTCTAATTCCAGGAAGGTTAAGCATAAATAGTCTCGGTATAGCTTTCGAATCAGGTAGAAAGAAAATGAAAACCCATAGAACAACCAACACCACCCACCTTTCCGAAAAAAGAAATGAGGATTGCTCAAAGTTAAACCAGATAAGATGTACGGTTTTAAAGAAAAGAATAAGGTTTTGGTCCGATTAAAAAATCTTATTTTACATTCCTTTAAGCCTGCAAAAATCTTGACCAAACAAAAAAACAGGGGAAATAAGGTTGTGGATTAAGAATAATCCGTTGGCTACTAGGATTATGAATAAATAAAAATAGGATTTTTTTGTTTCCACTTAAACCTTTTTTATTCTTTTTATTAAACTTAATTCCTCTACATACAACAAAAAAGGCCCTCCTTGCGGAAGGCCTTATAATTCAATCTATCTATTAATTATTCTGAAATCCTAGTTAAGAAGAGATACTTCCTTTGATAAGTTAATACCCCATGTTGCAGGAGTTCCAATAACATCATCAATAACACCCGTACTTGGTGGGGTATTGTACCATCCGTTAGCCTTATCAGCTTGCATTTTATCTGTCAATGGCTGTAAAAGTGCAGTAGCAGGATCAACATCCTCAATCTGCAAATTAATATTTGACATACTGGTTGAAACACCATAAGTAGCTGTAGTAGCAACTATTTTAACAACCAATGCT
>CAILKW010000049.1 GCA_903834845.1 uncultured Bacteroidia bacterium | reverse complement strand
GTGGTCAAGCCTGAATATTCCATTATCTTCATTTTCAGGTGTGGATTTAAAGAGCGTTATGCAATTGAAATTTGATGGGAATGGGACTATCTGGATTGACAATATTTATTTCTACAAGACAGTATCGGGTGGTGCATACTCCTTGAGTAGTCCAATTGATTTTGAATCAACGGGATATGGAGCAATCTGGACATGGAATGTGTTCGAAAACTCTACTGGTCCGGCACTTACGTTTGTCGCAAACCCTGATAAAACAGGAGCCAATACTTCTGCAACCGTAGCCAAGTTCACAGCACTTACTGCAGGTCAACAATGGGCTGGTTGTGAAGTAAAGCATGGCGATATGGGTACTTTTAAATTAGATGCCTCCAACTGTATAGTCAAAATAATGGTGTATAAAACTGTCATAAGCGATGTTGGAATAAAATTTGCGAAAGCCGATGGCTGGTCTATGGGAGAAATCAAGGTTGCAAATACGGTCATAAATGCCTGGCAGGAGCTTACTTTCAACTTTACTGCACAGGTGCAGGATGGATACGATCAAATAGTAGTTTTCCCTGATTTCAAAGCAAGGACTTCTGATAATGTGATATATTTTGATAATATAACTTTCGGTAAATAAAAAGAAATAGTTTCAACAACGCAATGATTAATTAGGCGACAATATATGAAATATTTAAAGTCAATCATCAAAAAAATATTGTTATGAAAAAAACTACCAAAGACAAGGTTTTAGCTGCTATATGTTCTTTTTTGCTTATAATGCTGTCAGGATGTGAAAAAGAAAATGTTCAAAAAATTGAACAACGGAATTGGCAATTGGTTTGGAGCGATGAATTCAGTGGTGTGGCTGGAGTATCGCCCGATGTTAAGAAATGGAAATATGACATTGGAACCGGTAATAACGGATGGGGCAATGCTGAATTGGAATACTACACCAATAGGACTTCTAATGTGTCTTTAGACGGCAAGGGTAATTTAGCTATTACGGCTAAAAGTGAGATGTATTCCGGATCAGCTTTTACTTCTGCCCGGATTAAAACGTTAGGGTTTTTTGAACAAACTTATGGACGTATTGAAGCGCGTATCAAAACACCCTGGGGGCCTGGTGTGTGGCCGGCATTCTGGTTGCTTGGCTCCAATGCAGAGACTGACGGATGGCCTCAGTGTGGCGAGATTGATATAATGGAACTCAGGGGACAGAAACCTAACATTGTAAGTAGCACAGTGCATGGACCGGGATATTCAGGATCTGCCTCAATTACAAAAAGTTTTGCCTTTGAGAATGCCAGATTCGATGTTGATTTCCATGTGTTTGCTGTTGAATGGGGAGTGGATTATATTGATTTCTTCGTTGATAGCACACTTTATCAAAGGATTACTCCTGATGACGTAACAGGTAAGTGGGTTTTTGATCATCCATTCCATATCATTCTGAATGTCGCTGTAGGAGGTAATTATTTAGGTTTCCCTACAAGCCAAACTCCTTTTCCTCAATCTATGTTTGTGGATTATGTTAAGGTTTACACGGAAGTCAAGTAACCTGACGTTGATGGTAATCCTGTAATAGGAACAGACAAGATTCGGAATTAGGGCATGACCTAATTCTGAATCTTGCCATGTTTGTCTGTTTATCAATTTAATAACTTTTTAAAATGGAAGTATTAGCAAAAAAAATATCATTAAAAGAAAAAATAGGGTATAGTCTGGG
>CAILKW010000048.1 GCA_903834845.1 uncultured Bacteroidia bacterium | reverse complement strand
ATGGAAGTTTATTAATGGGGTGAACTACTGGGAATACCTTAACAACTTCAAATCTTCAGAAACAGGTTATAAATCAGAAGGTGTAACAGAAATTGAACAAAAGGAAGTCGTCACTAATTCCGATTTTTCGTCCAAAATTCGGATGACTTTCAATTATCATCCAATTAATGGAAAACCAGTTCTTGAGGAAGAGCGAAATATAAATATCTCTCCGCCATCTGCGGATGGAAGCTATTATATTGATCATGACCATATATTCAAGGCATTAATAGATAGTGCTGTACTCGATCGTACTCCGATTATTGGCGAATCCGGCGGACAATCTTGGGGTGGTTATGCTGGTTTATCAATACGTTTCAATCAGGATTATACCTCACCCGAAATAATCACACCCACAGACAACACAAACTGTCCGAAATGCAACTGGCTGTTTACGGGATTCAATACTCTTACAGGCGAAAAAGCCGGAATAACAATTTTTGAGAATCCGAAATTCACTACGAATTCAACAAGCTGGTACGTAATCAATGACACGAAAATCCCGTTTTATTATTATAGTCCGGCTGTATTATTCGACCGTAAAATTGTTTTGAAAAAGGGGAACACCCTGCATCTGAAGTATCGGGTTTGGATATTGCCCGGAATTGTAAATAAAGAGAAATTGCAAGACAAGTTTAATCAGTATATAGCTGAATAACACTTTAACAATTCATCAATGAAGACCTTAAAATGATTAAATTACAATAATATTAATTCAACAAATAATTAAACTATGGCAATAAAAGTAGGATGTTTTGCATTGATTAATCCTTTCAGTACTCTTGAAAATCAATTGGATCAGATCAAAAAGTTGGGTTTTAGCTGTGGCGATTTAACCGACAATTCCGATGGGGCCTGTCTCGGTGTAGAGTATGGCTTCACCGCTTTGGCCAGTCTCGATGCTAATCCTTTCGACATTAATCGTATGTTTGAACAGAGAGGTCTTGGACTTTCGAGTATTTGTGCTCACGCTAATCTGCTTGATCCAACGGCTCCTTCTCGTTATGGCACTTCCCAGATTATTAAGGCTGTACGAATGGCTGCCGCTATTGGTGTCAAACATGTAATCACTGCCGATGGAGAGCCGAAAACCCCTTTCGGAAAAAGTTTGAGTACCTCCGAAGCAATTTTTTCTATTGCCGAAAAACTGTATGAACCGTTGCGGTTTGCCGAAGATTATGGCGTAAAAATCTTAATCGAACCGCATGGTCATATCACCGACTCAGTGAAACTGATGGGTGATGTACTCGATAGATGCAATTCGGAAGCTTTGGGGATTAATCTTGATACCGGTAATTTATGGTTAGGTGGAGGCGAATCGTTAGAAATGATTGCTACATTTGGATCAAAAATAGAGCATGTGCACTGGAAAGATCTTCCGCAGGAAATGGTCGAAAAGCGAGGTACCCAGTTTGGATGCGGAATGTCGTTAACAGCATTGGGAGACGGTGTTATAGATATTCCTGCAATTTATGAGGCGTTAGTTAAAGCAGGTTTCGATGGATATTCAACTCTTGAAATTGCCGGAGAAGAGGCAGTTCTGAAAAGCTTTGAATTTCTGAAAAAACTGGGGGCTATTTAAACGATTGATTATTAAACAACTTTTAAACGATTATTATATGAAAGATCTGAATGTAAAAAACATAGGAATTTCGAGAAGGGATTTCTTTCAGCGGTCAGTAAAAGGGGCGATAGGTGCTGCAATTCTCCCAACTGTTTTAGGCTCATGTTCAAACTGGAAAGGTGCCAACGACCGAATTGTTGTTGGGCATATTGGAGTAGGATCGAGAGGTACAGATGAATTAATGTCTTACTTTCTGCCTTTAAGAGAAGCTTTGAATATTGCTGTTTGCGACACATTTAAAGACAGGCGCGAAAATACTGCAAAAAAGATTAACGATTTTTACAAGGAGAATAATTTCACATCCGAGGAATGTAAATCCTATCTTGATATGGATGAGCTTCTTCAACGTAAAGATATTGATGCTGTTCACATTACTACACCAGATCATTGGCATGTGCTGGCGGCAATAAAAGCAGCAAGAGCCGGGAAACATATTATGCTTGCCAAACCGCTTGGCTTGAGTTACCCTCAGAATTTAATGCTTGCAAAGGAGTTGAAAGCTAACAATGTAAAATTTCATTACGGAACACAGCAACGCACATGCGAACACATGCAACTGGCTTATAATATGATCCGTGATGGTGCGATTGGTGAAATAGGGAAGGTAGATGTTTGGGCTCCAGGCAAAAACGAAGTCCCTTCGCCTGTATGCACTGAAGTTCCTGTTCCTGGAGATTTTGATTTTGAACGTTGGACAGGGCCAGCACCAATGAGGCCTTATTGTCCTGACCGTGTTACCAACAACAGCTCGTGGTTTAACTATGACTATAGCATTGGTTTCCTGGGAGGCTGGGGCGCGCATCCTTTAGATATTCTTGTTTGGATATTAAAAGATAAGGTAAATGGTAATTACAGTTGCGAAGGGACAGGACAATACTGGCCAGCAGGTGGATTGTATGACAATATTTTATCTTGGGATGTTATTTGTAAGTATCAAAGCGGCCTTGAACTGCACTTTACAAGCAGTGATGTAGCCTCAAAAGAGATGTTGAATCATCGTATTGTTAAGGAGTCGAATGGCACAACATTTTATGGCTCAAAAGGTTGGATTTCTCTTAGTCGTTCTTCGGCACAATCTGATGTTCCTGAAATAAACGAGAAATTGAATAATTTCCCTAAAAATAGTAACGGAGGTATTAAAAGCGAAAACAATACAATGGGAAAACGTTTTATTTCGGTAATCCGTGGAAACGAGCCTGAATTATGTCCACTCGATGAAGCTGTTATTTCTGATACGATTAGTCATTTGGGCGACATTGCAATACGCACTGGGAGAAAAGTAACCTGGGATCCGAAATTAGGCGAAGTTGTAGGCGAACCTGAGGCAAATAAATTATACATAAGAGAGATGAGATCTCCATACACAATGTAAATTGCTGTAAAAGTATTAAAGAATACCACAGAGGTTTTACAGAGTTGCACATAAGAATTACTCTGCATAACTCTGTGGTTTTTTACACAATTGTGTACTATTTAGTTTAACGGAATTCTGAAGCTTACAAATCAGCTTTAAGCATGTTAAAATAGTATATACCTCTGCCCTAAACTACTTTAGTAAAATGGTTTGTTGCAATGACCTAAGGAATATAGGGTGCAAGGTTGCTCGTAACCGGCGAAAAGGTTAGGATATAAACTGAACCGATATATACTTTATAGCCTTTACCCGGTGCAAAGTTGCCGATGTTGTTTTTCCATCCACCAAACAAAACATAGTTTTCGATGGTTTTTCCCGATTCATCCATCACTTTTATAAGTTTAGCAAAATTAATAAGAGGCTGAACAACAGGTTCTCCATCCAATAAAGTTGTGTAAGGGTAAGAGATAATATTCCACCCTGCGGCAAGGTTAATATCCATTGGCAATTGAACAGGAACCCCTACGATAGAAAGGCTACAAGCTGCTGTTACATAAACCTTATATCCTTTTGATGAATTCAGATTGCCTATATTGTTAATCCACCCACCATAACTAGCGAGGTTTTCGATAGTCTTACCTGTTTCGTCCATTACTTTTTTTAGCTTACCGCTATCAATTAAAGTTTGGAAAATATCTTTCAGATTCAGATTATCCGGAATAACATTGGCAGAAACGATGTTCCACCCAACTGACAGGTTAATTACCTGATTAATATAAACTTTGACCGTAATTGGTGTACTTTCAACACCGTTACCACATGCATTATTACCTTTTACTGTTAGCTGGCCCGAAGTTGCGTTAGAAGAAAAATCAACAGTAACATTATTATTTCTTCCAGTAATTGTAACCCCTGACCCGGTGTAGTACCATAAATAGCTCGTAGCATTAGCAATCGGAAGAACAGAATATCCAACACTTGAAGTACCCGCTACAACAGTTGTTGGCCCTGTGATTAAACCAGCCGCATCGGGCATTGGATTTACTGTTATCTTTACAACATTAGATTCGGCAGCATCAGTCCAGCCACTTTTACAGGAAACTCGTGCAAGTCGCTTGTACCAGGTAGAACCAGTTAACATACCTGGATCATAAGAGACGGTAGTAATAGAACCGATGTCGGAAAAATTAATATTGTCAAATGAACTTTGCCATTTGTATTCCAAAACGCCTGATTGGCCCACGGGTAATACTTTACCTTCAATTAAGGCAGCGTCTTGCCCATAGCATAATGTTTGATCTGCTGCAATTATTCCGCCATTTGAAGGATTAGTGCAGTGAGGAATAATTGAGGCTTTTAGTCCGGTCGGCTGTATAAGAATGTAATTGCCAATGTCAGCTCCTTCAATTGTCATTGGTAAAGTTGAAACAGGTATTTCAGTTCCAATGTCTGTCTGAGCAAAAATTCCTGTAGTATGATTGGCAAGATTTACATCATCATTAGGTAATACTCCGACAAGAGTAGCACCTGTTATTTGTGCTATTGTGTTACCGTCTATGATTTTATCCATTGCTATTGCTCCTGAAACAGTTAGTTCCTTTGGTGAAACGATTACTTTAAATGGGGAGGAGAATGTTTCGGAACAGATGCCATTCTTTACAACAACCCTGTATTGCCAATTACCTGCTGATGAAGGTATTTCGCTGTAAGTTTTTAACATATCAGGAATATCTATCCAGGAGCCGTTTTCGAACATTTTTTGCCATTTTAAAATTGAACCGGTATTTCCACTAAGAGTCATCACTCCGGTTGCAGAACCATAAGTCAATGACCCAATACCACTTAATTGTCCTCCAACTGTTTTAGGAACTACAGTAGCAGTGATACTGTTTGAGGTTGCTGATGACTCTGTAAGGCATGGTGTAGCATTTGAAATCATCAAAACAGTAATTACATCATTGTCTGCGAGAGTATTTGATACGTATATTGCGTTTTTTTCACTAATTATGTCTGTTCCATCTTTTTGCCATTGATATGAAGGGGTGGATCCTCCATTAGTCGGTATAGCAGTAAATGTTACAGGTGTTTCTTCGCAAACCGGATTTTCTGATACTGAAATTTTTACACTTGCCACTTTATTAGCATTAACAGTAATTGTGACTGCATTTGAATATGCAGTTGTTGATTTCGCAGGGCATGTCACTTTGAGCCTGTAGTAAGTAGTTGCAGATATTATACCTGTTGTAAGCTTTATAGGATTTTTCTGACCGGCAAAATCAAAAGCCTCACCAGCAAAATTATCATAAGAATATTGCCACTGATATTTACTACCCGTACCTCTCGAATATCCATTTGCAGAAACAGTTGGTGTACCTGATACGCAAAAAGAAGCAGTGCCGCTTGCAGTTCCTCCTGTTACTTCAGAACAAGGTGGCATATACTCAAAAGCTCCAATATCAAAGTTACTTCCGTAAGGGCGTGAAATAGAGTCAAAATCTGTGTTAATGCCATAATCAGCCAGATTTAATCCTGCGTCAATTGCAGGAGAGGCGCTTGTTAGTCTATAATTATTTGTTAATGTATCAAGAAAAAGAACATTCGACATATTTTTATAGAAGTAATTATTTGACTGAATAGAACTAATACCGGTTTTTGTACCAACATTTATATAGCTGGTTTCTTTTGAATATGGACTGTAACTTCCTAAGGAACCAGGATTTATAATTATATTGTTGTAAAATTTATTATTTAAGCTTTGAGTACTCATAAAGCGAATACCATCTGTTTTAGGATTAATAATCGTGTTATTGTAGAAATTAAATGAACTTTCTGGTATTGTTGATCTATCATCGCAAAATATGCCATGTACTCTTTTGGCTGGATCTGTTGGGAAGTAGTTTAATCCGGCATTTACGATTACATTATTATAAAAATCATTGTTGCCAAGACCCATAATAATTATGCCGTTTCCAGTACCGTTTGCAATATAATTATTGTAACATTTACCCGTTGTGCCTCCACCTATTTGTATTCCATTGTTTTGTCCTGCTTCACTATCAACTCCGTAATTATTTACTCTGTTACCATATATTTCGCAGTCTTCGGTAGCACTTCCAACCTGAATACCATCCCAATGGGAGTTTTCAACTATGTTATTATAAACTCTCACACCTACCAGCGAATGAGGCATTAAAGTAACCTGTAAACCATTACATGTTGTGGAATAGCCACTATAGAAGGAATGGCCGATATATAAACCCTCCCCACCCGTATCGTGTATGTAGTTATCGTGAATAATAGTTTGATATTGAACAAAATTATCACGATTTGAAGATAAATCGCATTGCGGATCATTTTTTGTCATAATTCCGGCGAACCCGGTGTTGGCCACTTCTAAGTGATCAACCTCAAAGTTTGTACTTAGGTCGTCAACACCAACTCCCGAGGCACCCAATTTTGTACCTAATACTTTAATTCCGTAAGGAATAGAACTGTCACCTGTCCCGGTAAAACGAAAATAACTTGAATTTCCAATTTTTACTCCATAAGTCATATCGTTGTTTTGAATGACTACTGCACCACCGCAGTTAATAAAAACGATGTTTTTATTGACATTGCCATGAAAATTAACAAGCCTTAAATACCTTTTAGTGCCAGCTTCCAAACAAATAGTATCACCGGGGAGGATATTAAGAGAACTCCCATCAATAGATAGTTGTTCCGTAGTAATTGTGTGGTCGCAATTGCAATTTTGTGCCCTTGCTATTATTGTAAATCCTAAAAAAACTGTTAATATTAATATACCTCGGATCATTGTAAAATTATTGTATTTCAGAAAATTACATGTTTGAATTCTTATTTTGTAAAATAGTCATAACGCGTAGTATTTCGGAAAGTTCAATTTGAACCGCAAAAGTAGCAAAAATCCTTCAGAGAGTCATGATCGGATCACTTTACTTGCGAAGCTGAATGATTCAAACTTTGAAGAACTGAATATTTGTTTAATAAAAAAATAAAAATATATATTTCAAAAATTGTGCGTATATTGCAGCGAAATAATTTTATAAAAAAATGAAACAAGGAACAGTGAAATTTTTTAATAATTCCAAAGGTTTTGGGTTTATTAAGGACAGTGTATCAGAGAATGAATATTTTGTACATGTGTCTGGTTTAAAGGATGAAATCAAAGAACATGATGTAGTTACGTTTGATCTTGAGAATGGAAAAAAGGGACTAAATGCTGTAAATGTTAAACTCGCGTAGTTTATATTATATATGACATTTATTGGTAAAGCCTTACTATCAGTAAGGCTTTTTCTTTTGTTACCTGTCCCATCTTTCTGTATGTCAACACGAAAATGTAAAAATGATTTATCAATAATTGAGACTTACTTCTACTTAACACCACTTTCTTGATTTTTACAGGAAAAATTTCCTTGGTAAATATAAATCAAGCAAATGTAAGTATATATTATAAAAATTTGGCTTATTTTTGTTAAGGTTTTGAAGTTTTTAGAACATAATGAAATGTGGGTTAATTGGATACACAATCCCCAAAATCGATATAGCCTGAGAAAGCAAATCAGACCGACACAAAGACTCGTAATTTTAAATTAAATAACAGTAAAACAATATGAAAGCTTTTATTAGGAGGAAGGTTCTACATAGTTTCTTATTACAAATATTGATCATTTCATGTAGCCTAATCGTTTTTTGTTCAACTCAATTACCATGCAAGGCACAGAATTCGATCATAATTAAGAAACTCAAAACTGATTCTGCCCGAGTAGTGAATGGCGTATTTGATATACCTGAGTTAACAGTATCACCCTCTCCTGTTACACCTTGGAAATTTACATTTCCCTTAAAGGAAAAAGTTCTCGATTGTGATGTTTCTCCGGCCGGTGTCACAGTTGCCACCATTGTGAAAGGAACAGTTGAAAAGTGTTTTGTTAAGTTCCAAAAG
Source organism: uncultured Bacteroidia bacterium (assembly GCA_903834845.1). Taxonomy (GTDB): domain Bacteria; phylum Bacteroidota; class Bacteroidia; order Bacteroidales; family Prolixibacteraceae; genus JAAFHB01. The sequence goes on along the minus strand of CAILKW010000048.1, from coordinate 3,776 downwards.
ATTGGCGAAGACGAAATCAGTGATAGCATATTATTACCAGAAGGTCTTAAAGCTAAATCAATTACCTGGCATCCTAATGGCAAGACGATTTTTGTAATGGGTGATTTCGAGATATTACGGATAGACCGGATCAATAAAAACTGGAACGTAAAAAGTATATTTTCATCTGTGAATATGTTAAGACGGCTCGTAGTATGTCCGCGTCCTTTTATCGTTAAGGCAGATTATGACCTGAGAAAAGAATATTATGAATATCGCCTTTTTTTCGGAATGGATAACGGCGACAAGTCCTATCGTATCGTTTCAATTACTGAATCGGGGTCGCGTTTTTATCAGGTGATTGGACCTGATAAAACAGCTTCAATATTTGATGATGTTGGAGAACAGCCAAGCAAACTGGTAGCTGCTTGGGCATTACCAATTGCTTTCCATCCTGCCGGACACCAATTGATTTGGGAGGACAGGAACAATAACTTCCTTATTGCACGTTACGACTCCAAATATTGGGGTGATTCAAAAGCAATAGGAGTTGACGTAAAAAATGGAGGAACGATCACTCCCACTCCCAACGGCTTAGGGTTATTGCATTGGCAAAAGGATCGTCAGGGAATAGGAGTTTACCTGATTTCTTCTAAAAATGAGGTTATACAATTAGCTGAATACCGCTTTATTTCAACACCATCTTCTGTCCCTGACGGAAAAGGAATTGTTGGTTTAACAATTAATGATGGGTGCTATACCTTAAACTATTTACCTATTCAAATACCGATGGCAGACGTTATAAATGCCTGGATGTATTCCAATACTTCCGAAGAGGTTAATCTATTTAAGAAATACTATGGTCTTTTCCGTCCCAATGCTGATGATCAGTTATACAAACTTTATGAAACAGAAAACTATTATTGTAATAGTTACGATAGGACCTCTCCAACCCGACCTTACCTTGTTACCACCGACATATTCTGGGAATTATTCGGAGCTGCCTATCAGGGATTATTCATTGTAAAGGAGCGTGATGAAGCAATACCCAATTTTTGGAAGTTTGTTGTTGAGGCAGATAAATACTATAAAAACACAAAATCTGCATGGGCTGCAGTTTTTTCGGCACTTCAGGCTATACTCTCAGGCAATACCCAAAATACTGAAGTGAAAAGAATCCTGAATCAAAAGGATTGCTTTACGGAAATTCTAAATAAAGAATACCAATACTCAGATCTGCAGCCTCGTGGGCATTATACCTCAACACCTGAAATGGAAAAATATTTCAGGGCATTCCGGTATTTTAACACTATTTTCAAATCTAAGCCTGAGATAGTTAAAGAATTAAATTTACTGCCGGATCAAATCACAGCTTATGCTGAAAAATGGATCGAAAGTTATTCCGGATTTATTTCTCCTACCCGGTCTCAAATAGTTTGGACGAACATAAAAAGTAACATTCCCAAATATTGCAAATATCCCTTAAAAGAACAGGTAATCTTTCCATTATCATGGGGTTTCGATAACGAAGTTTTGTATTCTACTGTTTATCATCCAAATGTGCCTTTTGAATTGCAGGTTACAGGCAAAAATGGTCCACGACTTTTGCCTTCAGGATTGGATCTTGCTGCTGCCCTTGGGAGCGGTTTTGCCGGAAAATTGTTGGAATCAGACTATGAAAAATATCCCCCTTTACGAAAGGTAATTGAACTGTTAAAATCAAATTTCGGCGAAAATAGTAAACCACAAGACAAAAACCTTTACAACCGCTGGATGAACTCAATTGCTGTACAATGGGCTGATACAGTTAATTCTACAAACGGAGTTGCAGATAGGGAAATCTGGCAGACAAAACGATTACAAACAGGTTTCGCAACTTGGGCAACACTTCGTCATGCGACAATATTAGTGAATGAAAGAACAGCTGCCGAGTGTGGCGAAGGTGGCTTTGAAGAAATTTTGATGAGAGCTCCACGAGGATATGTAGAACCTGATCCATATACTTTTGCAACTTTAGCAGGGTTGTTCGAAACGGCAATTGAACATGTTTCCAAAATCACTTCCAAATCGGCAGATATTCAGGATGAAAGCTCAAACAATGAAAAACGTTCATTATACGATGGCATTATCGAAAGATTGAAAGAGGCGGCAAACGAAGCTCGTACATTTCAGAAAATGGCTGAGAAAGAGCGAAGCGGCGAAGCACTCTCCGATAAAGAAAATGAGAAAATTTTGTATGTTGCCCGAACTGCCGAACATCTGTTTCTGATATTCAACAGCCTCTCCAACAAAGATTTCGCACTTTCAAATCCTGATCCGATAGCAAAGATTGCAGATGTTGCCGGGGGCGATATGTCAAATAAAATCCCATACCTTATGGCAGCAGTAGGAAACACAATGGAATGGAACTACACTGTCCCTTTTTATGGAAGACATCAGATAGTAAAAGGCTCTATCTATTCATATTACGAGTTTGTCTCTGATAAGGTTTTGACCGATAAGGATTGGCGCGAAAAAGTGAAAAAACAGGAATTACTACCATGGATAAAACCATTTGTCACTTACCAAAGTGCATCAGGAAGCCCAAACACATTATATTAGTATTTTTGCTATTGATGGTTACCCAAAGTAGCATCGCACAACAATCAAAAGTCAGGATTTTATTTGTGGGTGATATCCTGTTATCAAGGAATGTAAGAGAGGAAATTCAAAAATGGAATATTTCTCCGTGGGGAGAATTAAGTCCATTTTTTAAGTCAGCCGATTTGGTAATTGGCAATTTAGAAGGTGCCGTTGGTATCAGGCAAAATGAATTTCCGTCCGAAAGTAAATCACCTGTTTTTGATATTGACAGTACCCACATTCACTTACTTAAAGAAGCCGGTTTTAATGTCATAACTCTCGAAAACAATCATAGCAAAGATTTAGGTGAATCAGGAAAAATTAAAACTATCGAAGTTCTCCGGGGTTCTAATCTCACACCGGTTTATCTGGATAATTCGCCACAGTTTTTCACGATTAAAGAGGTGGTTATTGGTCTCGTAACTATCAATATGATTCCTGATCGGGACCAGACAAAAAATATAATTCCTTCTATTGAAATCAAACAAAAATTAAGGCTGGCGAGTAGTCTTGCTAATATTGTAATTGTGTCAATACATTGGGGAAGTGAACTACTTGAATGGCCCAACAAAATGCAGCGCGAAACTGCAAACTGGCTCATACAAAACGGAGCTGATATAATTATTGGTTCTCATCCTCATGTTATTCAGAAACCGGAGATGATAGCAGGGAAACCTGTATATTTTTCATTGGGAAACCATTTGTTCGACCAAAAATATCCCCGAACGAAGGAGGGTTTAATTGCCGATATCACGATCCAAAACGGGGAATACCGGTGTAGCGGAATAATTACTCGGACTATGCCTGGCTCCTTTTATCCCGAAATTATTGAAAACCGTGATTACGAGCTAACCACATTACCTATTAGAAATAATACCTTATCAATTAATGGCTATTTACTTAAACCGATTTCAGTAGCAGAAGATTATCTGCCAAAACTTATTCTCGAAGCATTTACAAACGGTAAAAAAATATGGAGTACTCATCCCATGCCGATTAACACAATTGCATCCGGTAAACTTGATGGGAAGCATGAATTTTTGTTTACACTTGAGCGGCATTATTCAAGTCTTGATGGTGAGATCAGTCTGCGCCCCTATATATATGATTCCGACAATAAAGGTTTATTTGCAAAATGGCGAGGTTCAGCATTAGCCTGGCCATTGTTGGATGCT
>CAILKW010000047.1 GCA_903834845.1 uncultured Bacteroidia bacterium | reverse complement strand
TTGGTCTGCCAGTTCCAGACTCATTTTAGCGATGCTTTTGCGAGATGCCATTTTTGAATTAAACTCAGCCACGCGCTTTTGTTTGTTATATAGCGAAGTATTGCTATCAATTTGCGAAAAGCACTCTTTTTCAAGCTTTTCAGTGTTTAAAACATCGAAGCAAAACTCGGCATTGAACCTTATTCTTTCGTCGAGGTAATCATTTAAATAAATAGAGGAAATGTAGGGAATGTAATCATCCCTGCCAACTTTTCCCATTGAGTATGTTGATTTTCGTCTGATGAACTCATAAGGGTCGTAAACCATGGTTTTAAGTAACTCTTCAAATTTACCATCATTGTAAAACTGAAGAAGATGATACACCTGAAGTCTTAAAGTATAATATGGTGATGAGTTGTATGTGTCAACCAAAAGTTGTGACAGACCTTTATAATTAAAATTAAAAAGTTTGTGAAGTGCCACTCCTTTCAAATCGGGATTTTGGTTTTCCTTTAAGACCTTGAGCCAATAAGCATTATTTGTATTTTTCAGGTCAATTTGTCCTGCTCTTTTGGCACCTTTGAAAAGAAATGTCGGGTCACCAATTATATGAGATTCCAGGATATTTGTTATCTGTGCCCATTCACCAACTCTAAAGCCAAGACCCAAAAGTCCAATAAGATCGCTTGCAGATTTATCCTGAAGTACATTTACTGTATTACCGATGGCTATCAATGTTTTACCTTTTGCAAAAATATATTCTCCGCCTATAAAACTATCTTCACGAAAGTCGCCGTTAAAACATGCGTCAAAAATTACAACCCTTGGATTAGGGTTTATGCCTGGAATATCTTCTAAAACAATTCCCTGATTGACATCATCCAATGAATCTTTTTTCTTCTGTTCAGGATCAAAAGCTCCCTCAAACCAGGTTGAATCAACTTTGTAATAATTCATCCATGTTTGCTTGAGTTTAAAGCTTATATCGCTATCCTGTTTCTCTTTTCTCAAACTGTTTCTGAATAGTCTTTTGGCTGCATCAATATTATCACCTGAACCTTTGCTAAGAGGAATCCCTGTGATATATTGTCTTTCAGCAGTTCCATGCTCGTGGAATATCATTAAGTCAACGTCATCTCTGCGAAGTTCTTCCGTAACTGTCTGTTTCATATATGGATTCATATAAAACATCAGAAACTTTGCGGAGTTTTTATCTTTAAATGCTTGTGGAAACTCTTCCCTAAAAGTAATACCCTCTTCTTTCCAGGCAGTAAGGCTGTTTGAAAACGACCCTTCACCGGTGTATGATACTATTACATCCATTTTGTTTCCTGCAATTCGTTCTGCAAACAATTTCTTAAAGTAATCTCGTATCTGCCGGTAACCTTCCTCTCCTTTTTTTGTAGGTTTCAGTCTGCCGGTGTAGATATCGCAGGTAATACGCTGTGGCGAATCCCAACATAGTGAGTAATAATGAAATAATCGCTTAACTGTATCTTGCGACAGATAGTCAAACTTCAGATCAAAATCATCGTAAAACCTGTCGGATGGAACGGAAGAAATACTCATTGGAAATTTTTCCTGATCCATCTTAAAAGCTGAAGTAAAATGTTGGGCATCTCTAATCATAGGTATCGGTATCTCACCTATGAAAATTGCTCCTTCAAGAGCCTCCTGCTTATAAAGTGCAGACAATTCGTCCTTTACCTGTTGGGGATTACTCCAATTTTTAGGGATGATGTACGAACGCAATCCCTCATTGTTCAACATTGTCTTATAGGCATCAATTTCTTCTTTACAAGCTTTGTAAGTATCGCTATCAATTATTATTGCAAAACTTTTCTCTGCTGCCTGAAGAGAAGTTATCAATGAAAGAGCGAATACTATCGCAAATACTAAAATCTTTCTAATCATCAGTTAAAATTATCAGAAGGTAAAACCTACGCTCAGATTGGAAAGAAATCTGTTATTGCTGCCTTCAGAAGGTTTATAGTAATCGAGTGCAATTTTGAAAAACATCCCGGATTTATCGCTATTGTTTGTAGTTGAAAAGTACGAAATTTCGCCTCCAATTTTGTAATAATTCATTTTAATAAACTGAAATTCAGGAGTCATAAAATCTATAATAACATGAGAATTTGGATCAGCTCCTCCGTAAATATAGGCACCGTTCATGTTTTTCTTATAGTTCAATGTAAGACCTGCAAGCAGTCTGTTTGAGTTTTTCAGATTTAAATTGATTTTGCCGTTAATTCCAAATATCAAATCCTCTGACTTCATATATGATTCAGGTATAAAATATAGTTCATCAGAGTTTTTGTAATTCAATGAAAAACCGGCTCTCCATTTATACTCAAAATCTTTTCCTTTGAAGAAATCGTATTTAAGTGCGAGATTTTTTAACGAAAACGTAGATCTTATGCTTTTGTAAGTGGTAATCCACTTTTGAACTTCAAACGTATTATCCAATACCTGGACATACTCGATGCCGCTTATTTTGTTATTTGAATAGGAAAGTTCGAGCTTACTTATATTTTCCCCCATTTTTAAAAGTTGGAGATTTCCGGCATAATGGTTCTCTTTAACTGTCCCCTCATTTTTAGGCTTTGTTTGAGAGCTGGTAACATCTTCTACTCTGAATGAGTACTTACTATCGAGCAGAATTTTTATAGATTCTCCGGCAAAAGAATATTGGATAGCTCCTCCAACTTTATTTCCGTCATAAACAAACTTGCCAAGAGATTGTAAACCTCCAACAACAGCAGAGTAGAAGTTTCCAAGTCCTTTCATTACAAAGACATCCTGGTTTGATTGGTTATTGCTGTTTAAAGTCCCGGACTCCTGATTAAGTTTTTCGTAATCGAAGTTTAACCCAATTATGTGTTTGTTTAATGTTGTAACAATTCCTGGTTTTACGCTTAAAGTGAAGAAATCAACATCTGAACGGGGATCAATTTGTTTTGCTCCTGTTTTTGTAATATATTGTGATTCAATACCGAAAAGAATTTTTCCCCAGAGAGGTTTTGAAGAAACCTTCATAAACAGATTGTAATCTTGTTTTACCCAGTCGCTCAAGTTTTTATCAACTGTAAAATACGGAACTCCCCTTGCTGGATCGAGCATGGTTGTATTGTAGAGTGTGCCCATTTGTTTTTCGTTGTTAAAAGAAAAGCTTCCCCATACATATCCTCCTCCGAGGTTCAAACCACCCTCTGTTGATACCCCGATGAGCCTTTCGTTTTCTCCTTCAAATTTTCTTTTAAAATCCCCATTTTTAAGAATATAATTAAACCTGAGATCGTTGTAATTATACATCTTATCGAGTGTGAGCCCAGCACCGTTATTTGTGTTGAACCAAAGTGATTTTGCCTTCAATAATTCTATGGATGCAGGGTTTGAAAGATATGAATTAGCATCTTGGGCTTCAATTTTTTGTGAAAGAAATAGTGTTAATAAAACTATTCCAGCCCAATAAATATTTTTTAATTTTCTCATTGCTTAAAATTTGTAGTTATTAACTATTGTTTCCAGGTATTCCATGAAGGTGCTTTTGCCCCATATCTTCTTATTTGAGGGGTATTCATAACCTCAAAGTCATTGGAACTGTTGTTAGTATCATAAAATATTACCCTCCCATCGGTGAGCGTACTCTTTACTTTTCTGGCAACACTCATTGAAAGATATGTTCCACCTACTGTAGCAGCACCCGCGTCCAACACAGCAGGAACCCGCTTAAGTTGTACCTGATTGGCATTACCCACCAATTCAACAGCATCTATAACCTCGTCAATACTAATCTTATAGTTTTTAGTTGTTTGTCCAACAGGACTGATATAATTCACCGGGTTTATTGTCTGAGTTGGAATATAGATAACTAAAGCACCACCAAAGACTGTTGTTAACCATTGAGGAGTTGGAGACGGCCAAAATGCCATATACATGTTAATTGCCGGATTATCACTGATCAACGAAGTTGTGGCAACCAAAGTCTCAAATTCGGCACTCAAAAGATTTACCGGCGAGCTGGGATTCAGATTGCTTTTTTTATGATCATCGGCCATTTGAGCGATAATAACAGATTCACCGGGATTAAGGGGATAGTCCTTATTTATAGGAATCTGCCAAATTGTTGAGGCATATACAAAGTTTGCGGCATCTGCTCCGGGCCAAACCGGAAGACTGGCAGTAGCTGTTAAGGGATTAAGAATAGCAATGCAAAGCCCTTTAACATTTTGGATGTTTTCACTGTTGTTGTAGATTTCGTAATACTGATCCCTGAAGTACGAACCTCCTGTTGGAGTTTTTGAACCACAATAGAAAATCTCCTTCATAACAAGTGCCCCCGATTTTGAGGCTCCAACATCAAGTTTTATCTGTTTGTTATTAGTCACAATATCAACATTTACGGCATTTCCGCTGTAATTGTAAGTAAAACCGTTATAACTCACTTCCGATGATGCAGTTACGGTATATATACCCGGAATAATATTTCCAACTGAAACTGTTCCCGAAGCATCAACTGTTGTATTTAACTCGTATCGCTCAGCGTAATTTATCAATTTAACGTTGAACGAAGCTGGTGCCGGTGCGTTTCCAATATTCAGATTCACTTTAACAACTGCCGTAAGAGATTGCACCTCTTTTGCGTCTTTTGCATCTTGAAACTGCTTGCATGAGTTTATTAAAAAGAGTGTAAAAAGCACTCCGGCAAGTGTTTTAATTATATTTTTCATGGTAATCATTTTTAATTTTACTTAATGGTTAGTGCCAATTCAAACCCAAAAAACAGCGGAATTCCGGCATTTATAATAGTAAATGAACCGGGGCTCCTTTTACTTTCATATAGTGGTTTGCTTTGAAACATGTTATTTGCAAAGAATGAAGCTCTTAACAGACTGCC
>CAILKW010000046.1 GCA_903834845.1 uncultured Bacteroidia bacterium | reverse complement strand
GTAGGGGTTATCATTCGGGTATCGGTAGAAAATAGTGGTAGTAATAGTTGTCCCATGGCAACAAAAATAAGGATTTTTATTCTACGACAACTATATCATAAGTTGCTGATAATCAATTATAGGTCTTGGAGGTCTGAATCTGAATTCCTGCAATACGACCTTGAAGAGAATTTACAAAATTCTCTCGTCCTGACTCGGCAATTTCGATGCCTTTAACGGTTTGAGTAGCAGCACCAACTGCTCTGGAAGGTCTTTTTATTCCGAACTCTCCAATCACTACGGCCTCTTCAAGCATAATATTTGCAAGTTCAAGTTTCACATTAATAACAGTTGAAGATCCGATTACGACCTCATGAGCCTTAAAGCCAAGTGAAGTGAAGACAAGGATTTGCCTGGGTGCAACCTTTAAAGTATAATCGCCAGAGCCATTAGTAACTGTTCCAATTGTTGAACCTTTGATAATGATAGCCACTCCCGGAAGGGATTCGTTCGTACCAGCATCAGAAACCCGACCTGTAACTGTCACTGTTTGAGCCAATAAAAATTGGGATGTAAAAAACCCCAATCCTGTTAACAACAATAGAAAGATTTTTTTCATTTCATTTGTTTTTTGGTTTTAGAAATTTTTAATATCGAAATATGTCGAAATCTATAATCCTATACCTACAATCGAAGGTCTTTTAACAATTACTAATATAGCTTTACAAATTTTCACGAAAGATACACTTTTGATTTGTATGTTGTATGACATCTTTCAAAAATTATTCATTTTTTTTCTAAGAAATTAGTTTTCAAACCGAAAGCCTAACAAATATCATGTTTTTGAAGAAAGACAAATACTCATTGCAATTTTGCTTTTTGATTTCATAAATCAAAAAGCAAAAGCTGTAATATATCAACAAGTTTATTTTAGACGGATACCAATACCTGGTAAATCAGAAAGAATTACTTTCCCGTTTACTACCTGAGTACCCTCGTAAATATCATTACTAATCAAAAGGTTTCCATCCAAATCGGCCCAATCGGCTAACGGCGATAACTGAGCGGCTGCTGAGATTGCACAAGAAGTTTCTGTCATACAACCAATCATTACTTTCATACCCAATACTTTAGCCATATTTGCCATCTTCCAGGCATTGCGCATACCTCCGCATTTCATTAATTTGATATTAATTCCAGAGTAAATCTTATTAATCCCGGCAACATCTTTCACCGTTTGAATCGCCTCATCGGCAATAATCGGAAGCGGACTATTTTGGGTTAGCCAGGCAATATCATCAATAGCAAGCTTGTTCATGGGCTGCTCTACAAAAACTACTCCTTGCGTTGCGAGCCATTGGATCATTTCGAGTGCTAAATTCTTATCTTTCCAACCCTGGTTTACATCAACACAAATTGGTTTATCGGTAACAGAACGGATGGTTTTAATCATCTCTTTATCATTGTCGCGTCCAAGCTTGACTTTCAATATCTTATACACATCAGCCTCACGAACCTTGTCTTTTACCACCTCTGGAGTATCGATTCCGATAGTAAAACTCGTATTTGGAGTTTTCGTACGGTTCAATCCCCATAATTTATGCCACGGTTGCTGAACAATCTTGCCAATTAAATCGTGCAAGGCAATATCAACTGAAGCTTTGGCTGCATAATTTCCAACAGACAAACTGTCTATATACTGTATAATATCTTCCATTTCAAATGGGTCACTGAAAGATGACAAATCAACCTTCGAAAGAAATTCAGCAGCCGATTTCTGACTTTCACCAAGATATGGAGGCATACTGGCCTCTCCATACCCGATTAATCCGTCAAATTCAATCTCGGTCAGCATAACAGGAGTTGTAGTTCTTGAGTTATTTGCTATCGTAAAGACATGCTTCAATTGGAGATCATAAGGACGAAACCGTAATTTCATGGCAGCAGGTTTTCCTGATTTCATTTTGAAAATTGGATTCATTTCAACAGCTGAAACAGGTTTTGATACAAACAAAGAACCGGTAGCGAGTCCGCTGAACTTTAAAAAATTACGTCTGTTACTCATCAGATAAATATTTAGTTTAATTAATACCAACTATGCAACCTTAGAGGCAAATAACCTTGCTCCGGTGTAAATCCGATTATTCTGCGTGCACCAAGTAATGTGGAGCTAAGGTAATTACTGTAATTGTCACTATTCTTGTCAAGACTGTTGATTCTAACGCTTCCCGATGAATGAATTACTTCGCCGTTGCCGATATATATTCCTACATGGACAACACGATGTGTTCGCTTTGATCCAAAAAAGAGTAAATCACCCTTCTGAAGCTTTTCCCAACCGGAAGTAATGTCAATCTCTTTTCCATGCTTTATTTGTTGCGAAGCATCACGCTCGAGGACAATGCCATTAAGAAAACACACTGTTTTTACAAAACCACTACAATCCATTGCCTTGGAAGAGGTACCTCCCCACATGTACGGAAAGCCCAACAAATGCTTACCTGTATTAATCATATTTTCATCAATCAATGAAACACTATCCTTCCACTGCTTAAAATTCAGCCAATTAAGATTTGAAATAAAGCCAAGCCTTCCATCGGGTAGGTTAACTTCAAAAACATTCTTGTTTTCAGACTTTTTAATAACAATCGCACCTGCAACGAGATCACTCAAAACATTGGTTTGACGGCTATCTGAATAAACAGTTCCATAACTTTCAGTAAAAATCAATCGCTCGGAATTTCTCCATTGGTTGATTTCAGAGCGGCTCATAAGTTGAACCGATGATTCATTAGTCCAAGCAAGGTACAGATCTGGAGTCTGAACAAATAACCATACGTCATCCTCTTTTAATACCCGAACAGGAGTACCCATAATTGCCTGAGAAACCAATTCCGCCGAATGAGTGGGTTTACTTCTGAGATTGGCGACACTCAAAGTTACTACCCCCCAATTTTTAGGTATTTTAATTGAATCAGGAAGTATTACCACACTGTCAATTACCGTAATACCTTTGCTTAATAATAATTGTAATATCTCGGTTTTTGCTTCAGGAAATAAAGATTCACCCTTTAAAACCATCTCCTCTCCTACCCTTTTGACCAGATTTAGTTCACAAATGCCAACCCGTTTATCGGGAACCCAACGATTTGCAATACTGTCAATCTCATTTTGTAATTGTTCCGAGGACTTGGGCTGACAACTTAATAAAAGTGCAAAAACGACAACTGTAACGGAGTTAATGAACTTCATATCGAATAATTTTGTTTTTTGTATGACATCTTTTGAAATACAAATATAGTATTAATTAAACAGGTTTTACAATCAAATTCCTAAGAAGTAAAAAACCGACTTCCAGACTTGTTTATTTATGACTGGCCTTTTGAATCAACCCAAATAAGCACTACTCCTTATTCCTTAATATTTACTCCTTACTCATAAAGTACTGAAAGAAGAACTATTGACTATTTTTAAGAAGAGAGTTTAATCTGACTGTTTTTAGTTTTCTCTGATAGAGAATACCTGCATACTCTCTGGCAATCCTACCAGGTTCTCCTGTTTTGAGTAAAGCTGTTGCCTTCTCTGACCATAAATTGGCTTTTTCCTGATCGCCAAGCATCTCCTGTGCAACTGCATAATTGAGTGAAGCAATCCCTGAAACCCTTTTTTGGGGGCTTTCTAAGTATTTTTTCCAAATCGAAGCTGCACTTTGCCACTTATTTTTCGCGGCAAAGGATAAGGCATTTTCCCATTCAGACCCGTTCATACCGATAATAACCCTATATGATTCAGCCCAATATGGGACAATTCGTTTGCTGTAATTTTTTGCTGCAACACCGCAGGCAATCGATATGCCTTCTTTTCGTCCCGGCAGTTTATATTGCTTATTGTTGTTATTGTTGAATTCATTCCATTTTATCGTTTCTGAATGTGTAAACCTGTCAACCGGATTTTCTCTTTTTGGATCGTAAACAGACCAGATCGCATTAACTTTAACGCTTGCCTCAGCCTGAATTCGGCGATCAGTCGTACCGCCATGACGACTATAAAAGAAACTTAACATCTCAAGGCAAATCACAGCATCTGTTTCACTTTCAGTGCAAAGTGACTTTATGAAACCTGAAGTAAATGGCAACTCTTTATCTCCGGTGCGAGGATCAATAGCCTTAAAAGGATACACAAATACTTCATCAAATCGTCCGGATTCAAGTAAGGCTTTTCTCAGGTTATCGAGACTTTGTGTAACGCCAATACTATCAATAATCAGATTATCAGATTTTGTACCTTTCCTAAGACGGAAATCAAGTTTAAAATACCCGCTCAAAGTATCAATTGAGAACTTGAAATTACGTGAAATCAAAGCAACTTTACGTACAGAAGCAGGCAAAGCAATTTTCCCTGGTTCCATCTGATCTATTGGAACACTTTGGGTTGTGATACAAGAGGTTAAAATCCAGCCTGCAAATAAAATCCAAACGTATTTGATAATGATTTTCATGCCTTGTTTATTTTGTTAATTTATTGATATTATGGAATTTCCATAGTATTTATATCTCCTATTCTGAAAATATAATCCCCGAATGTTATTATTGAGATAAAAGTAAACTCAAAAAGAAAGCAGTCAAAGGTAAAAGAAAATTGCATTAAATCCTCCTATATTTTCCTTTTAACATCTTCCTTTTCCAGTTCTACAAGCCTTTTTACTAATGCACTTAAATAAACTTTTTTATCAATGGAGGATTCTGTTTTTATTGATTTTTGACACCATAGTACTGCTTTATCCAATTCTCCTTTCATTTCAGAAGCAAGAGCAAGATTAAACTCAACTTTACTTCTAATTGATAGTGAGGGTATTGATACATACTTTAACCAAATGGCAGCTGCTTCTTCCCATTTATTATTTTTAATCAAAGGTATTGCTGCATCAATTTCCTTGTTTCGTGTAATATAATATTCACGATAATAGTTGATCCATTCAGGACTGATATACCTGACATATTTAATACCACAGTTAATCCCGCCATCTATCAATGCTTCTTTCAAAAAAGGCAAATTTGAGTTGATATCCCGCATTTCCATACCACCAGATTTGTAGAATATTGTATCAGAAATATCATATCGTCTTGTGTAGCAACTGTCGCATGGATGATAAATCCGCCAGACAGAATTATAAGCCAAAGCAATCATTCTCATCTTTACTTCTGATTGGTTTGAATGTGAAAAACGATTGAAAGTTGTAGCCACTCGTTCATTAAAACTTTCGAGTACCAGAACTGCATCGGTATTGAAATCATGACACATCTCTTTAATAAATGAAGAAGGTAGTAATGCATCAGTAAAAATCAGATTTTGTCGTAAAATATTCATTTGAAGTGGGATTACCACATCAAATCTTCCAGACTCATAAAGTGCTTTTGCTGCAACTTTAATAGCAGTATCAGCCGATAGAAAATCACAGAAAACAGTATCAAGTACAAGTTTATTTCTGTACAAAAAAAGTTCAAGTGAATCAACGGTATGATCCCTAAAATCAGTATTAATTGCACGATTGAGGATTACCACACTCTGTATTGCTTCAGGTAAAGGAAACTGCTCTTTCTTTGCAATTTGTATATCCAATGGTTGCAGAGAAATGCAGGAATTAAGAAAAAAATAAGCCAAAAGACTTAATCTGAAAAGATTTAAAATAGAAGAACTTATTAAATACCATATTTTCATTGTCTTAGAATGGAAAGGTTAATTAATATCTCCGTTTAGTCTCTTTTTGTTGTGCCTTAATTCTATTGTCGAGTGTTTTAAGGTAAACCTCTGCTGCTTTTGTATATCTGGTTTTAAAAGATTTTAGTCCCCATTCAATCGCAAGATCCAAGTCTCCGAACATTTCAGTAGCCAAAGCGAGATTGAATTCTACCTTACTTCGAATAAGTTTCGATTTTTCGTTGGCGTATTTTGTCCAGATTGTTGCTGCCTCTTCCCACTTATTGTTTTTAATTAAAGGTATTGCTGCATCAATATCTATATTTCCCGTTAAAAAATAGTAGCGGTTTTGAGTAACCCACTTCGGACTAATATAATTTGCCATTTTCAAACCTGCAGCAATTCCGCCGCCAATAATTGCATTCTTTGAACGTGGCATCTGTGAATACAAATCTTCTAAAGAAAAACTGACAGCCTTCCAGAAAATAGAATCACCAACCTGAAATCGAATTACAGGTTTAAGATTTTGTGGTCTGTAGAGTCGCCAATCTGAAAAATAGGTGATGTCAGTAGCAGCACTATATTCTTCATCATTTATAATTCCGTCACTTAGTTTTAAATAATATTTTGTGGATAATCGTTCAACGAAGCTTTCGAGTACAAGCACACCATCTACTTTAAAATCATTACATATCTCATTTATAAAATTGTTATCTAATGGATTGACAATTTGTTCATTATCAGTCCTGAAAATATTCCGGTCCTTCGGAACGACAACATCAAACCTGCCGGATTTAAAAAGGTCTTGTGCAGCAACTTGTAATGCTGTGTCGGAAGCAATACTATCCTGAAACACCGAATCCATCCCCATTTTATTTTTGATCAATATTTTCTCCAGCGAATCGGCTTTTGCATTTGTAAAATGATTTGTTATACTTCTGTTGAGCAATACAATACCTTGAATATCGGCATTAATTGTATATTCCGGCTGAACAGCTATTTCAATTCCGATAGTTTTCAACGATGTACAGGAGTACAAGGCAGATCCAACAAAAAAGAAAAGTATTCCATGAATGCCTAAATAACAAATCTTTACAAAGGAATTCAAATTCATTATCCTTGAATATTTCATAAAATCAAATCTGAGCTTTAATTCGATTACAAAGAAACAAATTTCTTAGGAATGAAAAATAAGCATCGGAATTCCAAGCTTGAATAATAATTCCTTTGTAAGGCTTGGTTTGAATAAAGAGGTTATAATATTCCTTTTGTGTGAAGTAACGGAGAGTATATCAATTTCTTTTTCAATAATATAGTTTTCAATGCCACGTGCTTTGTTTTTATTTACAATCAAATCAAAATCCATCTTCACCTTTACAACATTCCCGACATATTTCTCTTTAAAATGAGATAAATCATAATTAACAAAAGGGTTATCGCTTGCTTCGTCAATATGAACAACGCTAATATGTGTTTCGAGCGGACTGGCAATCTCAATTAACCTGCGAATAGCCTCCCCATCCGATTTATCAAAATTAGTCGCATACATCAACCGTTTATACATCAATTCTTTATATGATGCTTGTCCGGGAATTGCCATAACCGGAATACGAGCTTTATTAATGATCTCTGTCATGAATGTTCCAAACCAGTTTTCCGAAGCTTCCTTTCCCCGAATCCCTATAATCATCAGATCATATCCATCAGCTTCGATGATATCAAGTATTGCTTCCTCTGCAATTCCTCCAATTAACTCGGTTTTAAAAATTATATCCGAAAGTTCATGATCCGCCAAATATATGTCCAGCTTGTCCTTGAATTCGAGCATTAATTTGTTGGCATTTTCAACAATTTCTGTTAATGTTTCAGCAACATTGACAGGGAAGGAATAAAAATGATCGTAAGAAAAAGGATTCGTTACCGGATTAAAGTAAACATGAATCAATGTGATTTCTGCATCTTTTTGCTTCGCAACATGGGCTGCATAGAAAGCAGCATTCAGTGAATATGAGGAAAAATCTATCGGAACAAGTATTTTTGTTATCATATCAAGTATATATTAATAATTAGTAATTACCTCTTTAAGAAGTCGCCAGAACTTATCAACCGTAATAATATTGATCTTTTCATCTGGTGAATGAACTCCTCGTAAAGTCGGTCCAAAAGAAATCATATCAAGACCAGGAAATTTTTCGAGAAACAATCCACATTCAAGTCCTGCATGAATAGACCGTACAACTGGTGCTGATCCAAAAAGTTTGATATAAGCCGATTGGGTGATTGACAATAACTCCGAAGAGGGATTTGGTGTCCAACCAGGATACCCTTCGCTATGGTGAATGTCAGCATCAATCAATCTAAAAACCGATTCAACCATGTAGGCAGCATCGAATTTTCCGCTATCCAGATCGCTTCGCTGACTTGTAGTAATTTCAATAAGATTACCTTCTTTTATCTTCACAGAGGCAAGGTTGGTTGATGTTTCGACAAGTCCCAACATTCGTGTACTCATCGTTAACACTCCGTGAGGACAAGCATATAAAGCATTTAACAATCCGGTTTGACTTAATTTGTCAATTACAAACAGCTGCTTATCTGTACTTTCAAGCAATAGCTTGATATTAGGCTCATTCAACAATATTTCAGATTCAATTTCCGATCTGAAAATATTAAAGTCAACAGTAAACTGTTCTTTCATTGAGTCAGCTATCAGAACAATTGCAAAAGCCTCACGCGCAATAGCATTACGAAGATTACCACCGTTAAAATCAGCAATATAAATCTCGTATTTCTGCATTGTCTGCCACAAAAACCGATTTAGTATTTTTATTGCATTCCCCCTGTTTTTATTGATATCGTCGCCAGAATGACCGCCTAAAAGACCACGAACTGCAATCTTCATAGGAAAAAAGCCCAAAGGAAGGGTAACACTCTCAAAATGAATAGAAGCCACTGTGTCAATTCCACCTGCACATCCTATGAAAAGTTCACCTTCATCTTCCGAATCAAGATTGACGAGACCTTTACCACTAAAAAACTCAGGTTGAAGTGCTTTTGCCCCTGTAAGACCTGTCTCCTCATCTACAGTAAATAAACATTCTATCTGACCATGTTTAAGGTCATCGGAAGTTAAAATTGCCAATTGAGCAGCAATTCCGATTCCGCAATCAGCACCAAGAGTTGTTCCCTCAGCAGTTACCCACTCTCCATCAATATATGGCTTAATCGGGTCTGAATCAAAATCATGAATTGTCCCAAAGTTTTTTTCACATACCATATCAAGATGTGATTGCAAAACTAAAGTTCGCCTGTTTTCCATTCCTGTGGATGCCAGTTTGGTAATCAACACATTACCAATTTCATCTTTTTTTGCTGCCAAATTATGCTCGTTGGCAAAGTCCAATAAAAACGCTACAATTTTTTCTTCGCGCTTCGATGGGCGGGGAATATGACAAATAGTATTGAAATAATTCCAGACAGCAGTAGGACTAAGTCCATTTATATTATTCATTTGCAAAGTATTATTTAACTGAATTACAACATATTAAAAACTCAAAATCAACAAATTATGACCCAACTAAAGATATAGTTTTTTACAAAATTTTCATAACTCAATTTTCAATTAAAATTAACAATTTTAGATGCCGAAATTTGAATTTTGTTTTATTGCAATTATTCATTATTTTGTACCGCTTTATTTGAGTGATTTGGGCTTGACAAATATTTTTTTTCTATTTGACGTCCGGAAAAACAAACAGCACTATTAATATAGTATTATTTTTTATAAATATTAAACATTAACAGCTTATGACGAAGGCAATTATTAACAGGGATAACCTGGATAAAAAGTACATTATCACTCATAATGAGGATATTAACGGCCATGAATTGCTAAAATACATTCAGCAATACTCACTACTGATTAATAATCAAAATATTACTAAAGTTGGAATCTTTTCCGAAAACAGAGTTGAATGGATTTATACTTTATATGCTGCACTTCAGAGCAATTGCATAGCTGTACCTATCGATTACATGGCTTCAGCCGATGATGTTGCCTATATTATTGACGATTGTAAACCCGAAATACTTTTCATCAGTGCAGCAATGACTGAAACATACACCAAAGTGAGGCAAAAAAGCACTTTTGAACCAAAAATTATCCTTTTTGAAGATCATCCACCCGTTACCAATCAGGATGAAAGTACATGGATCGGACCGGATGACAACGATACCACTGCTGTAATAATCTATACATCAGGAACTACCGGAAGTCCAAAAGGAGTTATGCTTTCCTATACGAATATAATCCAAAACATGAATGCAGTTATTGATGTAAAAATCTTTCAGACCGAAAGTCAGGTTTTGGTTCTCCTTCCTTTACATCATGTTTTTCCACTTGTAGGCTCGTTGTTGGTGCCATTGTATGCAGGCGGAACCTTGGTTGTCTCTCCTTCAATGCAGACACCAGACCTGATGAAAACGCTTGCTGATAATCAAGTTACAGTAATGATTGGAGTTCCAAGACTTTATGATTTAATGTACCGTGGACTTATGGCTAAAATCAATAAAAGTGCAATCGCCAAAGTTTTTTTAAGTCTTGTATATCGGACCAAAAGCAGAAAACTCGGGAAAACTTTATTTAAAAAAATCCACAACGGACTTGGAGGACATCTAAAATATATGATAGCTGGCGGTGCTGCTTTAAACAAAGAAGTAGGAACGTTTTTCTATGCAATAGGTTTCGACATTCTGGAGGGTTTTGGAATGACCGAAGCAGCACCTATGATTACATTTCCGAGACCTGGCAATGTGAAAATCGGATCAACAGGTCAGGCGCTTCCTGGTCTTACGGTTGAAATCAGGGATGGTGAGATAGTAGCTAAAGGCCCAAGTATTATGAAGGGTTATTTCAACAGACCTGAAGAAACTGCTCAGGTCATTAAAGATGGCTGGCTTTATACCGGCGACCTTGGCAGAATCGAAAAAGGAGGTTTTCTGTACATCACAGGAAGGAAAAAAGAGATCATTGTTTTACCTAACGGAAAGAATATTAATCCTGTAGAGATAGAAATGAAACTTGAAAGCTCCTCTCCTGCAATCAAAGAAGTGGGTGTTTTCATGTATAAAGAGATGCTTCACGCGGTCATATTTCCAGATTATAAATATTTATCGGACAATAATATATCTGACATTTTGCATCATTTCAGAGAATCGGTTATATCACCTTTTAATGCAGAAATGAGTTCATATAAGCGAATAATGCAATTTACATTAGTTAATTCCGAATTACCACGAACCCGGCTGTCGAAACTTCAGCGATTCAAACTTGAGGAGTTACTTCAAAAGACAGAAAATGAAAAAGCAAAATCAAAAGATCCTGATACAGTTGAGTATCGTGCAGTAAAATCGTTCATCGAATCGCAGGTTGATATGGATATTTCACCCGAAGATAATCTGGTTTTTGATATTGCACTTGATTCGCTTGGAAAACTTAGTCTGATTCATTTCATAGAGAATACTTTTGGAGTTAAAATAGGAGAAGAACAGTTGATAAAGTTCCCTTCCATTCAAACCATTTCTGAATATATTCGCACACATAAACTATTTCATAAACAAGAAGATAGCAGCTGGACAGGAAATCTTAAGCAGGATGCAGACGTTAAACTGCCAAAATCGTCCTTTCTTTACGGCTTTATTGTAAGGTCAGTTCGGAAGATTTCAAATCTGTTTATTAAGATTGAAGGCAAAGGGCTTGAAAACATCCCTGATGGCCCCTGTTTTTTAGCCCCAAATCATCAAAGCAAACTTGACGGCTTTCTGGTTCTCTCCTATTTAGATAAAAAAACGTTAAAGAATACTTACTCGTTTGCAAAAAGCAGCCACGTTAAAGGGTTCATTCGCAGAAATCTGGCTAAAAGAACGAATATTATTGTTACCGATCTTTCCAAAGACATAAGAGAGTCAATTACCAAAATGGCTGAGGTCGTTAAGTTAGGAAAGAAAATTATGATTTTCCCTGAAGGTACACGTACATTGAGCGGTGAAATTGGAACATTCAAGAAAACTTACACACTTTTAAGTACGGAATTAAATATTCCGATTGTACCAATTGCGATATCAGGTGCATTTTTTGGAGACAAAACAGATAAAAATAGGGTTAAGAGAACAAAAATCACGGTGGAATTTTTGCCCATGATCGAACCACAAGGTTTAAATGCAGACGAGCTGAATTTACTTGTAAAACAACGGATTGAAGAAAGGCTGGCAATTAATGGTAAATAATTTTGACTTGGTTTAAAACATTCACTATATTCTGTAAGTCATCGTCACATATTTCTGAAAAGAGACAAATTTGAACCATATTTTGCCTTAATAAATAATCACTGCCATAACTTATGATTATGTTTTTCTGAGCCAAGAATTTGCCAAATTCAGAAGAATTGATTGTTTCAGGAAGTCTGATAGTTATGATGGCCGGATGCATGGCATTACTATCTAAAGAAAGTACATTATAGTTCAGTTTAGTGATCTGATTCCTTAACCATGATGATTTTTCTTTTATGTTATTATACTTTAAATTTATGTCAATAGATTCCAATATAGCTCCCAGAGCATATAAAGCATTGGAATTCATTGTAAAGGGTATTCCATTCTTTTTGATATAATACCAAATATCGAGGTAGCACGGGATCGAATCTTCGGGTATTCTAACCAATTCATTAAAAAAAATCATTGACAATCCTGAAAAAGAACCAATAGCTTTTCCGCTACTCGCCGAAGCCATGTAAACTTTTTCCAAATTGAGGGGAATAATTCCAAAAGTACTGATGCAATCAAGCAAAACTTTAATATTCAGCCGACTGCAAATTGATACTATTTTTGAAATGTCGTTTAAAACTCCCGATGAGGTTTCACAATGCACAGCAAAAACCCACTTGATGTCAGGTTCATTTGTTAATAACTGTTCAACGGTACAAATATCGAATTCCTCACCTAATTCTACTTTATATTCTTCAAAACTAATCTTTTGGCATTTTGCCTGATGAATAATCCGGTATCCAAACTCCCCATTACTTAAAATCAATCCCTTTTCATTCAATGCATTTAAGTGCGATAACATCACTTCATTAGCAAGGGTAGCAGACCCTGTAAATATCTGTACGTCTTTGGCATTTACAAAGCGACTTAATGATTGACAGATTTTTTTGTAATTTTGGAAAAATTTTCCACCTCTGTGTGATTCAGAAGGTTTGTTGAATTCCTCTAATACAATATTTTTAACCGTTACTGGTCCCGGTAAAGCATTGACAATTTTCAATTCTTTGGTTAGTGTTTTTTTAAAATATTTCGATTTGAAGAAAAAATCCGGAATCGAATACATTGGCTGAAATTTTACATCCTCCCCAACTACAGGACCAAAAGGAACAAAACCAACACTTTTGTAAAGTTTTTGCTGTGATAGAATTCCTGAAATCAATGCCAAATCATATTTTTTCTTGATGCACTGATTGAACAATTCTTTAAATAAGTATAATAACACATGAGAATTGCGGTATTTTGGCTTGATGATCAACAACCGTATTTCACATAACGAACTATTAGAGGGCAAGAATTCGTCCAACCCGGATATCTTATAATCGAGGGAAAATGGTCTTTTATCTCTTAAAGCAACCATACCAACTATCTCATTATCAACAAGACAAATGATGTACTGATTTTCAGAATGGAATTTATCAACAAGAAAACCTGTATCAGTTTTTTCATGTTGAGGTATTTCCTCCGAAAATGTTTGATGGTTCAACCGGCAGATTTGATCCAGTTCCCAATCTTGATCAGCAATTTTTACAGTAAAGGATTCCATTTAGCCGTTATTAAATTGAAGAATACTATATATTTCAAACAAAATCTTTCAATTACGAGATATTAATCAGAACTCCGCTTTTTTATAATCTCATTGTCAATCTTTTATTCCCATTTTGTTTCATCATAAGAAATTAAATATGTCGTAATATCAACAACTTGTCCCGAACTTGCGTGACTTTCAATAGATTCAGTTTGTTCTATTATTGTGTCACGATAGTTTATGTCATTAGGGCAGAATACCAGATAAGCTCCTTTATTAACTCCTACGGTTTGGCAATAGTATGCCAGTTGTTTTTTCCCGTCAATGAACTGTTTATAAGAGTAATAGATCTTTGTTTCGATTAAATACTCCCTGTTATTTACATTGATAATCATATCGCTCCTTCCTAAACCAGTGCTTGCTTCGCGATAAATTTTCCCGTCTGTTTGCGTGATAAAAGCGTGAATATAAGTTTCGAAGCTGTAAATTAAGGCGGCCTCCTTCAATGATTGGTATTTACCGGTTTCATCTTTTTCTCTGAAAACGTTAAAACCACGTCTTTTTACATACTCTTTGTATGTTTCGATTAGTTTTTCGAGTTTAAATTCACCGCTATCAGTAAAATAATCAGGACCATATATTGATCTGGTGATTACGCTTTGTTCGCCATTGGTGTATGGATAAAAAGCATCATAAAGGCGTTTTTTGTAAAAAGGAACCCAAAAAGCTACAAATCCATCTTCATCTTTTTTAATTAACCCATTTGTGTGAAGGAGTTTTATACTTGGTCTGTCAATTTTAAATGGTATTTTGTCCTCAGTAAAAAGCAATCGTTCAACGAATTGACGTTCTTCTTTGGCTTTGTTCAGTATATTTGAAAAGTTTTTGTCAATAGCAACGTTCAAATACCAATCTTCAACTTTCAGATAATCCTCATAAATAATTGTCTTTTTATCTGGATAGTCATCAACTAATTTTTTTGCAAATCCATTCACTAATCCGGGTTGATTTGCTGTAATCTGACAAATTTTATTTTTTACTTTTTCATCAAAAAGTTGACCTGTTTCAGTTTCGTGTTGGCCTAACAGTTCAAACACTTCTTCATCAGTAAAATACGGTACATTCAAATTATCCGAAATGTTAAAAGGACT
>CAILKW010000045.1 GCA_903834845.1 uncultured Bacteroidia bacterium | reverse complement strand
GGAGGTGCCTTGTCTATCCAAAAGAAAAAGGAAGAACTAATCAAAGCCAAACATGAAGCCGAAAGAGCAAATAAGGCCAAAAGCATCTTCCTGTCAAATATGAGCCACGAAATAAGGACACCCTTAAATGCCATAATTGGATTCTCCCAACTAATGAACCGCGACAAGGAACTTTCTGATTCTCAAAAAGAGTATAATATTTCCATTATTCGTGCAGGCGAACACCTGCTGTCGCTCATTAACGACATACTCGAATTATCGAAAGTGGATGCAGGCCGTGTTGTGCTAAATCCTAACAATATAAATCTTAATAGCCTATTAAACGATATACATAGAATTTTCAAAGAGCGGGTACAATCCAAACATCTTCAGTATATATTTGAAACAGCCGATAATCTACCACATTATGTGAATGTTGATAATCATAAATTGCGTCAGATATTTATCAACTTGATTGGTAATGCCATAAAATTTACCGATAATGGTGGTATTGCCGTGCGCACCCGAGTTGATAAAATTGATCATGATACCAGCAAATTGTTTGTTGAAATTCAGGATACTGGCACAGGTATTTCGGCAAACGAACTTAGTAACCTCTTTAAACACTTCGTACAAACAAGTTCGGGGATTAAAAAAGGAAGTGGTTCGGGTTTAGGCCTCGCATTAAGTCGCGAATTGGCTTTATTAATGGGGGGCGATATTACGGTTTCGAGCCAGTTAGGAAAAGGCTCGGTATTTACTTTTTGGGTAAAAGTCAAAGAAGTGAAATTTGAAGACGTTGAAACAAATAGCACGAAACGTGTGATTTGCATTGATAAAGGCCTTGAGACTTATCGAATATTGTGTGTTGACGATAAAAAAGAGAACCTGAAGGTGGTTGTCAACCTGCTTAATATGGTAGGATTTGAAACCAAAGAAGCAGTGGATGGCGAAGATGCTATTGTGAAATTTGAAGCGTGGGCTCCTGATCTTATTTTAATGGATATGCGCATGCCTGTTATGGATGGATATGAAGCGACCCGACGTATTAAATCATCAGAAAAAGGAAAACAAATACCAATTATAGCTTTGACTGCCAGTTCGTTTGAAGAGGAGCGGAAAAAAATGGCAGTGCTTGGTATGCAGGGTTATATCCGTAAACCATTCAGTGAAAACGAATTGTTTGATGCCATCGCGAAAAATCTTGGTATCAAATATATCTATGAAGATGAAATACCTTCCGATCAGGAAAAATATCTGAATGACGATGAAGCAATTATTGAAGAAATTGCCAAATTACCCGACAAAATTGTGTTAAAAATGTTAGATGCTCTTGCAATTGCCGATTTAGACTGTTTAATTGAACTCATTATCAGTATTGAACCAGATAATCCGTCACTTGCGCAGCAACTCAAGATGCTTGCCAATAATTACGACTATAATCACTTACAACTAATTCTTAATCAAAAAGGAGAAGTAAAATGAAAAATGAAGACGTATCGTTTCAAAAAATTCCCAATATTCTTATAGTTGATGATATACCGGCAAATCTTAAAGTGTTGGGCGACATACTTAAAGGCGATGGGTATAAAGTGCGTCCGGTTCCCAATGGAATGTTGGCTTTACAAGTAGCCGAAAAAGAGAAGCCGGATCTTATCCTTCTTGACATTATGATGC
>CAILKW010000044.1 GCA_903834845.1 uncultured Bacteroidia bacterium | reverse complement strand
ATCATTTACTACCAATCCCAAATCTTCAATATATAACAAATCATCATTATACGAATCGTAACTAACATCTATTCCCGATAATAAACCATCAATAATTGGACGAACGCGCGCGTTTTGCAATTTATCTATCAAACTATCTAAATGGGTATCCCTTCGTATGATCAGGTTTTCTTTAGCTTGGTAAACAATTTCGCAAGTTACGTCCTTCGAGACATCGTAATTCAATATTTTGTACAATATTTCGCGAGCCAAAGCGTTTACCAACCATGGCTGACCTCCTGTGTATGAAACAAACAAATCGATCACTTTTTCCGAAAAAGCCTGCCCACCTTCATTGGTGTATTGTTGCAATAATCGTTGTATCTGCTCCCTGTTGAAGTTACTTAAACGGAGCGATTCGGCTTTTATATTAAATGGAGAACCACTGCCCAATGAATTCTTGCCTTCTCTAACTTTGTCTTTGTATTCGCGCACATCTCGCAAGCCGACCAATACAACCGATGATGGGAAATTAGTTGGGCGGAGTTGGAATCCATCCCTAAATTGGCGCAATATGGAAACCAAAACGTCATCGTAAAGGGAATCGATTTCGTCAACTAATAAAATAAGAGGTTTGGGAAGTTGGATACACCATTCCGAAAGAAAATCTTTCATTGAGTAATACGAAAGATCTTTTGATAATTTAGGTCTAAATTGTTCTTCCAAAAAAAGACCCGCAGATGTAATTATTGCTTTTACAATATTTTCGTTTGCATCTTTTACAGGAATACTCCTATATCCCGCTGTTTCCAACGAAAACACCAAACAGATATTCTCCCCTTCTGCATTTATCTTGTGCATCAAGGAATGTAACATTGTAGTTTTGCCAGACTGGCGTGGAGCGTGCATCGTGAAATAATATTGATCTTGGATAAGCTTAACAATTTGCTCGTTCAAACCTCTCAGAGGGTCTATTATATAATGCCTTTCAGGATTACAAAAACCGGTAACGTTAAAAAACTTCTTCATAATGAATTTGTTTTTACAAAGATATAAAATATTAACGGCTATAAAAAAAGCCACACCATTATCTGTCATATTTACATTCCTTTAAACCTGCCAAGGTTTTGATCAAAGAATAAATAAGGTTTGGGGAATGATAACCCATTCTACTGAGGTAACGAATAAATGAAAACAAAGGTTTGGCTTGATTTGCAAACCTTTGTTATTTAACCCGCTACAGCTATCGCGACGAATAGAATCAAAGTGCACAAAATCAATAATATAAAGCAAAGTTCAACCCACTTCGGGGTTGCCGGGATGTGTCGTTCATGCTCCCCCGGTTACGTAAACTACACTTTAGGCTATTTACGTTCAACCACTCCGTGGTTTTTGTTAGGTTTCGTTCATTTTTAATGGGTTTTTACAAATTTCATTTTCTATGAACATACGACCCTTATTAGGTTTAAAAAACAGAAAATAAGGTAAATAAGGTTGAAATACTTAATAATTATCCCTGCTACTAAGGTTGGAAAAACAAAAATAAGGTTTTCAAAAACGAACAAAAACCTTATTGTGCCTTCTATTGACGGCTTCACTTGGAGGGAAGCCCTCAATATTTAGTGCAAGTGAAGCCGTCAATATTTAATGCAAATAAAATAAAGACAAACCTTATTTTTCTTTATTCATAACCTACTAAGGTTGGAAAAACAAAAATAAGGTTTTCAAAAAACGAACAAAAACCTTATTTTTCTTTATTCATAACCTTAGTAACCAACAAGATATAATTGACCCCCAACCTTATTTACCTTATTGTGCCTTACATTGACGGCTTCACTCCAAGTGAAGCCGTCAATATTTATGTACCGATAATGGCCGAAGAGTAAGGAATAGGTTAATTGTAAGGTCAATTTGGGCAAGGCAATCCAACTTATTCTGCAAATCAATAATTAAAAAACACAACCCAAAATAATTCAGTTTGAATATCTTCAAATGAATTATTATGAATATATTTGACAAATCTAAAATCGAAGTTCTTTAAGTTTATAATTGGCGGATAATTGTATTTTCGCATTACATTATTTAGGAATCACTCATTTTAACAAACAATAGGATTTTAACAAACAACAGATTAATAATCAATACTATGGAAGGAACGAAAAGACCCGGCGGCGAATTAGCAAACCGCCCTTTACATTTTATTTGGATACTTGATGTTAGTGGCTCAATGAGTGGAGACAAAATCCAATCGTTGAATTATGCTATTCGCAATTCAATTCCTGCTATGAAAGCCGATGCTGACGAAAACCCCAATGCTTCAGTGCTCGTACGATGCATTACTTTTGGCAGTGAAGTAAAATGGCACATTGGTACTGCTGTAAATGTTGCCAATTTTGAGTGGCAGGATGTTCAGGCCGGAGGCATGACACCTATGGGTAAGGCAATGAACCTGTTGGCTGATCAATTGAAAATACCGCCAATGACTGACAGAGCACTCCCACCTATACTTGTACTTATAACCGATGGACAGCCTACCGATGATTTTGCATCTGATTACCAAAATTTAATGCAGGAGCAATGGGCAAAAAAAGCAGTACGACTGGGAATTGCCATTGGGGATGATGCAGACTTATCTGTGATTAAAAAATTCATTGGTAATAAAGAGATCGAACCGCTCGTTGCACATAATTCCGACCAATTAGTCAAGTATATTAAGTGGGCTTCAACAGCAGTTCTCAAAGCTGTTTCCAGTCCTGCATCCCAGGTTAAGGGTGAAGTAACAGGTAATGTACCTGTTACAATGCCTGATAAATCAGACTTAGACCAAACTTCTGTTTGGTAAAAACTATGTGGCAAATCGTTGACGAAAGCATTAAAAGTGTCAATCATCCTCAAAATCAGGATGGGAGGAGATATTATATTTCGAAAGACAAAATGCAGGTTATCGTGGCTGTTGCTGATGGTCATGGAAGTAAGAAGTGTTTTCGAAGTGATTTGGGTTCAAAATTCGCAGTTGTCGTTTTAAGGCAGTTTTTATTTAAACATTTAAATCGTCAGACCTTCGATAATTGGCAGTCTCATTTTTACGGAGGTTATCCGGCTATGGCAAAAAAAATACACCAGCAATGGTTGGAAAAAGTTAAAAAACATCTCGAAAGTTGTCCTTTTACACCTGAGGAGCAACTTATCGATCCTATGGTTTTGAATAATCCTACTATCAGCTACGGAACTACTTTGCTGGGTACGCTAATTACGCCCAACTACATTGTTTATTTGCAGTTGGGTGATGGCGACATTTTGGCAGTAAATGACAACGCCGTAAAACATCCTATTGAAAAAGATGAAAACCTAATTGCAAACGATACTTATTCATTATGTGATACAGAGGCTTATGTACATTTCAAATTTCACTACCAATCTATTTCAGGTAATTCTCCTGATCTGATCCAACTATCAACCGATGGTTACTCAAATTCGTTTCCAAACGACAATGAATTTCAAAAAACCGCGCTTGATTATTACAATTTATTCAGAGAGGAAGGTATTGATTTTATAAAAAAAAATATTACAGAGTGGTTGACTGAGACCACCGTTAAAGGCAGCGGTGATGACCTAACAGCAATTATAGTAATTAAAACTATTGAAAATGAATCAACTATTAAAAGAGGGGCAAATATTGCCGATTGACAGCAAGGATAATTGTGTAATAGAAAAATTGCTTGGATCGGGAGGACAGGGTGAAGTTTATCAGGTTGCGTTGCAAAGTAAATCCTATGCCTTGAAATGGTATTATCCGATAATGGCTACTATCGAACAAAAGGCCGGATTAGAAAACCTTATTCGTTCTGGTGCCCCAAATGAAAAATTTCTATGGCCTGAATTTGTACTTACAAATACTGCCAATAATACTTTTGGGTATATTATGCCTTTGAGGTTGGCACATTATAAGGGTATAATTGATTTGATGAAAAATAGGATTAAACCCTCTTTTAAAGCTATCGCAAGAGCAGGAGTGTATCTTGCCAACAGTTTTTTAAAGCTTCATTCCAAAGGTTTGTGCTATCGTGATATATCTTTTGGCAACCTCTTTTTTGATCCGGCTACTGGGGATATTCAAATCTGTGACAATGATAATGTAACCACAAACGGGAATCCCTTTGTTACTGTTACGGGAACACCAAGGTTTATTGCACCTGAAATTCTAAGAAGCGAAGCTTTTCCTTCCACTAGTACCGATCTATTTTCGCTGGCTGTACTATTGCACTATATGCTTTTTGTACACCACCCTTTAGATGGCGAGCAGGAGGACAAAATTCATTCATTTGATCTCCCGGCTATGACAAAGCTTTATGGAAAAAATCCAATTTACATCTATGACCCAAACAACAACACCAACCGCCCGGTGCCAGGTCGGCATGATAACGCCATAATATACTGGAATATTTACCCTTCTTTTATAAAACAATTGTTTATCAGGGCTTTTACTGACGGATTATACCCTAAGGGCCGTGTAATGGAAATTGAGTGGCGCGATAATATGGCGCGATTGCACGATTGTATGATCTATTGCCAATGCGGTGCTGAAAATTTTCACGATGCTAAAGAATACGAAATTTCAAGAAAAACAACCGTATGCTGGGCCTGCAAAAAACCGACAAGTTTGCCTCCACGATTGAAAGTTAACCGACATTTAATTATGCTCAATGCTGATACTGTGCTATATCCTTTCCATGTAGATCCGAATATGGGCTGTGATTATTCGAACCCGATTGCAAAGGTTAATCAACACCCAACAAATAAAAACCTATGGGGTTTACAGAACCTCTCTACAAACAAATGGACCATCATTACTTCGGGTGGTTTAATGTCCGAAGTATTGCCCGGTAAAAGTATCTCATTAAATTCCAGTATAAAGGTCAATTTTGGTAAAACCGAAGGCGAAATCAGAATTTAGCGCGAGCAGATATGATAGACGAAGAATTGGAAAAATTGCGTGTTTATCTTCAGGCTGAAAAACCAGAGGCAGGGAAATTAAAAGGCACTGTTAAGGATATAATACTAAAAGATTCGGCATGCAAGAATTTTTTAATAAAAGTATGTATCGATACCGGTGTATTACAATCGTTTATGCAGGAATCTACACCTGACGTATTTTTCATCAACCGTTGTAAGGCAAAATTGGTAACGGAATATTTTTATACTGAAGAGCTAGCTGAAAAAGCAATACACCATTGCCAATTTCTTACCAATAAAGTCCAAACCCCAATCAAGTACCCAAAAAAACCAGTTCAACCTACAACGCAACCTATAACTCAACCTATAGTTCCGCCTATAGTTCAACCTCAACCAAAGCCTGTTCCTCCTCCGCCTCCTTTACCAAAACTTAAACGCACCTTTGTACCATGGCTATTGCTGATAGTTGGTATTGTAGTTGTGGGTATCGTTGCAATATACTGGCCTAAAGGCACTTCGGTTGTACAACCAATTGCGAAAGTTACGCCAAGCACAATAACCAAAAACCCCGAAGCGGAGAAAAAACGTGTTGCAGATTCTATAGATACTACTAAAAAGCTTGCAGCCCGCGAAAAAGCCATACGCGATTCCATAGCTGCCATCAAAGCAATTGAAGCAAAACGCGTTGCAGATTCTATATCTATTGCTAAAAAGCTGGCAGCCAGTGAAAAAGCCGTGCGAGATGCAGCAGCAAAAGATTCTATTGCTTACAACCATGCACTCCAACAAAACACCAGCGTTGCTTATCAAACTTATCTGAATAATTTTCCTGACGGGAAATATCGTGAGGAAGCTAACCAATTGTATGATATTATATTGGCAGCCAGTGAAAAAGCCGTGCGAGATGCAGCAGCAAAAGATTCTATTGCTTACAACCATGCACTCCAACAAAACACCAGCCTTGCTTATCGAACTTATCTGAATAATTTTCCCGCCGGGAAATATCGGGAGGAAGCTAACAAATTGTATGATAATATATTGGCGGCCATCGCAAAAGCAAAAAACGATTCACTCGCAGCATTGAACAAGCCAAAGCCTGTACAATCGCCACAGTTAACCGGCAGCTATACTGAAACTGTAAACGGCGTAAGTTTTAATATGATCGCAATCAGTGGCGGTACTTTCAATATGGGCAGCAATGAAAGCGATGACGAAAAACCTATCCACAGCGTAACATTTAGCGATTTCAGTATTGGCAAAACCGAGGTTACACAGGCACAATGGGTAGCGATTATGGGCAGCAACCCAAGCTATTTTAAAGGCGACAACCTACCTGTAGAACAGGTTAGTTGGGACGATATACAAGTGTTTATAAGTAAGCTCAATTCAAAAACAGGCAAATCCTACCGTTTGCCCACCGAGGCCGAATGGGAGTTTGCTGCAGGTGGAGGCATTGGCCAAAAATGGTCAGGTACAAATAACGAAAGCAGCCTTGGCAACTATGCTTGGTACGGTTCCAACAGCGGTAGTAAAACTCATCCTGTAGGAACAAAACAGCCTAACTCGTTGGGGCTTTGCGATATGAGCGGAAATGTTTGGGAATGGTGCAGCGATTGGTACGGATCTGATTTTTATGCTAATTCGCCGCAAACTAATCCTACATTGCCGTCATCCGGCTCGGGCCGCGTTCTGCGTGGTGGCAGTTGGAACGGCAGCGCTTCGAACTGCCGCGTTTCTGATCGCGGCAGCAACCGCCCCGACCTACGCAACTACATCAACAGCGGTTTTCGGTTGGTTCGTGTTTCATAGTTCATAGTGGATTTCCATACCTGTTTTGAGCTAAAAAGAAAAAAGAAAAAGAGAAAAATTTATATTAGTGAAGTGAGTAGTGAGACGTGCGATAGCCGTCTCACAGCGAACGTAACGAATATAAATTTTTAGGTTATCAAGGTATAATACCGGCTTGCCGGTCGAAATTTTTTGGAAAATATGCAGATACAACTATTCAGCATTCCGGCTTCTTTCTGTAGCCAAAGTGCTATCGATGAGATGAACAAATTTATGAGGGCTAACCGCGTAATTGATGTGGAAAAGCATTTTGTAACCGGCCAGGATGGAGCATATTGGGCTTTTTGCATCAGATATTCTGAGGGTTTGATTTCGTCTGCTCCTTTTTACGAAAGGAAAGAAAAGACGGATTATAAAGCTGTATTAGATGCCGTTACATTTACCAGATTTGAGAAATTGCGTGAGATACGCAAACAAATTTCCGAAAGTGATGCTGTACCAGCTTATGCAGTGTTTACCGATGCCGAACTTGCCGATATTGCCGGATTACAAGAATTTACTTTATCTAAAATGCAAACAATAAAGGGGATTAGCATTAAAAAAACAGAGAAATACGGCGAGTCGATCTTGCAATTGTTTAAAGAATCCTGAAAAATGAAGAGGGCAGGAAACCTAATACAACAAATTGCCGATTTAGAAAATTTATACCTTGCCTTTTACAAAGCACGAAAAGGCAAAGATCAGCGAATTGAAGTTATTGAATACGCTACGCATTTGGATTACAATATTAAACTGCTTCAAAATCATATACTAAGTGGAGAATTGAATGTAGGAAATTATACCTATTTTACCATTTCAGATCCAAAAATAAGGCAAATATGTGCC
The DNA here is from genome assembly GCA_903834845.1 of uncultured Bacteroidia bacterium. Classification (GTDB taxonomy): domain Bacteria; phylum Bacteroidota; class Bacteroidia; order Bacteroidales; family Prolixibacteraceae; genus JAAFHB01. Next base: position 11,391 of record CAILKW010000044.1, on the reverse strand, counting down.
GCATCGTTTCCAGAAAGAGTTCTGCACCATGCTATTATGAATATTTGTCACGAAGTTTTCGAAAGGCATTTAATATTCGATACTTACGCAACACGCAAAGAGAAAGGGATATATTTGGCATTGGAAAAGGCAAAGTGTTCCATGAAAAAATATAGTTATGTGGCAAAACTCGATGTGCGTAAATATTTCGACAACGTAAATCATCAGGTTTTAAAAGAAAAACTGCAACACCTGTTCAAAGACCATCATTTATTGGGGTTTTTCGAACAGATAATCGAAAGTTACCAAACTAAAGAAGGTGGCGGAATACCAATTGGCAATCTCACAAGTCAATATTTTGCTAATTTTTATTTTTCGGCTGCCGACCGATTTGCCAAACACGAGTTGAAGATACCTGTTTACCTTCGTTATATGGACGATATTCTAATATTCGAAAACGATAAAGTAAAACTATTTGATCAAGTCAGCCAATTCTGTTCTTTTGTTGGCGAAACCATGCAACTCCAATTCAAACCGTTAATTCTCAATCGGGTTGATCAGGGAATTTCGTTTTTGGGTTACAAACTTTACCCGAATATAATTATATTGAACAGTCGAAGTAAAAACCGCTTCAAAGAAAAATTTCGGGATTATGCAATAAAATTGGAGAAAGATCAATGGACACAAAAGGATTATCATTCTCATATTTTACCGTTGCTGTCGTTTGCCAAACATGCTTATACAAAAAAGCTTCGAGTTAATTTATTAACAAAGTTTGAAACCAGCATCAAATAACATCAAAAAACTTTATAACTTTGTCTGCTAAAGTATTAGGTCATCAGTCGAAAGCTCGAACCGCGTTCTGCGTGGTGGCAGTTGGAACAACAACGCATCGAACTGCCGCGTTTCTAATCGCAACAACAACAACCCCGACAACCGCAACAACAACAACAACGGTTTTCGGTTGGTTCGTGTTTCATAGCTCAAAACAGGATGGATGTCCACTTATGAACAGATTGATGTCCCGTTTTTGGATATTTTCCGGAAACAAAATGAGCGGTCGTGTACCGTCAGAATGTCCGTATTTGGTAGGGCGTGCCGGATAGCCGCTTCGAAGAATATGGGCATTTATTTATTTTAAGTTTAAGAAAAAATGGTTAGCAATGAATTAGTTAAGACGATTTCCCTCCATGAATTGTCATTGCGAATTAAGCCTCTCTATACTAAATGGTTAGCGATTTCAAAATGCTTAATGCCGTCTCCCGAGAGTTTACGACCATGTCCCGAGAGGTACGACTGTGTCCCGAGAGGTACGATTCGGGATTCGGGATTCTGAAGAAAATCCCATAATTTGAAGCACCGTCCTGAACATTGTTTTTGGCACGGTGCTTCTTAGTATGGGATTGCTTTGGTGTGCAGGAGATTATCTTTGAAATTCTGTCCCGTTTCGCACTCCGCGCAATGACAGTTAATGAGTAGGAAAGTGCTGTTATGTTGTTTGTTATCTACCAGAAATTTGGATAATCTTACAATTTTTTGCCAATTACCTATAAAGTTAAGGTTATCTGTAAAATATTATATATCAGTATTATTAGCTGTTTTTTTGCCCGCTTCGTCAAGTCTTTTCCTTCTTCTGCCATAAAAATATACTACCAAAGGAATTACGAGGGTTGATAATAAATACTCGATATGCGAACCAAACCAGTTACCTATTTTGATCCAGATAGAGACAGGCTGGCTGATTACAATTTTTATATCTACTTGTTTAGTGGCAATTTTAAACTTCTGTCCGTCAGGTGTTTCAGCATTTATCAGCATGGTAATATTGGCTGTGCGTGGTTTTTCGGCTACTGCCCTAACTTTCCAATGCCAGTTATTGCCTTTTACAAAATCCAATACCTGCTCATCTTCGGTCTCAACAGGAGTTATAGTAAAATCGGATTTATCGTACAATAGCGTAATCTTCAATTTCTTATAAGCTGTGATATCACCAACAATACAGATTGTACTGGTATCATTTTTTTGCACAAACTCAAGTTCCTCATTTTCAATATTTCGTATTTGTCTTCTTACCTGAAGCGAGGTGCCATTTATTATTACTGTTACTCTGAGGTCTCTGGTCTCTTCGAGAGGCATAATTTTGTAGTACGAAAAACCCAGCGTAGCATTACCCGGCTTGGTATCCTCTTCTTCAGGTCCGGCTGAAGTAGCCTCAAACTCATGATGTCTGGAAATTGCACTACCACCTGAATTGCTTACGACAACACTATCAAGGTCTTCCTTATTAGGAGGTGGAGGCGGGCTGCCAACACCCTGTTCGGGGCAGCCATTGTTTGTTCGCCTACCCGGACTTTTGGGGCATTGGTCTTCTTCATCGTTTATACCGTCTCCATCAGTGTCGGGTATTGGACAACCGTTGTATTTTGCAACTCCCGGAACATTAGGACATTTATCATTGGAGTCAATAATACCATCATTATCAGCATCATCAGTGCCTGGGACAGAATATGGTTTGGGTGAAGGGGGGACAGGGAAAGGCTGATGGGACTTGCTTTTAAAGATTGAACATGATGAATAACAAAGTATTGCAAATACTACAGTTGACAGGATTACAAATCGTTTTGCAGTCATGATAATATGATTTTGTGAATATTTCCATTGTTGAATGCTTAGATTATTATTCAAGTTCAGAAAGGCTGACTATGTATTGTAGCCAGCCTTTCTGAATTTATTTCTGATGAAAAGTCTCTGAAACAAATCCCAGAACTGTGGGTAGTGCATCGCGCCAGTATGTCCAGTTATGCGCTCCATCACGTACCCGAAACTCGTGAGGTATTTCCTTTTTGCGCATTGCAATATGAATCAGAGAGTTCCCCTCGTATAGAAAATCATCATCACCGCAGTCTATGTACCAGCGAACGGCTTTCTTCTGATTGTCAGCTATTTTGTTGACCAAGTCAATGGCATTGTGTTTTTCAAAATAAGCAGTTATCTGGGCTTCATCGGTAATTTCGGGATTACTCCTTTTCATACGGGTTTTGGCTTCATCAATGTTCAAAGGTCCAATATATGCACTTAAAGGACAGGCTGATGAGAATAGTTCGGGATGATGTAGTGCGTACATAAACGAACCTCCACCACCCATCGAAAGACCGGCAACTGCGCGATAGCGTTTTTCGGCTTTTATACGGTAGGTTTTCTCAATGGCGGGAATAAACTCCTGAAAGAAAAAATCTTCATAATTCCAATTCCCTGAAATGTTATTGAAATATCCCATTTGACCGGTGTCGGCATCTGGCATTACAATAATCATAGAAGTTGCAATTCCATCCTGAATGGCTTTATCAGCAATACGTTGAACCTCTCCGAACTGTACCCAGCCTGTATGGTTGTCGGATGCACCATGAAGTAAATACAACACCGGATAACTGCGTTGCGAGGTTTCGTAACCGGCTGGAAGATAAACTGCATATTTCCGGTCGCTTTTCAGGATTTTACTGGGAATTGACAAGTTATCTGAAACTTTACTTGTTTGAGCTGAACCCAAAATGGAAAACCATATAAACAAGGATGCAAATAGAAATACTTTTTTCATAATTATAATATTTAAGGTGATATTTAAATGTATTATTTCAATATGTTCTTTTCCGGTTCCAATGCTTCAGACTTATTATCGTCGTATTCATTAAGGTCTTCTTCATCATAAATCTCTATTATTGGCTCGGTAAATGCCTTACTTGTTAATCGTTTGTCGAGAGTAAGCAAAAGCGATGGAAGTACCATAATATTGAAAAACATGGCAATAAGTAAAGTGGTAGAAATCAAAACTCCCAAAGCCTGTGTCCCGCCAAAACCGGAGATTATAAATACGCTAAAACCAAGAACAAGGACTATACTCGTGTAAATCATACTAAAACCGGCTTCGTTTAATGCGCTTATTGCCGATTGTTTTATGGCTCCATTTGTTACTTTCAACTCATGCCTGTATCGCGAAAGGTATTGAATTGCATTGTCAACGGAGATACCAAGAGCAATACTGAAAACTATTATGGTTGAGGGCTTTATCGGTATTCCTGTAAAACCCATGATAGCTGCAGTAATAAGCAAAGGAATAATATTGGGTATCATCGAAACAAGAATCATTCTGAAAGAGGAAAAAAGCAATGCCATAAGTAGTGAGATCATCACAATGGCTATTAAAACACTCTCGAAAAGATTACGAATCAGAAAGTTAGTCCCGCGGGCAAAAATTATACTATTTCCTGTGACACTGACCTTATATTTTGAAGGACTAAAAATGCTATCAATCTGAGGATGTATTACAGCAATAAGAGAATCCATTTGACGGGTACCGATATCTGCCATCTGAAAACTTACACGGGTGTATCTTTTGGTGCTATCAAGATACGCATAAAGCAGATTTGTATTTTTTCCTTTCTGATTTTTAGGAAGATAACCCATAATAAAACCTTTTTCGACATTGCTTGGCATAGAGTATAAGGACGAATCGCCGCCAAAATAGGCTTGTTTCGAAAACTTAAATAGTTCGGCAATTGAAAGCGGTTTCGAAAACTCAGGGTAGGTATTGATCATTTTCTGAAGCTCGTTAATTTTGTCTATAGTCTGACCAACCATCACGCCGTTTTTCTTTTTTGTGTCAATCGAAATTTCAAAAGGCATTACGCCGCCGAAATTATTCTCAAAGAACTTCAGATCAAGATATATTGGGTCGTCTTTCTGAAAATCATCTACTATTTTGCCTGATGTTTTCATCATACTGATACCTCCTAATCCGATAAGTACTAATCCACCGGCAATCCAGTAAATAAGATTTCGGCGGTAGCTGATCATGAAAATTATTTTATTGATGATTCCACCGAAGAAATTACTGTCGAGATGTTTGACGTGCTTGGCAGTCGGGGGATCGATAAAACTGAAAATTATCGGTAACAATATAATGCAGAGTACATATTCGAGCATTATATTTAGCGCAGTTATTATTCCGAATTCCCTTAACATCTGGTTAGGAATCAAAATAAAGGCAGCAAAACCGAGTGCAGTGGCAGCATTTGTCATAAGTGAAGCAAACCCAATTCGTTGTACCACTCTGATCAACGCCCTGATTTTGTTTCCGTGGCTTCGGTATTCCCAATGGTATTTATTAAGAATGTAGATACAGTTTTCAATCGCTATAATTACAATCAGAGAGGGAATTACTCCTGTAAGAATTGTGATTTTGAAATTAAAAAGTACAGTAGTTCCAAGTACCCACACTATGCTTATCGCAACAATAAGCAAGGAACTTATAACCACTTTCATTGATTTGAAAAACAAATACATAATTATTGCTGCAATTGCAATGCTCATCATAATGAAAAGAAAAAGCTCATCTTTAACTTTTTGCATTGTGATGGTGCGGATATAAGGCATACCGGAGTAGTGTATTTCTACTTTACTCAGCTGCTTGTAGGCTGTTGCAGTTTTCACAATGTTGGCAACCAGAACTATTCGGCTTTTGTCGTTCAGGGCTTTTTTATCAAGGGTAATTGCCATCAATGCAGCTTTTGTCTTTTGATTGTACAACATCCCTTCGTAAAACTTGAGACCAAGTATTGTATTTCTAAGACTATCAACCTCTGTTTGTGTTGATGGACGCTTTTTTACGAGTGGGAAATAGTCGAATTGGTGTGTGGCAACGTTCTTTACAAGATTGATTCCTCGTGTCATACTAACCACATCTTGAACCCCTTCTATTGCGCGAATAGTTTCCCCTAGATCGTACCAGGCAGTAAACTGGTCAAAACTGAAGATGTCAGGGTTTTTAATTCCAATCATCAAAACATTGCCATCCTCGCCATATTGATCTTTAAATTTCTGATATTCAATCATTGCGCTATCTTTTGCAGACAGCAGAGATGAATTTTCATACGATAATTTAACATTACGCCCTTCAAAGGCCATGTATGCCGTAAAAAGAGAGATTAAAATAATAAATAAAACCCGGTTTCTAAGGAGTATGCGTGATATTTTAGTAAACATTCCGTGTATATAAAAACTTATTTATATTGGCTCAAATTGCAATAATTGTTTTTCAATTTGAGGTATCAAAAGTAGTACAATAATGATTCTTAACAAAAGAGACTATACTATTTTGGGCTGGCATAAAAAATAAAAAGTAAAAATTGCTGTTATTCCTTTTTCTCTCTTAATTTTGCGCCGTTTTAATACAATTATGAATTTATCGAGGTTAAAATGCAGGTATTTTACTCTGGGTTCAAGGTACGAAAACCTGGGCAGGGTTGTAAACAGATTACTGTTTCTTATAACCTTATTGTTGTTTGTACTTGCTATTCAGGATATTGGCTTTTCTTTTAATCAGATCACTGAGGCTCATTTAAACATTATTTACTACAGGGTCTTTTTTCTCGTTACAGGGATTTTATACTTGATCCGTTCCATTTTTTTTACGAACCATTTGTTGAGCAGGAAAGTCTTTTTAACAAATTTCATTCTTGGGTTGTTGTTGATTTTTTCCTTTTTCTTCAGATTTCTGGTTAGTTACGGATTGATTGCAGATAAGTACTTTTATGAATTTTCGGGGTACGAAATTTTGGCAATTATTCTGTTTATTCTGGAGTTATCCCGTTTAAAACTGGATCTTGTTGCCAAACTACTCAACCCTGCTCAGTTATTCATGATCAGCTTTGCCCTCATCATTCTATTTGGGGCAATGCTTTTAATGATGCCGCTTTCAACCACTTCACCGATAACTTTTGTTGATGCTTTTTTTACTTCAACTAGTGCTGTGTGTGTTACAGGGTTAACTGTGGTTGATACTGCAACCCGCTTCACTTCGTTAGGGCAATTGATCGTTCTTGCCCTAATCCAAATTGGGGGTATCGGCGTTATGACCATTACCAGCTTTTTTGGAATATTTTTCAAAGAGACTTCCTCATTCCGTGAGCAACTGCTTTTGCGCGATTACCTCAGCGAGGATAGTATAGATGGTATTCTTAAAACTTTGATGAAAGTTGTAATAATTACTTTTGCAATTGAGATGGCAGGTGCTGCCTTTATATATTTTTCCCTTCAACCTGTTGGGTTAGGTTCGAATGGTGCAAATTTCAGATTTGCCGTATTTCATTCAATTTCTGCTTTTTGTAATGCGGGCTTTTCTAATTTAACTGATAATCTTTACGATATAAGAGTTCGTGAGAATTACAATATTCATTATTCGGTTGCCAATTTAATTGTTTTGGGTGGATTGGGTTTTCCGGTTTTGCTTAATATTTATAATTACCTTAAAGCTCAGGCGATTTGGATTACAGAATATATAAAACACCGAAAGCCATATATTCATAGGGTTGGTATGATCAGCTTTAATTCAAAATTAGTAATAACGTCAACCTTTATTTTATTAGTATTCGGCACTGTATCTTTCTACTTGTTGGAAAACGATTTCACTCAGAAAGGATTGGATTTGAATGGAAAGCTGGCGATGTCATATTTTCAAAGTGTCACTCCGCGAACTGCCGGTTTTAATAATTGCAATATGGAGGCTTTGGCAAAACCTTCAATTCTTATTATGATATTTTTAATGTGGGTTGGAGCCTCGCCTGTATCAACGGGGGGGGGAGTCAAAACAAGTACCTTCGCCATTGCTATGCTTAATATTAAACGTATTATCCGTGGCAAGCATCACATTGAGATTCATCGGTACGAAATCCATGAATATTCTGTAAATAAGGCGTTTTCAATAATAATACTTTCTGTAATTATTATTGGGCTTGGTACATTTGGGATATTTTTGATTGACGGGACTTATGGTTTGCTTCGTATTGTTTTTGAATGTTTTTCTGCCTTTGGAACGGTGGGGCTCTCTTTAAATCTTACGCCGTTACTTTCCAACGGATCAAAAATGATCCTCATTTTGCTTATGTATCTCGGAAGAATGGGGTGCATTACACTATTATTATCACTTTCAAAATCTGATACCGGTCCAACATTATACCGCTATCCAAAAGAAAATTTAATCATTACATAAACTTGTTGATATGAATATAGTTGCTATCGGATTAGGAAATTTTGGCGCTTCACTTGCAAAAATCCTTACTTCTATGGGGCACGATGTACTTGGAGTTGACCGGAATCTGGAGAAGGTTGAGTTTTTTAAAGATACTATTGCCAATACTATTTGTCTGGATGCTTCTGATCCTCACGCCTTACGGCTTTTGCCTATCAAAGAAGCTGATGCTTTTGTGGTTTGTATCGGTGACGATTTTGGCGTTTCGGTTATGATTGCAGCATTACTTAAAAAACTTGGCGTAAAAAAGGTAATTTGTCGTGAGAGCTCATCCATTCATCTTACAGTACTAAATTCAATTGGAATTAAACATACTATCAATCCCGAATATGAATCGGCCAGGATTCTGGCTCAAAAACTTGTACTTGACGGGACACTCAACCTTTTCAGCATCACCCATGGTTTGAAAATAATTGATATGTACGTCCCACATTCGATGATAAACCAAAAATTTTCGCCTGTAACTTTTAAAAAAGAGACTCATCTTAAAATTATAGCCTTACGCAGAGGTAAGAATATTCTTTATTCATCTGCTCAACCCGAAGAAGACAACGATATAGATAATATTATATATCAGCATGATGATATTTTAGTTTTATTTGGAGAAATTCGCGATATCCGTAAATTCCTTCACGGATAGTTTCTTCTGATAATCATACATAAAAAAGAGAAGGTGAAACTTTTACCCAATTGACTTTCAATAATATTAGTCTTTTTTCGGTAAAAATTTCACCCTTTTATTTCCCTTATTCCTCTTTTTTATCTCTCTTTTTTATCTCTCTTTTTTATTTCAATTTATTTCTACCTTATTTCTACTCTATTTCAATTTATTACTACTTTATTTCAATTGTTTTTCCCGTTAATTTTACTGTTTTAACAACAGATTTTTTTCCTGGAACTGCGCCACCAACTGCGATCTCGAATGTTCCATCCTCTACAATCTGCATAGCATCGCCGTTTGTTACCGAGAAATCCTCGGGATTTAGGGTAAAGGTAACAGTTTTAATTTCCCCTTTTTTCAGATTAATGCGTTGAAAACCTTTCATAGCGATAATAGGTACGGCAGTTTTGTCCGTTTTATTTGACACATAAATCTGAGTAACTTCCTCACCATCAACTTTTCCTGAATTTTCCACGTCCACCGTAACAGTTAAAGGAGATTGTGTCTCAACCGTTTCGGAAGCGCGTAAATTACTGTATTCAAATGTAGTATAGCTTAATCCGTAACCGAATGGATAAAGAGGAGTTCCTTTAAAATAGCGGTAAGTACGTCCCTGCATGTCGTAGTTGGAAAAAGCAGGAATATCTTTTTCTGATTTGTAAAAGGTTACCGGTAATCGGCCAGATGGGTTAATCTCACCAAATAGCAAACGGGTCAATGCTGTACCTGTAGTCTCGCCCGGATAAAATGCCTGAACAATTGCAGGAAGGTTCTCGTCTTCCCAGTTAATTGCCATGGCACTACCGCTGAAATTTACAAATACAACCGGTTTACCTGTTTTATGCAGATCTTTCAATAAATCTTCCTGAATTTTGGGTAGATTTATATGTGTACGATCGCCGTGAGAGAAACCATCAATTTCTAAAGGCATCTCTTCTCCTTCAAGATCAGCAGAAATACCACCGCAGAAAACCACTACATCAGCTTTAGCTGCGGCATCAAGTGCCTCCTTGTGATAGTCGCGTGATGTTTCGGCCCATGATAGGGTGGCTGACGGCTCAATGCTATTTGAATAAGGTGAGGATGCAACACGAAGTTCGGCTGTAATCTCGTATTTTTTACCTTTTTCGAGTGAAACCCCCTTTGAATCTGCAACTTTGTTATCAATTTTGAGCTTTACATTACCGCCAAACTGATAAGTAGCAGTTTTTTGGGGAATTAACAAACCGCTCCATCGGACAGAGAATTGTTCCTCAATAAGGTTGTTCACAGGTGATTTTATCCAGTAAAAATCAATTTTGGAATCGATTTGTGTAATTTTAGGTGTTCCTGCGAATTTGGTATTGGCGAAATATTCGGCTTTTAGCCCCTTTATAAGTTTTCCATTCTCGTTGTGGAAGAGGTTTTCTGCACTTACTATTTCAAGATCGGTATAAATTCCCGGAACAATTGGGCAACCCGGAGTGTAAAGAACATTCTTCGCGCCAAGTTTTTCACGCATTGCTTTCAAGGGAGTTACCGGACGGATGGGTTCACCGTTGTAATTTCCTATCAAAATGGCAAAATTATTGGCATTAGGGCCGATAAGTGCAACTTTCTTCACATTTTTGAGAGGAAGTATGCCTGTGTTTTTGAGCAGCACCAACGATTTCTCGGCAGCTTCCTGCGAAAGCTTCAGATTTTGTTCAGATCCTACAACTGAAAATGGTATTTTAGAATAAGCCACCTGATTATCAGGATCGAACAATCCAAGCATAAAACGAGCTTTGAATAACCTTCTAACTGAAATATTGATATCGCTTTCGTTTATCATTCCGACACGTATTGCCGAATCAAGATTGCTGACCAGAAAGCTGCGGCTTTGTTCACAGTTTAGATCTGTTCCTGTTGATAACGACCAGCCCCAGGCTTGCGACGGAGTGTTGACAACATGATGTGCGTTTTTCGCGAAAAAATCGGAGATCGCACCACAATCCGAAACAACATAACCATTGAATCCGAACCGATTACGAAGAATATTACTGAGTAAAATATCGTTTCCACAGCAAGGTTTGTCGCGAAAACGGTTGTAGGCGCACATTACAGACTGAACATTGGCCTCTCTGATTACAGCTTTAAATGCGGGTAGATAAGTGTCGTAGAGGTCGCGATCGTTTACAAAAATATTGTCGGTATGACGTGTAAATTCAGGGCCGCTATGTACTGCATAATGTTTGGCAGTAGCAACAGTTTTAAGGTATTTTGGGTCATTACCCTGCAATCCTTTTATAAAATTGACCGCCATGCGACCGGTGAGAAATGGGTCTTCACCGTAAGTTTCCTGCCCGCGTCCCCAACGTGGATCTCTGAAAATGTTGATGTTAGGAGTCCAGAATGTGAGACCGGCATAAATGCTGCGTACATTGTTGGAAGCAAAAAAATTATATTTTGCCCGTGCTTCGTCGCTGATTGCATTTCCTATGCGTAACATCAGATCCTGATCAAAAGTAGCAGAAAGTCCTATTGCCTGCGGGAATACAGTAGCTTTTCCGGCTCTGGCTACCCCATGCAAACATTCATTCCACCAATTGTAGGCAGGAACTCCCAAACGTTCAATTGGCTCGGCCTGATTGAATAGCTGAGTTACTTTCTCTTTCATAGTCATACGCGACACAAGGTCTTCAACTCT
>CAILKW010000043.1 GCA_903834845.1 uncultured Bacteroidia bacterium | reverse complement strand
TTGCGGGTTTGGCTGTTTGCTGTTCCAATTCATTGGCTTTCTTTGTTGCCAGTAGCTTATCAACCTGTGCCTGAATTGCCTCATCTTCAATTTTCTCAAAAAGAAGTTCAGGTGTATTTATTCTGTGGCCTGCTCTTATCAAATCAGTACGACCAAGCTCCTTCTAATCAAATTTCCCAAGGTTCATAAAACCTCTCAATTTGGCAGCAGTAAAAGGGAGAAAAGGTTCAAAGACAATAGTAAGATTGGCAGTTATCTGAAGTGCCACATTCAGGATTGTTTTGACACGCTCAAGGTCGGTTTTTACTACTTTCCAGGGTTCCATATCTGCCAGATACTTATTACCAAGCCGGGCCATTTCCATAGCACTTTTCAACGCTTCACGGAAGTGGAAGGCATTACCAATGTTTCTTGTAAAAATGTTTAATATTAGTTGTTTCCACAAAAAATGTAATAACTTTGTAGTTACAAATTAGTCACTTTTATGGAAGCATCAATTATTAAAATAGGGAATTCTAAAGGGTTAAGATTGAGTAAGTCTATTTTAGAAAGGTACCATATCAACGAAAAAGTTGAAATCATTCTTGAGAAAGAACGGATTATCCTTAAACCCATTGAAAAACCCCGGGATAATTGGGAATCGGCCTTTCAAAAAATGCATAAAGAAAAGGATGACCAATTAGTATTGGGTGATGTTTATGATGATGAAAATTTCGAGGAATGGAAATAAACCAATATTCTATCGTGTTGGTGAACCTTGACCCGACATTCGGTAGTGAAATAAAAAAAAACCGCCCCTGCGTTATCATTTCTCCCGATGTGATGAACAAACATCTTGATACGATTGTACTCGCTCCGATGACAACCAACCTGAAACGGTATCCTACGAGGGTCGCCGTTGATCATGATGGCAAAAAAGGTATGATCATGATTGACCAAATTCGTACAGTTGACAAGAAAAGGGTCATGCAAGTTTTAGGGATGTTAACCAAATCGGAAATAAAAAATTGCAAGGATATTATAAAAGAAACGTTTGTTGACTAATTAGGGTCTGCCGAAAAACTGTTATATTATAGATAAACAACATATTACAACGCACTTTTCATTGTTAGGTGCGAAAGATTTGATAAACTTAGTTCAAAACTTATGCACAGGTAACTCCTCTGGAGTTTTTCAGCGAACACTAATGAGTTCACTCCGTAAAGAGAATAAACAAGAAATGCCACTAAGAATCTAAGACTCCAAGGTTCACAAAAATTAAAGTATCTGCACTATGGCCTTAGTGGTTTTGTGTCTTGCTTGTGGAAGAAGGCTTTTTGGAGTGGACTAACTAATGACTACTTCACTTCCGACCCCTCTTTGATTTTTGATGCCGGGGTAACAAATTCATGAGACCCGTCTGAATTCTCAGCTGTTAAAATCATTCCTTGAGATTCGATCCCTTTAAGCATTTTGGGGGCAAGGTTCACAGAAGTCAAAACTTGTTTCCCAATAATTTTCTCCAGTTCAAAAACCGATTGATTTTTTGTATTTTTGGACTTTAATTAAAACTTCAAAATTATGGATACACTCACGTACAATCAAATAAAGCAAATAGTTGGAGATGCTTGGGCATTAATTGCTAATCCGGTTTATTCCACAAAATCCGGGAAATTTTCGAAAGGATTATTAGTTTTTTTTGACAAAGACAAACAAAAGGTACACGAGAAATCATTAAATTGTAATTTTAAGCACCTAACAGTCAGGTACTTTGGCGAAATTGACAACTCTCAAATTTTTGTCTTATGATAGAAATCCCTTTTGACAGAAAGGCTAAATTGATTTTAGTCGAGGTATCAATCAAAAAAGATGATATAATTGTTGATGGTGTTTTCGTTTTGGATACTGGATGTACTACTACAGTAATTCAGCCAGATTTTTTGGAAAGATGTAAATACTCAAAAGATGACATAATTGAAAAAACGTCTTTTACGACCGGAAGTCAAAGGGAAAAAGGTGATTTAATGAAAGTTCGAACAATCAAAGCACTTGGTCTTATTCGTCGAAATGTTAATGTAATATCTTATAAGCTTCCACCTGGATTTCAATTTGATGGCCTGCTTGGTGTTGATTTCATCAGAAACAAAGATTTATTGATCAGCTATAGAAAAGGGATCTTGAAATTGGAATAATCCAAAGTCTGTTTTTTTTGTTGCTCATTTTAAATCCTGCAAAAGTAAAGCCAACCTACTTAACTTCCGACCCCTCTTTGATTTTTGATGCCGGTGTTACAAATACAAGCGACCCGTCCGAATTCTCAGCCGTCAGAATCATTCCCTGTGACTCGATCCCTTTCAGCATTTTGGGGGCAAGATTCACCAGAATTGTAACCTGCTGGCCTATAATATTTTCAGGTTCAAAGTATTCGGCAATTCCAGATACAACCGTTCGCTGATCTATACCGGTATCAATCGTAAGCTTTAACAACTTTTTTGTCTTCGCCACCTTTTCGGCTGCTATGATAGTACCAATACGGATATCCATTTTGGCAAAATCCTCATAAACAATATTATCTTTTGCAGGTTTTGCTGTTTGCTGTTCCAATTCATTGGCTCTCTTTGTTGCCAGCAGATTATCTACCTGTGCCTGAATTGCCTCATCTTCAATTTTCTCAAAAAGAAGCTCCGGTGTATTTATTCTATGGCCCACTCTTATCAAATCAGTACGACCAAGCTCCTTCTAATCAAATTTCATGAGGTTCATAAAACTTCTCAATTTGGCAGTAGTAAAAGGGAGAAAAGGTTCAAAGACAATAGTCAGATTGGCAGTTATCTGAAGCCTAAATTGGAGTTGAAATTGATAACCATGCATTTTTCAAGCAATTTCAAGCTTAAAACATGCTAAAATTTGTTTTTACTTTTCCAAAGAATCCCCGAAAAAACGGGGCAGGCAGGAACATGTTCCATGCAGATGACTATCCTTTAAATTTCGAACTGTGTCGCACTCTGCGTCCCGCATTTCGGTAACTGGTACTAAGTTAGTAATTGCTAATAAGTTTGATAGAATTTTTCATGCAACTTTTGAAACTTTGTAGCGCAATCCACAACTTTTGATGATCTTCCTTCAGTAATTGTCTTTGCGAATTAAGCGACTCTATATTAAATTGTTAGCCTGTTCAAAATGCTTAATGACGTGTCCCGAGAGGTACGAATCGGGAAGCAATCCAATAATCTGAAGCACAGTCAGACAATAGTTTTTTGCACTGTGCAGGTAAGTTTGGGATTGCTTTTCCGAAAAATCGGAACAGGTAGGATTGCAGTTGATTATTTTTCACATTTCGTCTGGTGTCGCACTCCGCATCCCGAATTTCGGGAACGTTTAAAAAGTAAGTTTTGTGTTGAATGTATATAGGGAAAACCTGAATATGAATTGATAAGTGTCCCTGATGCAAGGATAATGATCACTGCACAATTGATTTCAGGTCAAGGTCCATAGCAAAACTATATAATCAAATGCTAATCAGGTTCAAAAGTCGGAAATAGGATATTGACCACTATTATAAAAACAATGACGATTCTTGGAATCTAAAAGTAGAACTAAGTGCTTATCTGATTGAATACCACATTTTCGGGGTAAATAGCTCAATTCAAGGAGTATGGTATCGGCAAAATACAAGGTGGTGGACTCTATAATATGCTGATTGTTGGTAAGTAGCCAAATCCGGCTGAGATTCAGAAGAGTGTGAAATATGCGCCAGCAGGGTTTTAGCATTGTGTTGGCCGACGATTACGGTTATCCAAGTGGTTTCGGGAGTAAAGTAGTATAGGTAAAACCGACATGGCAAGTACGATCCCATGAATTTCAAAGCAACCCGCTATGAAGGTTCTGAGAAAAATTACAATGATGGACAGCATTATGTATTGGAATATGGCCCGATTTTGTTGGCCGCCGCTAATGCAAATAACCCACAAAAGGAGGTCAGCATCAACACAAAGCCTGAAAAGCTAATTCAAAGCATTAAGTCAATTCCGGGCAAACCACTTTGTTTTTCGATGGAAGACAATAAAGATCTCCTGTTTAGTGCGTATTTCGAGTTGCAGGACGAGCTTTTTAGATGTTATCCGCTTGTATCTGAAAAATAAACAGGATTAGCTTGATTTTTCCCGTTCCCTGTACCTGGATGGTGCAACTCCCATTGTTTTAGTAAATATCTTTGAGAAATAGGCTCCATCATAAAACCCCAATTTGGGATAGATTTCGGTTATTTTCAAATTCGATAATTCAAGGTATTGACAGGCTTTTTCCATTTTCAGCAAGATGAAATATTTAATGGGCGACAGTCCTGTTTTTTGTTGAAAGACGGCAGAAAAGCGCGAGGCGGAAAGATTGAAATGTTTTGCAATTTGTGCCAGGGTCAAGTTGTTTTCCACATTTTCCCGCATGTAGCAGATCACTTTCTGACTAAAGCCATGTTCGTCTAAATCTGCTTTGCGGGTGCGGCGAAACTGCTCGGGATAACGGAAAGAACCT
This sequence comes from uncultured Bacteroidia bacterium, assembly GCA_903834845.1. Taxonomy (GTDB): domain Bacteria; phylum Bacteroidota; class Bacteroidia; order Bacteroidales; family Prolixibacteraceae; genus JAAFHB01. Next base: position 6,921 of record CAILKW010000043.1, on the reverse strand, counting down.
AAAAAGTGAAAAAGGCAGATACTTGCATAAATGTAATGATTGCTGTGGTAGCTCAGTTCCAGATTCGTATAAATCTCTTCGTACAGCTGAATGCGGTCCTGCAGGCGAGAGTCGGTTTCGGGCAGAATCTGGCCTGCCCTGTATGTCTCGTAAAAACTGGGTGCCAAAGTTCCCGAGAATTGTACCCAATATGTAGTCCAGGGATTTTCGGGTTTGGCACCATAACTGTACGGGGTATTTGGAGGTAGTATAAAGTATTGATTTGCTGTTAATTTATAGGTTTTCCCTTCAATGGTGTACCAACCCTCGCCATTTGTACAATAGAAGAGTAAATAATAATCTACCCCCTGATCCTTTTTTATGTTGTGAAATTTAAGTTGAGGGTTATAGCCTATCTTTTTCACATACAGGCTTTTTGTCAGAATATTTTCTTGACTATTCAATAATATTTCAGGACTAATTGTAATTAGGCGTTGACCTTTAAATCCTTCTCTGATATGGTGCATTTGGATTAAATAGTTATTGCAGTAAGATAATACAAGTAAATCGGAACAAAGTTACAAGTTTTAACCGGAAAATATTTAAATCTTTGCAGTGTATTTAAGGATTTATGTAGAAAGAAAAAATAGAATAAGAATGAGAACAATGCAATTAACCGGCATCCGGCAGATGCTTATGATGGAAGTAGAAACTCCCAGGATTGTGAAACCGACAGACGTCCTTATTAAAATGAAAGTTTTGGGTGTATGTGGTTCAGATATACACTATTACGTTTCCGGCAAAATTGGTAGTCAGGTTGTGAATTACCCCTTCCCTGTCGGTCACGAAGGAGCAGGACAAGTAGTAGAAACCGGTTCGGAGGTGACTCACGTCAAAGTTGGTGACCGCATAGCCATTGAACCAGCCATGCCATGTTTTAAATGCGATCAATGTTTGGAAGGCCGTCCTCATACGTGTCGCAACCTGAAATTTTTGGGTTGTCCGGGACAGGCAGATGGTTGTCTTTCCGAATACCTTGTGATGCCCGAAACAAGTTGCTTACCTATTCCGGAAAGCATGTCTTACGACCAAGCAGCCATCTCCGAACCGTTGGCTATTGGGGTTTATGCTGTACGGTTGGCCAAAATGGATTTTGCAGGTAAGAATGTTGGAATACTTGGATTTGGACCTATTGGCATGAGTGTTTTACTTCCCTTGTTGCAAAGGGGAGCCAAAAATGTGTATGTAACCGATAAAATTGAAGGTCGGTTGGCAATTGCGAAACGAAGTGGTGCAATGTGGACTGGAAACCCCGATACAGAAGATGTTGTAGCCTCTGTAAAAGAGTTGGAACCTGCCTTGCTCGATGTGGTTTTTGAATGTTGTGGAAAACAGGAAGCCGTTGATCAGGCAATTGAACTGTTAAAACCGGGTGGAAAGCTGATGATGATTGGTATTCCCGAGTTCGATCGTTGGTCTTTCCCTGTGGACAAACTGCGCCACAAAGAGGTTTGTATTCAAAATGTCCGTCGCCAGAATGGAGCGTTGGAAGAAACATTGGAATTACTTGCCGAAGGTAAATTAGATGTGAGCTTAATGCCATCTCATCGTTTTAAATTTGAAGATACAAAGCAAGCTTTCGATTTGGTGGCCGGTTTTTCTGACGGTGTTATGAAGGCAATGATTGATTTTAATTGATATCCAAAGTTTTATTAAACTAATTATGACACATTCAAAACTCGATCGTAGAAAGTTCCTGAGCAGTTCAGTAGCAATTGCTGCATTTTCATTGGCAGGTGGAAATGTGCATGGAATTGGTTTTGATGCTCCGCTCTCCCCCGAAAAGGATGTTTATTTGGAGCCTAAGAAGAAATTGCCAGTTTACGGCAGATTTGATGTAATCGTTGTAGGCGGAGGGCCTGCCGGATGGGCGGCCGCACTTGCAAGTGTAAGAAATGGTGCTAAGACACTTATTATTGAGCGATTTCCATTTTTTGGAGGTACAGCAACCGCTTCACTGATGTTGAATATTGTTGGTTACCGGAATCAGAAGAAGCCGGATAATCTGCAAACAAGTAAGGGTATTTCTGAGGAGTTGATTCTCCGACTGAAAGAAATAGGCGGCCTTGGGATTTCGACCAGTTACGAGTCTGCAGAAAAATATCCAACAACGAAAGGCAATATGACTTACAGCTATCCGCTGGATGGCGAAAAGACAAAATACATCCTTACAAAAATGCTCTATGATGAGGGTGTTAAAATCCTCTTCCATACAATATTTGTTGATTCTATAATGGAGGGGACTAACATTGTTGGTGTCGTTGTTGAAAACAAATCAGGCAGACAGGCAATATTTGGGAAAGTAATAATTGATGCCAGCGGAGATGCCGATGTGGCTCACAGGGCAGGAGTACCTTACTGGCAGACTACAATTGGCAAAGATAAGTATTTAAAAAACTGCCTGATGTATAAGGTTCGGATAGATCCAAAGAACGCTGACAATCTGAAAGGGGTTATTGCCAACAATGATAAACTATTCTGGGGACCGGTTTCAGATTCAAATTGCATCGATGCCGATGAATTGACTAACGCCGAAATCACTACCAGACTGCTAGTGTTTGACAATTTCAAAACAAATCAGGAGAAATCCGCTCCGTTTCTGGATGATGCCTACATTACAGAAACAGCTTCTATGCTGGGAATCAGACAAACGAGGTTCATTAAGGGGCTATATCAAATAAGTAATAAAGACGTTCTTGAAGGCAAGAAATTCGATGATTCGATAGCGATGTCTGCCCAGCCGATCATTAGTTATTATGGTTACAGACGCTTTCTGGAGCATACTGGTTATGAGATTCCTTATAGATGTATGTTACCCCAGAAAGTGGAAGGACTGTTGGTGACGGGCAGATGTATGTCGTCCGACCAACAGGCGTATGAATCGTGGAGAGCCATGGCTCCTGTTATGTGTTTGGGAGAAGCGGCAGGCACATCGGCTGCAATCTGTGTAAAAACGAAAAAATTGCCCACAGAGGTTGATGTTGAATTGATTCGGGCACAACTCGTCAAACAAGGCGCTGAAATAGGCCAGAACAATAAAAAAGGATAGTATTTTTTTAATATTTAATCCGAAGTAAAAAAAGAAGATTTCGCAAGATTTGTTACGCACGAATTCAGCCTGGCCGATTTCAATTATGCTGTTGTATTCAGGGTAATCATGCTAATAAAGCATTGAAGGCGATCATTGTACCTTACTAATTTTTAATTTATAATTTTTGATTTAACATGTCCTTAATAGAAAAGTACGAGAAAGAAGCAAAGACATTTTTGAAATGTTGCCATCGCCTGGCGGCGAACATGTATGTTACCGGTTTCGGTGGCAATCTGGCCTGGAAATTGGAACCCAATGTGATAATGATTACACCTACCATGATGAACAAGGGTGATATTCAGATGCAAGATTTGGTTTTCATTGATGTAAAAGGGGAAACAATTGAAGGAACCCGGCTGCCAACAGGCGAAAAATGGATGTACCTGAAGTTTTTCGAAGAAAGACCTGATATTAAATCAGTATTGCATTGTCATGCTCCAAACGTGGGGGCTTTTGCCATTATGGAAGGCGAAAACTGGTTGATGAGACCTTATTTTCCTGAAACAACGCATGAGGTTGGTCCGGTGCCTGTTGTACCTTATGCCGAGCCAATTACGCAAAAGTTGGCAGATAATTTCAGTCCATATCTTCAAAAATACAATAGCTTTTTGATGGAAAACCATGGCATAGTTACCATGAGTCCTGATACCATTGAATGGACACTGATGAATGTTGAATTGCTTGAGATGACCGCTTATTCCATTTTGAGGGCGTTGTCCACAGGACAGAAATTGAAAGAATTGAGCGTAGAGGCAGTAAGGGATTTGGACAATGTGATGGTAAAACGCAATAATCCATTATTTGGTGCACCGGGTAGGTATAGGAGTCTGGTTGATATTTGGTTTCCGGAAATTCGCAGTAAGCAGTAAACAGTAAGCAGTAAACAGTAAGCAGTAAATAGTTAAATTTTAAATCGTTAAATCATGATTAAAACACAATTGATTGAACAAGCGTACAAAATCGCGAAGGAACGATATGCGGAAATGGGTATTGAAACGGATGATGTGATTAAAAAGTTGGAAAAAACTCAAATATTATGAGCTGATGGGATTTGAGCAAAATAAGTTTTTAAAATAGAAAGCAATGATTGCAATCAATAGTTTTGAAAAATTAAAATCTTCGTTATCAGGTGATTTGTTCACCGACCCGATTCATCGCGTTATATATTCGACTGATGCATCGGCATACAGGCAAGAGCCTTTGGCGGTAGCTTATCCTAAAAACGATGATGATATAATAAAGATAGTACAATTTGCACGAAACCATAAAGTTTCTATTGTTCCACGCACTGCAGGCACTTCTCTTGCCGGTCAGGTGGTGGGTGAAGGAATTATTGTGGATGTGTCGAAATATCTTACCAATATTATCGAATTGAATCTGGAAGAAAAATGGATCCGGCTTCAACCAGGAATCGTGTTGGATGAGTTGAACAAATATCTCGAACCACACAATCTTTTTTTCGGACCTGAAACTTCTACTTCAAACCGTTGCATGATAGGCGGTATGGTCGGCAACAACGCATGTGGCTCCCACTCGATACTTTATGGGAGTACCCGTGACCATCTGCTGGGGGTAAAAGCCATACTTAGCGATGGTTCGGAGGTTGAATTCGGTGCGTTATCGAATTCCGACTTTGAACAAAAATGTTGTGGCGATAAGCTTGAGAATAAATTGTATAAGCATGTCAATGAGATTCTAAGTAATCCTGAAAACCAGCAGGAGATACGTGACCAGTATCCCGAAAAGAAACTCCATCGGCGTAATACAGGTTATGCAATAGATTTGCTGCTCGAAACCAATCCTTTTACACCTGTAACAGAGCCTTTTAATTTTTGCAAAATTATTGCTGGATCTGAGGGAACTCTGGCTTTTATTACCGAAATAAAACTCAATCTTGTTCCATTGCCACCCAAAGTAAAAGGTGTGATGGCAGTTCATTTCAAAACCCTTGAAGAGGCATTGAAAGCCAATCTGATTGCCTTGAAATACCTACCCGAAGCAGTGGAATTGATGGACAAAACCATTCTTGACCTCACCAAAGGCAATATTGAGCAACAAAAAAACCGCTTTTTCCTGCAAGGCGAACCCGAAGCCATTTTAATCATTGAATTTGCCCGCGAAACGAAAGGGGAAATAGAGGAAATTTTGCTGAAAATGGAAGCTGAACTCCGAAATCAAAATTTTGGTTTCCATTATCCTGTAATTTGGGGAAAGGACATTTCCAAAATTTGGAACCTTAGGAAATCGGGTCTTGGTGTACTTTCCAACATGAAAGGCGATGCGAAACCGGTGAGTTTGATCGAAGACACTGCCGTTTACATGGATAAAATGCCCGATTATATTGCAGAATTCAAATTACTTATCGAAAAATACAAGCTTACTTGTGTTTATCATGCCCACATTGGCTCCGGCGAATTGCACCTGCGCCCGGTATTGAATCTGAAATCACCGAAAGATGTTGAAATTTTCAGGGCATTGGCATTAGATGTTGCCAAATTGGTGAAAAAATACAAGGGTTCGCTGAGTGGTGAACATGGCGATGGACGTTTGCGCGGTGAGTTTATACCACTAATGGTGGGTGAACACAACTACCAACTCCTCAGGCAAATAAAAAAAGTATGGGATCCGGAGAGTATTTTTAATCCTGGAAAAATTACCGACACTCCCGCCATGAACACATCGTTGCGATACAAAGTGGGAGAACCTACCAAAGAAATAGATACCATTTTTGATTTCTCGAATGAAATGGGAATGATGCGGGCAGTCGAAAAATGCAACGGAGCAGGCGATTGCCGTAAATCTGAAATTATGGGTGGCACTATGTGCCCAAGTTTTATGGCGACCCGCGATGAACAAAACACCACACGTGCAAGAGCCAATATTTTGCACAACTATTTGATTAATTCGCCTAAAAAAAATCCATTCGACCACGAAGAGATTTATAAGGTGATGGATCTTTGTTTGTCGTGCAAGGGATGCAAATCCGAATGTCCTTCGAGTGTGGATATGACCAAGCTAAAAGCCGAATTTCTGCAACATTATTACGATGCCAATGGTGTGCCATTGCGCAGTTTGCTGGTTGCCAATATATCCAAAATCAACAAATTAGGTTCGTTGATTCCTGCTGTGACTAACTTTTTCCTGAGCAAACCGGCTTTCACTTCGATGTTAGGTTTCACAAAAAAAAGGGCACTTCCTCTGCTGGCAAGGCAAACATTTCGAAGTTGGTATAATAAGAATTACAGCTCATTAATGGCTGCTGAATCAATAAAACCAACCAAAAGTGTTTATCTGTTTAACGATGAATTTACCAACTACAATGATGTGGAAGTTGGTAAAACAACCGTAAAATTATTGTTGAGATTAGGATATAATGTGCTAATACCAAAACACGATGAGAGTGGACGGACCTATTTGTCGAAAGGTTTAGTGCGCAAAGCCAGACTGATAGCCAATAGAAATGTGTTGTTGCTGAAAGATTTAGTAACAGCCAATATTCCACTTGTCGGCATAGAACCGTCTGCAATACTCACTTTCCGTGACGAATATCCCGAATTGGTTGATGCTTCCCTACGAAAAGATGCAGGGCTTTTAGCAAAAAACAGCTTTTTGCTTGACGAGTTCTTAGTAAAAGAAAAGGAACAAGGCAGAATAAACATGGATTTGTTTACAGATAAAGAGCAAACGATTAAACTCCACTGCCATTGTCAACAAAAATCGATAGCTTCTTCGCAATCAACACTTTCAATGCTTTCTTTCCCAAAGAACTACAAAGTTTCTGAAATACCATC
>CAILKW010000042.1 GCA_903834845.1 uncultured Bacteroidia bacterium | reverse complement strand
TCTGTCAAGGTGGCTCATTACTTCCACGCCTTCAAAACCTGCAAGTTTAGCTGCCTCAAATTTTTCAACAATGGTTTGTCCTAAACCAATACTACCCCACATAATACCTCTTTTCAGATTTCTGTTTGTCTGAACTGTGCTATTTGAAAAACCGAGAATGGGTACGGCCGAGATAACAGCAGATGCCAAAATCGTTTCCTTCGAAAATTCTCGTCTGTTCATATATTAAAATTTAATGGTTCTTTACAATAACAATAAATAGACTAAGTTAATTTAGCCTCTGTACCAATAACAGGAACCGTCTCCGGTATATTGGGAACAGGCCCCATTAGATAAGTTTTCGGTCCAAGAGTGAGCTCAGAATTCAACATTTCATCCCAAGTAACATCTTTTCCTGTATAAGCAGATATACGACCCATTATTGTTATAAGCGTTGAATTAACCTGAGCTTCTGCATCACTGATTGTTTTATTGGTTCTGATAGCAGTTACCAGATTGATATGTTCCTGAATATATGGATCTTTAACTTTCCATGTTAAGTCAGTATCTCCATCTTTTGGGTATGGGTATTTCCATATAGGATTTCCCTTCAAATCAAAAATTGCTCCGTTACAATCGGCAAATCCTTTTGTCCCGGTAATAATTTCTCTTTTCAGATTGCTGCATCCACTAATCTGACGTGCAGCACAATGGGTATGCATACCATTTTCATATAAGTATTCAATACTAAAGAAGTCGTATTGATCTCCGGTTACTCTTCGCTGCCTACCACCCCATCCCATTGCTTTTACAGGAATCTTTCCAACAAACCAATTCATAACGTCAACTTCGTGAATAAACTGCTCCACAATATGATCGCCGGAAAGCCAACAGAAATTAGCCCAGTTACGTAGCATATATTCCATGTCGGACCATTCAGGCAATCTTTTCTTTGCCCACAATGAACCTCCATTACGGATAATGTTCGCACCTACGATCTCACCAATTTCACCGTTAGCTACTCTCCTGTAAGTTTCCACATAATCTTTTTGAACTCTTCTTATTGTTCCGCTCACGATGCACAAACCCATTTGCTCTGCTTTTTTTGATGCTATCAACACCGAGCGGGCACCCTTCGGGTCAACAGCAATAGGTTTTTCCATGAAAATATGTTTTCCTGCATTAACGGCAGCCTCAACATGGGCTGGACGGAAATGTGGTGGAGTACAGAGAAGCACAATATCCACTCCTGCTTCTATAACTTTCTGATAACTATCAAAACCAACAAAGCATTTTGAATCATCAATCTCAATATTTCTTTCTTTTTTCAAAGTGGCACGACAGCTCTTTAATCTATCCTCAAAGACATCGCCAAGAGCCACTATCTGCAAATTCGGACCAGCATCAACAAAATTAATTGCTGCACCTGAACCTCTGCCTCCACAACCAATAAGACCGGCCTTTAAAACTCTGCCATCAGGAGCCTCAGTAAGCATTTCAGGAAGTTTAGTTTCCTGACCTTTCTTTTCTGATCCAACACATGACCCAAACAATCCAACAGCGCTAATAGTACCAATGGCCCCTAAGGCAGTATTTGAAATAAATTTTCGACGACTTAAATCATTTTTATTCTCCATATCTGTAGTAATTAAAGTTCACTAAAATTACTAAAATACTAATACTAAAATGAGATAAAATTTTTAAAAATAAAACAGCTTTTATAAACTACAATTAGTTATCAATTAAAGCACTAATAATTGAAACTCGCCAAAGTTAGCTGGATATATCCCTAAATCTTTGTCTCTATAAAGTCATAAATCACATGATTTTTGTTTCCTCATTGACGGCCTCCTGTTAAAGAAACAGCACTAATGAATTATCAAGATGTGCAACCAGTTTTATAGCCTTGACATAAATCCATATCTTTGCGGCAAAATACCATGTTTTTTTAAATTAAATCCGATGCAGGAAAAAATAATCATCCTTGACTTTGGTTCCCAATACACCCAATTAATTGGCCGCCGCGTCCGCGAACTCAATGTTTATTGTGAAATTCACCCTTTTAATCATTTCCCTAAAATGGATTCTTCAGTAAAAGGAATTATCCTTTCCGGAAGTCCATATTCAGTAAGAGACGAAAACGGACCAAGAATTGATTTAAGTAATATCAAAGGGAGATATCCTTTGCTTGGTGTGTGTTACGGTGCTCAGTATCTGGCTCATTTTTTCGGTGGCGAAGTGGCGGCCTCCGATTCGAGAGAATATGGTCGTGCCAAACTCAAAGTAATACAGAGTGAGAGTATTTTGCTACACGGAATTTGCGAAAATTCACAGGTATGGATGTCTCATGGGGACTCCATTGTTAATCTGCCGGATAATTCCAAAATAATTGCTTCAACAGAGGATGTCGAAAACGCCGCTTTCAAAATAGAAGGTGAAGAGACATACGCAATTCAGTTTCACCCTGAGGTTTATCATACCACCGAAGGAACAAAAATACTTGCTAACTTTTTGGTTAACATTTGTGGTTGCCTGCAAGATTGGACTCCAGACTCTTTTATTGAAACCACAATTCAGCGATTGCGCGACAAGATAGGAAACGATAAAGTTGTCCTTGGATTATCAGGAGGAGTTGATTCCTCGGTCGCAGGAGTTTTACTCCACAAGGCAATCGGAAAAAATCTTACGTGCATTTTTGTTGACAATGGCCTCCTCCGTAAAAACGAATTTCAGGACGTGCTCGATTCTTATAAAAATATGGGTCTTAACGTTATAGGTGTTGATGCAAAAGAAAGGTTCTGGAATGACCTAAAAGGAGAAGTTGACCCTGAGAGGAAACGGAAAATCATAGGACGAGATTTTATTGAAGTCTTTGACATTGAAGCCCATCGTATTCAAGATGTAAAATGGCTCGCGCAAGGAACAATCTATCCGGATGTAATTGAATCAGTTTCAGTTAACGGGCCATCAGCTACCATCAAATCCCATCATAATGTGGGTGGACTTCCAGAAAAGATGAATTTGAAAGTTATTGAACCGCTAAACCTCCTCTTTAAGGACGAAGTTCGGCGCGTAGGTAGAGCACTGGGAATCAAATCAGAACTCCTTGGAAGACATCCTTTCCCGGGACCGGGCCTTGGAATCAGAATACTAAGTGATGTTACTCCTGATAAAGTGAGAGTCCTTCAAGAGGCAGATGCAATTTTTGTGAATGGACTTAAAGAGTGGGGGCTTTACGACAAAGTTTGGCAAGCAGGCGTAATGTTGTTACCGGTACAATCAGTTGGTGTAATGGGTGATGAACGTACTTACGAAAATGTTGTAGCACTACGGGCAGTTTCCTCAACTGATGGAATGACTGCAGATTGGGTTCATCTCCCTTATGAATTTCTTGCCAAAATTTCCAATGATATTATTAACAAGGTACGCGGAATAAACCGTGTCGTTTATGATATAAGCTCGAAACCACCTGCAACAATTGAGTGGGAATAGAGCACCTTTAAAAAGGATAGCTTTATTTGAATTTGAAAATATTTTTGTTGATTTTTTTAGGCATTAGACTCCTACGAAATATTTCTCCATTTTTTATGGTTCAGAATTATTAATATTATGGATGTTTTTCCATAGTTATGGGTGGCCAGACCGAATAGAAACAGTCTCAATTCAGATAATACACACCTTCACCTTGAAGAAAAAACTGAGACTCACCCTGCTGAAAACAAATTTACTATTGCTAATATGCGCACCATCTGAACAATTCAACTCAAATTGTTTGATTATCAAATTATATTACGCAACAATGATAATATCTCCATTTTATTTGCTTTTTTCAACAATAGTATCGTTATTTGTAATGGCAATAAAAAATTCAAAATTAAGTTTGCATGTTTTTCAAGATAACAAATCACCCGTTTAGGCAGCCGGCAGATTCAGTAAGATGGATAATCAATATGCTGCTATTTTACAGTTGATTCAACAACAATTCAATCAGAATTTGTTATTAAAAACTAAAAATGGCACAAGTACTTTCTTGGTGAAACACCTAAAGACATTCCATTTATATTATCAGGATAGGTTGTCAGAAGCCTTGAATATGACAAACAAGAAGAACACTTTACAAGCATTGAAATAATATAATCATCATATAATGAGCTAATTGAATGTATATAATGAACACTTTTTTAAAAATTAATTTTTATCCGATTATCATGAAAAACAGATTTAAAATTTTGTTGCTGATGGTGGTTTTTATCTCTACTGGGAGTCTTGTGAAAGGCCAGGAACAAGACACAGTAAGATACAACGCTTATGGACAAAAGGTTAGCCGCGTAGCGGCATTGCCTGAATACAGGAATGGGATTTTGGTTTTTGAATCACCCGATCAGAATTTCCGCACCTGGTACGACTTGCGTATCAACTTTGATGGGGCATTTTATTTCGACAAAAATGCACTTAACCCAATTGGAAGCGGTGTTACAATCCGGCGTTTGAGATTTGCCATGAAAACCGTGTTGTACAAACATTGGACAGGTGAAGTTGATTTAAACTTTTCCGGCGGAGGTCTGGATGTTAAAGATGCGTTTATTGGCTACAAAGACGATGATCAAAAATTCTATTTTAAAGCCGGATATTTTAAAGAGTCTATTTCAATGGAAACTACCACAACCTCGCGATACCAGACATTCATTGAAGAACCTTTTATGACAGCCTTTGCGCCTGCACGTCATCTTGGAATTGGCGTGTCGAAATGGGATCGTTTGTACTGGACATCACTTGCAGTACATTTTCAGGATGTCGAAAATCTGGAAGTGACTACTTATTCCGAAAATGTTAATAAAGCAAATGGCACAGATGAAGGTTATTCATTGACTGGGAAATTAGTCGTACGGCCGATTAACAAAGATCATAAAGTGATACATATAGGAGCATCAGGATCATACCGTACACCAAAAACGAGCTGGGAATTTCCAAATACCTATAGGATAAGCTTACGAGATATGACTTCAATAAGCAGAAAGAAGTATCTCGACTCAGATGATATATCCAATATTAAGTATTACACTATCTTTGGAGGGGAATTTTCTGCAAGTTATAATAATTTCAAATTCTCAAGCGAGTACATATATTCAAAACTCTATCGCGAAGAGGGTTTTAAAAATTACAAGCACAGCGGTGTTTACGGGGCTGTATCTTATTTGATTAATGGAGGCAAGTACAACTATGACGAGGCTGAAGCTGAATACACTCAGGTAACTCGCGGGAAAAAATGGGGAGACATTGAATTGGCTTTACGTTTCGACTACATCAACTTCAACGATAAGTACGCCGAAATTATGGGAGGAAGTGCCAACGGATATACAGGTGGCGTGACTTTTCATGCAAACGCAAATGTTAAATTTATGGTCAACTATTCCTATATAGACCACGACCGCTATGCAAGCGGCAAAGGAAAACTTTTTGTTGGTCATGATGCCACTGGTAATTTGACAACAGATTACACCAAAGTTACTGAACCATCCGGCAATGGCGGTGATGACTATGGATTTGTTCAGGCAAGAATTGAAATTGACTTTTAATATTACATAAATCATGAAAAAAATATTTTTATTTACTGTTCTTTTATCAACAGCTCTTCTTTTTAAGTCATGTGTTGTGGATAATATTTATGAGAACCAGAGTCAGATCTCTGATATTGCTTTAATTATCAACGAAGTAAATTCAAATGCGGGGGATCCTAAACCCGACTGGATCGAAATTTATAATCCGACAAGCATTGAAGTTGATATCAGTGGTTTTGGTGTTTACGACAAACCTGCAGCAATTTTTAAATTTCCCGCTGGAACTAAAGTTGCTGCTAAAGGCTATTTTGTAGTAATCTGCGATGTTGCTCTTGCAGCCGCTGAACCAACAAAATATGCAGCTTTCGGTATTTCTTCAGGTGGCGAATCGGTTTATCTGGTGGACGCTAAACAGGCAATTATTGATGAAGTTGCACTACCCGCTATGCCTCTTGGCGTGACTTATGCCAGAATTCCTGATGGAGGTACAGTTTTTGCCAACGCCAATGCTACTCAAGGAACGGCAAACAGCAATACAAATAATCCACCAACGATTACCGCAACAGCAATTACAGATGTAAACGACAATGACAGATTTACATACAGTGTAACTGTTTCTGACGCTTCGGGTCTGGGGGATGTAAAAATCTTTTACCAGTCATTATCCGATGTTGTATTTTCAAGTATGGCTCCTTTGGGTGCGGGTGTTTATACTTTCAAGCTTCCGTTGTTTAAAGGTGGTGAAACTGTAAAGTATTACATTGAAGCAACCGATGCTACTGGTTTGAAATCGTACTTCCCAGCTACTGCTCCCGATACAAAAGGTTCATTTGCGGTTAAAGATGGGTTGCCATCCTTTACCAATGTAGCTATTTCAAATCTCAATCCTTTAGCAACCGAAGCTATTACATTTAGTATAACCGCTTTTGATATGGGTAGTATTACAGAGGTAAAGCTTTACTACACAGTAAATTCTACAGATGCAATAACCAAGGCAACTGTTCCGCTAACAATGGTAAATGGATTATGGACAGGTGTAATTCCAGGACAGGCAAATAATGCTATTGTCCGTTACTATCTCAGAGCTGTGGACAATAACAGTCAAAATGCTTACAATCCATCTGAAACTAAAGATGCTGCCGGACAAGTAACCAGTGCGTTTAACCACGATTTGGGAATTACCTGGCCAAAAATTACAATTGCACCAGCACCAAACTGGGCAGCACTGGTATTGAACGAGGTCTGCGGATCGCAAACTCCCGATGACGACTGGGTAGAGTTTTACAACAACTCGGATGCAGAAGTTGACATAAGTGGTATGAAATTGGT
>CAILKW010000041.1 GCA_903834845.1 uncultured Bacteroidia bacterium | reverse complement strand
TACGTTCCAGCCATCAACTTTTAATGTTGCTGTTTTATTTTCCTGATAAATTTTATTGTACTGTACTTTTATCAATTTCTCCTCTCCGGGAAGTAAGGTAAAATAGTTATCGCTCCAATAAGCAGGAGAAATTTCGTCTCCCCCTTCACCTTTAGTCAGGGCTGTATGAACCATAAAAGCCAGATTGCTTCCAATATTTTTGATTTTTACAATTCCCTTAATTTCTAAGCTATCCTGCAGAATTTGAAAAGTTTTTTGCAATTCAACAGGTGGGAGACTTTCGAGGGATGTAAAATCGGCAACAGATTTTGGTTTTGCTATGAATAAATCCCAGTCAAAGCCTCTTGGGCTTTTCACTTCAAGCTTTGTTCCGGGTATATCCTGAACTGTTGACAGCCAGTAAAAATTATCGGAAATCTCTTTACCGGAACTATCTTCCAATTTTAGCTTCAAAAAGAATGTTTTACTTAATCCTGACGGAAATTCAACTTTAAATGCCTCTGTTTTACCGTCTGAACCGACACCAACAACTGCTGTTTTCGATAGTTTTTCCTTCAGATCAAAATTGAAAATCTTTGCAGTTACCTTTAAATCTTTAAAATCCTGATAAAAACTGTTTACAACATAAATAGAATTGTCATCATAAGAATATTGGACGTGTAACGGTTCACACGCTTTTTTGGTTCCATAATAAGCACCACCCACATTCAGATACCAGTCAACATACTGCCAACTACAAGCTGCAGGCCAGGCAGCATCATATTTCCAGGTTGTTATTCCGAGAGCATCGTATTTATTCCGGGCATAAGATTCAAACATACCACGGGCACTTTCGTAATTCAAGGCCATACCCTTAGTGCATAAATCAATAATTCCGGTAGGTTTTCCATAACGGTTATTTATGGCATCAAGTCCGGCCTGAAAATATTCGATTCCCTGAAGAACTGTATGAAACGAGAAGGTTTCATTCTCAACAGGCCATAAAGCGTTTTCAGGCATCATTTTACGGATACTCTCATAAGGTGCAAAAATGCCACCTATACCACCTGACTGGGCAAAACCCCATGCTCCATCTTCTTTACCTTTATAATATTGAGAAGGATTTGCATAAGCCCAAAGCTCTAAGGTTCCTGTGCGTGTTCCTCCCGTTTTGAATCTCTCTTCAACCTCGAAAGCACCTGAATGTGGTTGATAGGTTCTTTCAGGAGTATATTTAGCAATCAGTTCTTTATAATTCTTATCAAGATTTTCGGTAGGAAAAGTTTCATCGTGTCCGAGAAAATGTATCAAACTCGGATGATTACGAATACGCAATAACATATCTTCGATTATATTGACGGCAAGTTTTTCGTCAGGAAGGTTTCTCCCAAAAAACTGCTGTATTACGAGTATTCCGTTTTCATCACATAAGTTATAAAAATCCTCTGTTTCGCGTATTGAGAATCCTTCGGAACGCAGTGCGTTCAATCCTGCCTCTTTAGCATACTTTATCAAACCTTCATAACGTTCGGGAGTTAGCCGTAAAAGCATGTCGCTTGTCATCCAGGCACCGCCACGGATAAGAATATTCTTTCCGTTTACCTGATAGCCCCGCCAACCTTCTTTATTTATATATGTTGAAACTTCACGAATACCAAAACGAATAGTTTCTTCAGCAGAGATATTTCCCTTCTCCTCAAAGGAAAGCTTCAGATCATATAATTCCTGAGTTCCGACAGTGTGAGGCCACCAAATACGTGGATTTTTAATATTCAACTGATTATATTCGGAAGGCTCGAATTTTACCTCTTTTGCTTCGTGTGGAGCAAGAGTAACTTCTTTTTCAAATTGAACAGATTCAACGACTCCTTTAAAAATCCCCTTTACTTTTTTATTGCTTGAGTTGATCAGCTTAGCCGAAACAGTAAGATGGGCTGCATCTAATGATGGAAGGTCCAGATCAGTAACAATATATGGATACCTTATAGAAACGGGGCCATCAGCAGAAATAAATACATTACGCCATACACCCATATTCAGATCTGGTGGTTGGGGATTATGATCATCCCAGCCGGTTGTAGCCTCAACCTGTTTGGTATAGTATTTAACATCAGGTATCCTTCCGGGACCAAAAACTTCAATTGCAAGACTATTTTCAGCTCCTGTTACTCCCCATTCGTTAATGTCGAATTCGAATCTTCTGAACATCCCCACAACGCTTGCAGTGTCGGCAATCAAATGTCCGTTTAGCCAGACATTTGCTTTAAGATTAATACCATCGAGGTGAAGCGACATAAATTTACCTGCCCAGTCTGATGGTATTTCAAACTTAGTCTTGTACCACCATGAAGGTCGGAACGGACTGTCTTTGGTCATCGAGAGCCAACTGCCCGTTTTATAACCGGGAATTTTTTTAAGGTTTTCGGCATAAAATGGATCGGGATAAACATTATTTTCGACCAATGCAGCTAAGACTGTGCTTGGAACTGTTGTCGAATACCATTTGTCAGTACTAAATTCATTTGTTGAAATTTGACTGCCATTGCTGTTAACCAAGGCCGATGATTGAATTTGCCAATTGTCTTTAAGCTTTAAAACAGATGGTTTCGATTTGGTGCAGCTTTGGCTAAATAAAACAAGTGCGGCTGCAAAAAGATAAAAAATTATTTTTTTAGTTGCCATAAAGTTATTTTTTTTGTTTTTATAGATTAAGAAAGAAAATAAATTACTAATGTCTTTCAGAGATTTACAACTTCACCGGTTTCAGATGATTTATAAGCAGCATCAACAATTTCAAGGATAATTTGCCCTTCAATAAAACCTGGAACAGGCTGTTTCCTTGTTCGCACGCAGTCAATAAAATGTTCCATCTGTCGGCTGTACATACCCTGCTCGCAATGTTCTTTTTTCTCCGGCATTTTGGCATCAAATTTTCCAGTTACACCACCAACTTTGTATTTTAAGTAAGTTGGAAACACATTTGCATAGCCTTTTGTACCATAAATTCCGGTTGCTGCTTCAGGTCCATCGGTATGAGGTTGCCACCAACCACTTTCAATGATTGATTCAGTACCATTATCCCATGAAATGAGAACTATTCCCGAGTCGTCAACATCATAATTGCCATAATGAGTACCAATTTTGGCATAAACTTTCAATGGTTTGGGATCGCCAAGAATATATCGAACTGTATCAATTGCATGAACTCCCATATCAGCAAGGGCACCACCTCCGGCGAGTTCCTTTTGTGAAAACCAACCAGCAGGTCCCCAATTCTCATGTATTCCGTATCCTTTTGTTTTAACAATCTTTCCTAATTGACCGGAATCAACAACATCTTTTACAAAATTTACATCGTTGTCGAATCTCCACATGTGCCCCGACATGACAATGCGATTGCCTGCATCGGCAGCCACTTTTATTAGGAGCCCTTCTTCAACATTCAATGCCATAGGTTTTTCAAGAAAAACATCTTTCCCTTTGTTCAGAAAACTTATTGCAAAAGGGGCATGATATTTATTTGGAGTTCCAATAACTGCGGCATCAATATCGTCTCTGTCAAAAAGTGCAGAAACATCAGTTGTTGCTTCTTTGATATTATATTTCTCTGCAAATGCCTGTGCTGCTTCAATGGGTAAACCAACCACTACTGCAATTTCCACATCAGGTAAAGTCTGAAGCCCTCTAGCATGATAATTTGCAATATAGCCACAGCCTATAAGTGCTACTCTAATTTTTCTCATCATAAAAGATTTTCAGCGTTATCATAAACTTTTCTGATTGCTGCTGCTACCAAATCCATATCGGCATAAGTACCCATAAGAATTTTGTGATGAATACAGGCAGATCCTTCAAAGTGAATTCTATCACAAACAGGCAATTTAAAGCGGGATGGATCAATTGCTGCCCAGTATTCGTCATTCAGTTTGTGACGTGCCGGTTTTGTTAGTGGAACATAAAGTGAGCAATTATTTAAAGGAGTGTAACTTGCTGCCACTTCAATACCGATTTCCGCGGTCAGAGCAGCTCTAAATTTCGCTACCGGGAGGCCTTTAAAATCAGCCATATTGTACCTGAAGGAAAAATTGAAATAAGCTTCTTTTGTTTCGCGTGCATCCCTCTTCATAGGAATGACACCAGGAATTTCTTTTAAAAGTGAATTAAGATAAATTCCATTTTCATCTCTTACACGATTTTGTTCGGGTAGTCTTTTGAGACCTTCTATTAATATAGCGGCCTGAAATTCAGTAATTCGGTAATTTCCTGACTGGAGAAAATTTCCAGCATCGAAATAAACTCCCTCTCCTTTATCAGCTTTAACCTCGGTTTCAGGCTCAGGTCTTCTTCCACAATTGCGAAGCGCGTCAAGTTTTTCGTACAAGTCAAAGTTGTTTGTTGTTACTGTCCCACCCTCGCCGGCAGTTAAATGTTTTGATAATTGATAACTAAAGCTTCCGATATCGCCAATGCTTCCAGCTTTTTGACCATTCCACTCACCGCCATGTTTATGCGCGCAATCTTCGATTACATAAAGATTGTATTTTTTGGCAATTCTAAGAATCTCATCCATATCGGCAAAACTACCGTACAAATGAACTGGGATAATTGCTTTTGTCCGGGGTGTGATTGCCTTTTCAACTTCTTTAGGATCAATACACCAGGTATCTTCGCATACATCAACCAAGATAGGCGTTGCATTTACATCTAAGATTGTGGCGGCTGTTGCCTGCCATGTTAGGCCAGGCAAAATAACTTCATCGCCAACTCCAACACCGCAAGCTTCCAATGCCATAAGAAGGGTTACTGTTCCGTTTGCCGCAGAGATTGCATACTTAACACCGGTAAAGTCAGCAAAATTTTTGTTAAATTCGGTCTCCTTTGGGCCGTTATACGACCAAACTCCGCTGTTTAAAACTTCAATTAAGGCTATTTCTTCATTTTTATCCCAAACTGGCCATTTTGGCCAGGGATTTGTTCTTACATCACG
The DNA here is from genome assembly GCA_903834845.1 of uncultured Bacteroidia bacterium. Lineage (GTDB taxonomy): Bacteria > Bacteroidota > Bacteroidia > Bacteroidales > Prolixibacteraceae > JAAFHB01. The sequence continues at coordinate 121 of CAILKW010000041.1, read as the reverse complement.
TACAGGTGTCCCGCCAAGAATTGCTAATTTATTCATATATAAAAATTTAAATGATATTTTTAAAAACTAATGATGATGCTCCCATGCAACCTGCTTTATTTCCTAAGATAGCTGCCACAAC
>CAILKW010000040.1 GCA_903834845.1 uncultured Bacteroidia bacterium | reverse complement strand
TCGCATGGCAAATAGGCAATAAACCGCTTCCCTCTCTTTTTTACCGCTTTTGCAATTTCGAGTACAAGATCTCGGTTCGAGGTATGCCCCAAACCTGCTAAAGAGTCAATCACAGAATTGGGGCTGGCATAGGTGCCGGGATTATGTCCAATGGTGAATATCAGCCATTCGGCACCGGAGCGGTCAAAGTCCTTCATAAAGCGGTTCACATCAAATCCATTCACCGCATCATTCAAATCATTTTTAATCGCTCCTTTTTCTGGAAGAGGTTCTTTGTTCGTTTTTGTTTTATCGAAATGGGGTGAAAGCCAATGAACCATTATGCCATATTTCCCTTTCATCCATTCACTTCGGGGCAATTGGGTTTCCTGATCTTTCACCTTAATCATCGAATGTACGAAAAAAGGAGATGAGCAAAATACAATAATTAAAAGTAGTGCTTTCATTGTCTTTTTATATCAAGCTTGTGATTTATAGCTGTTGATTTATAGCTATTTCCGTTTCAAAGACGATCGGCAATTTCCCTTCGGCCCTTACCCTGACAGTATTGCTTGGCTCAAGGTCCCCGTAATTCAGCGAAAACCACCCTGAAAGGGGATTTTTACTCCCTTTTGACGAATTGATGCGGAATGGCTGGTTGCCCGTAATATTAAATTGAGCTGCAGCCATGCCATTTTCTATGGTAAGCGCCTTATCATTAAGAATTAATTTTGCTTCCGGGGGCAATTGCCACAGTAGTTCCACCTGATGAACACCTTCACCTTCAAAACTATCTTTGATGATGAATTTGTCTGTTTCGCGATGGTATATTATCTGTCTTTTATGGGTTACTTTGATTTTTCCTTCCTGGCCATATCCAAAATTGTAAACCCCTTCGGCTTTTGCAATTTTTCCATTATCGCTCCAGTTATAGTTCCCCGGTTCACTATTATAAGTCCGATCTTTACCCCATTCAAATGGAAGTTGATTTTGCTTATCCACAAGGGCTATATTATGGGCAGCCGATGAATGCAAATATTCGGACATTTCTCCTTCTTCCCCGGAATTTGAATACGTATAATATCCCGGATCTGTCAGCAGCCATTCTCCTTTTGACTTCAGCTGGATATTTAAGGTTGCCACATCGGAGTGTCCGCTACCCCGGGGGCCAGGTTCAAAAAACAACCATGTGGAGTTCTTTCGCCAGTCTGACCTAAAAATAACGTGTCCTGCCCAATCGTAGGAAACAGACAAAGAGCCGGGACATTGTCCTTTAGCTCCGTTCGTATAGAGATAATTTATCTGAGGGTCATCACAAAGTGCCCCTATCCGGTCAACAAGTGGCATTACGGAACTTTTCCCTTTGGCGATACGGGGAGAATTTCCTTCAGGGTCGGCAGAAAGCACAAAATAACGTAAAGCCTTGCAGATTCTTTGATCTAATTCCTTGTACAAATCTCCACCTTTTATTTGATCTCCCCGAACAATTTTGCTCACACGTTCAAGCGACCCGACAGCATAATTTGGGGAACATTCAGCCATTGATCCGTCCGGATATATTTCGGTGTTTGCGAAAAACCGAACCCTTTTAAGTCCTATTATACCCGCTTCGGAGGATCCTTTCAGAAAAGGATAATACCAGCAATAATTTACCAATGAAGTGGCAATTGCTATGAATTGGTTCATTTTTCGCGGATTGCTGATCATTGAAATCCGATGGTCATTGGCAAGGCTGTTGAAAATGACTGAAAGATTTCTGTTTGTCATTTGAGGGGAATCATGGATCATTGACAAAAGATAAGTCCAGTTATCGAGCCTGGCATGAGCAGACAGAGAAGTCCATGGTCCGTCGACATAGGTAAAGAAAAAACCTTCGCGAACAAGATCGGGTGAACCCGTGTTGTCAGACTCCTCTTTACCCCAGCTCAGTTTGTCACTTCCTATCGGATTTTTCACAATCCAATCAATTAAGACATCTACAATTTTTTGACTATATACAGGATCCTTTGTTGCCCTCCATGCATGAGCCAGAGGATTAAGCCAGTAATGACGCGAAAGGTGCGTCGTCCATTGCAGATCGCCTTTGGGTGCCAGAAACCATTGAACAGGAGTACCTATGTATTGTGCACCATACCCGTTCAACAGGGAAACTTTATCATTCATCAGGTCTTTCACCAACGACGATTCTTTAATGAACGTTTCAGAAACAGTACTGTCGAATTTTTGAATATCGAAAGGACCCTTATCTGCCAGATGCTTCAGAAAGATATTGGCCAATTCGTGTCCATTCGGATCCAGACCCTGAGAAACATTTTCCAATTGGCGGATACTGTTACTATTTAGATAAGCTAAAGGTGGTATTTCTTTTTCAGGCGAGCACCCACTCATACAAATTGCTCCGATAAAAGCTGTCAGGAGGAAACAATAACATTTTCTAAATTTCATGATTGGTGGTATTATTAATTTTTCACGTGTTCAATAAATACAAAAAACTATTTGGTAAGTATTACGGCCTTATCTTTTCCTTCTCCGGTAACTGGCTGATCAACGTTTTCAAACCGGTTTAACCGGAGATAGATATAATCAGGTTTTTTATCCAGTTGAATCCCGGCTGCTGAGTTTGAAATAAAGTTCTTCGCAATAACTACGTCGGATGCATTACCGCTGACGATAATCTTCCCATTACTGCGAATGGCACTGTTTCTTACCACATTGCACCGTGCCAGCGACAAATCTGCCATTTTAGGTGTTATTTCAAAATGGCTCCAGATTTCCTCAAAAACAATGCGTTCTTTTTCAGGCACCTTACTATTATTTTTGATTTTATCCATTGTATCCACATTGCCCCAGATACCAATCAAGGCAGGTGCGTGTGAGTAACTGTTTCCTTCCACAATCTCAGTGTGTAAAAACTGATTGTACCACGATGGTTGCCATCCCCATAAACGTGCATTCAAACCCCAGGCCAGGAAACCACTCATTCGGATCCCCTTATTGCCGGAAACAATATTTTCGATAGACATCCCATACAGCTGCATATTACCACCGTCTTCGAAGGTATTGTTGATGATCAGCGTCCTCCCCCGGAAAGGTACAATGGAAAGGATGGATGTTTCATCCGGATCAACCGACCAAGGCGCAGCCACCTCCCAGTCGCGACCAAGGTGGTTAACGATGCGACGATATTGCCCAACTCCTTTCCCATCAAGGATACAAACTACAGCATTTCTCCAATCTGTGGGATTAAGTGCATATCGTTTAAAGAGCGGATCTTTTGCCAGGACCAATTTTTTGCCAGAGACTGAGGTAATGTATCCGAAATAGGCACCTCCTGTCGCATCAAAAGTCAGCAGTTCACGGTCAAGCCCATACGCATTTGCAAAACGGTTTTCTTTGAACAGCACATTTTCTTCGGAATTTCCAAAAAAGGTGGCAAAATCATTCCCTGTTGCAGCCATATCATGCCCTTCCAGGTTATTTTTTTCAATTATAAGCTGGTTGGAGCATTCACATCTGAATGCTCTTCTTCCGTACTGAATATGATTGTTCCGGATGATTCCGTAGCCGGAGTTCCAGAGTGTCAATCCTGTAGAACCAGCCAATATTTCACAATCGGTAATGGAAAACGATTCCAATCCATTTAAATATAAAGCGTTTGACTCATCTCCTTTTTCATCTCCATTCAATTTTCTGCCCCTGAAACCCGCTTCATTGATCGTCCGGCCTAACATAAACATGTGATCGGCCCTAATACGGACACGGGCCATTCTGAATTCACCTTTATCAACCCGAATAAAAGCCCAAAAATAATTCTGGCAATAAAGTGTCATATCCTCTATTGCAAATTTTTCCCCATGAATTAACGACTTTCTCAACTGTTTTTGATCAAGCCAGTAGAGGCTGACCAGGTCTTTTCGCTCTCCACGGAGAATGGTATTATCCGGTATTTCCAAAGAATCGGACAGGTGATATTCGCCACGCGGAAAATAGATGACTCCACCCATGTTGGCTTTAGCCTGTCTTAAGGCGGTTTCGAATCCAAGCGTTTTAACATTAAAAAGGGTTGAAGGCCATTCTTCCTCTTTACAAACTTTCAGCTTTCCACATGGCTGCCAGGTCATCTCCCCGCCCGATCCATTGTGAATCCAGACCTCATAAGAACCTGACGAAACAGTAGCAGGCAACAGTACTTTAAGATCAAACTGATGGGCATATTCAAGCGGAACAGCAAATGTTTTACCCAATGAATCCTTGAGCTGGACCGAAGTTTTGTGCTTATCTGTGTTCAAACAATTTCCGAATAAGCGTACCCATCCTCCGGGAGATGCTGTTTTCCCCTGATCACCCTGTAACCACCAGCATTGCGGTGAGTTGAGATAAAAGGTATCAGAATAAACCTGTCCGTCAACGATCCGGCAGGCATAAATTCCCATTTCCCATACTGAGGGGATCACAAATTTTAAAGTTGATTCGCTGCGTTGCAACACATCAACCATAATCCATTTTAGAGCAAGCGGATTGGTAAATAATTTAGCGCTTCCGGCCCGGCCATCTTTTAACTGAACCATTTGGACTTTGGCCTCTTTAGAAAAATTTCCCGCCTGCAACATTGCTGTTTCGCCAGGAGCTACAGGTGAGGATGCCCATATAATAACTGGTCGTGCATCAGAAACGGCATATACCCTACCATAAGAAAAAATACACGTAACCAACAAAAAAAATATTGTTCTTGACATACCAGCTAAATTGAAATTGTTTAAATTTTATAACAAACCAAATAATTAACTTTATTCAACCTTTAAAAATTTGACTGTCTGTTTTTCAGTCCTGCTTTTCTGATCAAACGAAAGCGTTACTTTCCCAGAACTATCGCATTTCCAGTTTTCGATTTTGTTGCCATTTACCAACACTTGCAAGGGTTTGTGAGAAAAACCTATTTCCACCTGATAATTACGGGAATCGGAGATCCCTGAATAGGAACCCTGGCATGGGTAAATGACCAGTTGTGTTTCCTTACTATTGTCAATACATTCGAAGCGTGTTTTAGCGATCCTTCCATTTTCATAATCAAACGAACTGCCATCATCCTCCCATAAAGTGTAAGCGCTTTGTTTGTCTGGAAAAACCTTTACAATAAGGGTATCGACGGGATATTCCCCGATGTATTGCATCGGTTTCTGATAGGGTATAATGGCGCCAGCCTTGATAAAAAGAAGTCCGCCTCTGTTATCGGGTACTTTGGAATGGATGGTTTTTCCTCCGGTAAGTTTTTCATCCGTCCAATAGTTTTTCCAGTTTCCCTTTGGCAAGTAGATAGAGTCGCTGAAAGCACTAACCAGAAGGTTTTCGCCAAACATGTATTGATAAATCATGTTATCAACTTTTCGATCATCAGGAAATACCAGTGGCATTGCCCTTAATATAGGCATTCCGGTTTGGCTACCCTGTAAAGCGGCTGAATAGATATAGGGAGTCAGGTTATTGCGCAACTGAGCGTAATATCGGAATGTTTCTTTCTCATCGGGTTTCAGATACCATGGATGGTGTAAACTGTACCAACTGTTGATCTGGACCCAGGGAAGGAAAAAGCCAAGGTGCATTCCGGCCTTGTTGTCGTCAACATTTTCCATCACATCGGCCGAGGTATTTACAAAACCGCTTAATCCAAGATTCAGCTGGTCGTATAAAGCATTCTTCCCTCCGCCGTTATCACCGCTTGTGGATGCTCCCCAATGTTGAGTGCCGGCATACCCACCGCAATAATGATGAAACGACCGGATACCTTTATGCTCCCTGAAAGTGGTTGCCATTTGTTTGGGTAGTAAAACCTGATTCAGATTGTGCATTTCCCTGTCAGTATATCCGTTATAGTATTTTCTGTAGATATGTTCATCAAGTGTGCGCCCCGGGTCGAGTTTAAATCCGTCAACACCCTGATCCATGAACTTAGTCAAATGTGGAAACCAGTGTTCCAGACCTGACTGTGGCATTCCCGCTTTTTTTGCCCAAAGATCTTCTTCTTCAATACTCAGATCCTGATCAATGCACAACCACAAGGCCAGTTTGAACCCCAGTTTGTGTAACTTCGAAATAAAGAGCGTCCGGGATTCAGTCTTGGGAAACCGATTCACATTCCAAAAAGGCTCAGCCGGGAACTTATCCAGATTCCAGTACTTTGAAGTTGTATAGTCATATTTTTTTGACATCCACTGAGGTTCTAACCAAAAAATATCACAGGGAATTTTCTCCTCTCTGAACCGCACCGCATTGTTCATAATATCGAACTGATCTTCCATGGTATTACCGCCAAAAGCAAGTCCATAGGCCCATTTAGGTAAAAGATAAGGCTTACCGGTGATGGTAACATATTCGGCGATAACATCTCCCATCGAGTTACCCAGCATCAGGTAAAAGTCCATGTCACCGGCTGTATTGGAAACAAACATTTTATCTTTCTGAAAACGTCCAATATCGAAATAGTTGAGTGAAGTTGTATTATTAAGAACACCCCATCCATTTGAACTCATCAGAAAAGGTACAGGAATTTCTGTTTTCTGATAAGTGGCCCACATTTTTAAGGCAGAACCCCGGTGTTGGATGTTCGTGCGGCTTATATTCCCGCCTCCGTAAAAGCGTTCATCCTCGGTAAGTGTTACCTCCAGAACAGATGATATTTTTGCAGGCGAATGAATGGTGTCTTTTGGATTATGTGCATAATTTGGATCTCCAATAATATCGACAGATGGTTTCTCTTTTCCAAAGTATTTCCTGAGTGATTGCGCCAATTCCATATTAAGAGATTCACTTGCATCTGAATAGGTCCGGATATTGATGATGATTAGCTTCCCAAACGCATCCTTTACCGAAATATCTCCTGTAGTTTCATTGACAGTTAGCTGATAGTTATTCGTCTGTATAACCCGATTCCCTTTTTCATTTTTTGAAGATACTGTCACTGTGCCCCAATCAGTTTTCAGGATGCCGTATCGCTCCATGAGCGATTGCGGAAAGTCTTTTCCTGCCGAAACCCGGATACGAAAAATCTCCGGACTACAAACCGTAATTTGCATTACCGACTCATTTTTCAATTTTATATTGAACACGGTTTTGTTCTCCTGTGCTTGTAAGGGATAACTACAAATAACAATCAGTATGAGCCACAGAATACGTCTGATAAAAAGTTTCATTGGTCTGTTTATTCTTTATTAATAATTCAGTCTCTTCACAATTTTTAGATCATTAAAGGATTGGTCGAAGGTCGAGCTTTTTATCATAGAGGTAAGTTTCCGGTGATATGCAATATCATTCCACATTCCTTTAAATTGGGGGCCACAAAAGTTACTTGTTGCAATTGCAACCCAACGTCCTGATTTTGTGGCATTTTCAACACCAATAGTACAGAGATCTTTTACCCATCCCCAGTTCAGCATAGGGAAATCTTTATAATCCACAATTCCCCAACACTCGGTAGTTATTACCGGTAATTTGGAACTCTTTGATAAGTCAATGATATGCTGGATTCCTTCTTTTAAACTATTCTGATAATATTCCTTGTCTGAATTATATAAAGATTCGGCATTCAACTGAATTCTGTCATATCCTTTCGTATCGAACCGTTCATAGTTGTAATTCAGTTTCTTATAAAAATCAGAGTAGTTGGCCATCCATACATGAATTTCAAGAAAGTCGTGCGATTTTACGTTTTGAGGTAACCAGGTCTCATCTTCATTTGCCACGAACGAAAAGGTAAACGGTATTTCCGGATATAAGTGTCTCAGACCTTCTTCTATTTGCCTCATCCATTTTAACCCTTCCGGGCTGTTGCGTTTAAAACCTGAAGGTAAAAACTGACACCAATATGGAAATTCGTTGTTACAATCCAAATATAAAATGGCATCAAGAAGCCCCTCGGAAGCAATGCTTTCAAGTGTTTTTTTCCATATTTGGACATGAGACTCTGGTGTTGTCAGTTTCAGCCTAATGTTATCAATATCCTCACGAAACCAGGCAGAAAGTGCAACCTTAATCTTTCTCTCTTTGCATTTTCGAATAAATGTATTGAGGTTGGGTTGAACCTGAATCCTGCAGCGTGCGGGTGCTCCCCAGTCCTGAACAGACCACTCTGGTAATAATTCCCATACTTTTGTTGGGTCGGCGGCCAGTAAATGAGGATACGGATCGATTCGGACTGCGTCATACCCTCTTTCAACCAACTCGTCGAGAGCTTTATCCCAATCTTCGTATCCGGCTCCCTCCCAGCGTCTCTCAAGCCATGAAAAATCCCACATCGCTATGGCCAGAGGATGAACTGACCCTTTTCCCGTAGGAGATTCAATTTCTAAAACCCTATTGTTGCATCCAATTATGTCGCCTTTTGGAAAAGCTAAACTAATTGAACTTATTCCTGATAAAAGAAAAAGAAATAAGCATGTTATTCTTATTGGTTTAAAATATCTATTCATAATTTTTAGTTTTATATTATTTAATTTAACTCATTTAATGCCATCTATTTACAGACAAATTGACGATCTCCCTGGTGAACAAGCACATTACTGATAATAGTCTTCCCTTTTGAGTCCATTACTGTAATAACTCCTGTTTCTTCATTAACATCAAACTGAAATTCGGGTGACGGTCGTTGGTTTGTTTAAATACTTCTTGATGTTATAATGTTAGTTGACACTGAACTCCCGGGTACTGAAAACCGGTTCGTTCTTGTATTTTATTACTGCTTCCATGCGGTAGTTGCCTTTTTCAGCAGGTGCAAAAATCGAAAACTCCACGATCTTTTTCTTTAAGCCATCTAATTCAAATGCGACAGATTTTTTGCTAACTAGTTGCTGATCTTTCCATACGACCAGCTTCAATGAATCGGAGAAAACTTCATAGGTATCATTAATCAGACGAACCGGGACAACGACTTTTTGGTCAGATTTCAATGATTTTTCCCAAAATTCAACCATCAATCCAACGGGGCTGAAACTCGCTTTCACATATTTGTAAAAATATGGTTCGAATATCAGGTTTTTCAGATCAATAAAATTATCGCTAGTTTGTCCGCGCGGATTTGCTGAACGCGAATAACCAAGTCCGCAAAAGTGCATTATACCGGCACATTTACCATGTGTCCGCCAATACTCAGTGAGAATAGCCGTGTTTTTAGCACACGCCTCGAATTTCTGGTCCTTTGTAACAGCTTCCGGAAATGCCACCTGATAAACACGGTCTGTCAAAGTCGTCTTCGTTCCGTCGCGGTTAAGCCATAGCCATGAATACTCGTTATTGATCACCGCATTTGGATATCGTTCACCATTTGCCTTGGGGCTGTGCTCATTCGGATCATTATTGGGCAAGCGAACCGTTGAGAAAAAATCATTCAGATAACCTGCTTTGGAAGGATTTTTCCCTTGGAAGTATTCCACGAACAAGTAAGGGTGCGATTCGATCACATCTGTTTCGCTCATTGGTGGCGCATAACCATTGTCCCAGGGACGGTTCGAAAGGTCAAGCTGACGAACCATTTGAATGGATTTTCCGGTTATGTCGTTGACCGATTCGTTTTGCGCGTCCCAGACTACCACACAAGGATGATTCCAGCGTTCGCGCATCCAATGACGATATTCCACGGCAAGTTGTTCGGCCGATATTCCTTTTAACAACTTTTCAAATCCACCTTTTCCTCCTGTCCATATCGGATATTCATCTTGAATAAGGAAGCCAACGCTATCGGCAATTTCGTACCACCTTTCGGGTGGAAAACCGATGCAATAACGGATACTATTCCAGTGCATATCTTTAAAACGGTCATGAAGTTTAGTGATCCATTGACTGTCCCATGGCAACCCTTTACGATCGGGGTCTTCAAAAAACCGGAAAATGCACACATTGGTCCCACGTAGGTAATATGGTTTTCCATTGAGAAGAAAAACGCTGCTGTCTTTACTGGTTTCGAAAGTGCGCATACCGAAACGGGTTTTGGTATTGTCGCCTGAGGTAGAAAGTTTTAGGTCGTATAAAAACGGGGTTTCAGGTGTCCACAACTGGCAGTTGTTCATATCTATATTGAAGTCGATGACCTGAATTGCCTTTTCTCCGTTTTTCTCCCCGGAAAAGGAACCGTTGGCAATTACTAATCCTGAAACTGCCTCGCAAACCGAATAATCAACGGTAAGATCGGCATTGTTTCCTGGAACCAATTCGGTCACCACGCGAAGCCTGCTGTTTTTTACATCGGGAACTACCTGTACGTTTTGAATAAACGGGTAGCCTGTCAGCGTGAGTTTTACAACATCGTAAATACCAGGGATGTATTTGGTTTTCTCGAAATCACCGCCATGGGTCACGGTATCTGGCAGATTATTTTTACAGCCAACAGCAATCAACAGTTCATTTTCTTCACCGGCAGGCTTCAGAAACGACTTTACATCGAACAGCGATGGCGTAAAACTATAAACATTTTCGCCTACCTGTTTCCCGTTCAAAAATATCCGCGTGTGGTATTTGGCCTTGTTAATTTTCAACTGAACGATTTCAGCATCGGTCTCATTTGTGGCAAAGCCTCTTTTGTACCAATAGACCGAATTATTATAGGCTGTATCCTGATTGTCGACTGAAGGAGAGGCCATGTCAACCAGGCCGGGAACGGCAACTTCCGAAATAAATGAAGATGGAAATTGAGTGATCGAACCGGTTTTGGCAATTTTCCAGGTGCCGTTCAAACTAATTTCCTTCCGCTGGTTTGCTGGCTCCTGACATGCAAAAAACCACAAAGCCATTCCGATAAATAGAAATAGATTTTTCATACGCTAAAGGTTTATTCATTATCACTATTTAAGTAGCTCATATTGCAAAAACAGATAAGATGCCGGATTTGGAAGCGAAAAAACAACTCCCCCATTTACATTTACTTTCTGTTGCGATACTTTTCCATCTTCCAAATTTGTAATCCTTATTTTTTTGTTTGTCAGAAACTTCAAACTGATTTCCTTTTCAATCTCTTTATTGTGTAATTCCCTGAACAATAAAAGATAACCTTTGTCTGCTTGTTCGTTTACCATTTGAAACCCCGACCAGCTATCGTTTGACGGAACATCCCCAACCGGAAATGTATAACATTTAAACATCTCCTCACGGTACTTTTTATACATGGAAATCAGTTGTTTCAGTTCCTTTTGACCATCATCATCTAAAAATTGGGCGCTCTGGAAAAAGGCCGGAATAAATGGGAACCCCATGGCAAAACAATAGGAATGACTGTGCCGAAAGGCATCGCTGCGTTCCTTATTGGTTCGTTTGGGATTTTGAAGCATTACCTGCAATTTATTGCTGTTAAAATATTTCGACATTAACCAATGCTGGCGAAGCACATGATACGGCACCATGGTCAAATGCTCAGGCAAAGCTTCCTGAATGTTCTGAAAATAGATGCTTCCATATTCTTTGGCATAATACCATCCATACCGAAGGTTGTCGTATTCAGGACAAAGGGTAAACTGCGTTTTCATCCAGGCATGTTTCATTACTTCGCGGTAACTTTTTGTACGGTCTTCAAAATCCTTCCGGTTTGCCAGATGGTCGAAATCAACCTTCCATGATAAAAACCCAAGTTCATCGATATCTTTCATCAAATCAGGAACTTTAGCGTTTTGTATTGAAACCCAAAGTCCGAACTTTACACCGAATTTATCTCCTTCAGCTTTAATGTCCTTCCACCCGTTGGTATATTTTGGCAAAAAATCCCGCACCGAACTGCCTGCCTGGCTCTTTTGCCAGCCATCGTCAATCTGCAACACGTCAACGCCAATTTTGGCAAGCGCAGGAATCTCTTTCATCACAAATGATTCTTCGGTAAACCTGTTTCCGAGTGGATCAGCAGGCCCCCAGGTATTGCCCAGTATAAACAAATCGCGTTCGGCAAATGCAGGATAACGTGCCCTGTCGAAGCGTTTAACAGCCAGTTGCATATTATCGTTATTGCCTGAATACAGGATCGTCCAGTTTGCCCAGCATTCCCTGAAACGGTCTGCTGTGACCTCACCGGGAAGCAAGCCCAGTCCGGTAATCCACAAACCGTTGGACCCTGAATAAAACGAGCCGGTATTGTGCCCTTGCTGGTTTACGGTTTTGGGCGATTCTTTGATTACACAAACACCATGATTTCCATAATCAACACCAATACCGCTTGCCCAGTTGTTTGATTCGATCTGGAACAATGGGTACCCCTGAACTACTTCTTCTTTCAACATATCCATACTTTGGTCGTGCCGGTTGCCGGGATCGTTATAGTATCCCCAATAATCGCGCTGGTTTTTCACCGAGAAATCGAGTGGTAGAAATTCGGCCCTGCCACCCGGAATAGGAAGGGTGCCACCATAATATTTGGTAATCGTGTCGTTTTTGGAAAAATTCCCGGGCTTAAATCCAGCCAAAGCTTTGACTAGAAGTTGAGTCCTGATACCTGGCGAATTTGGATAAACCCAAATTACATGTTGAACTTCTAGTTTTAACGATTCGTATCGTATCTGGCTAACTACTTCGATGTATTTGTTGGTAAAACCTTCATCATCATTTACTACAGCTGTCAACAATTCCAGTTTTGCATGTAAAAGACTGGCATCTGCTTTCAGCCAGTTCCAGTCACATTCTAAAAGTGTAGATTGTCCCTTCATTTTATCCTTTTCAATTTGAGGATCAAAAAGCATCCAGTCTGATTGAACATTCTTTTGTGAGTTACTGTATTTCTGTCCTGTCAATACATTTTTAAGGGATTTGGTTACCAAACCATTGCCGGTCCATACCCAAACCCGTTCAACTTCACCTGTATTCACGATTAACGAATCTCCTTTGGTATAAACCCTTGCTTGTCCAAATTTCTCAGAAATTACCGGAATCGTTTGGGCAAATGAGGTATGCGCCATAAATGCAAAAGCAATTATGGCAACAAAAGACTTTGCTTTGATATTAATACTCTTCATTGGAATAGATTTATGGGTTATTATTTTTTTTAGTTGATTGTGTATTGACGAATTTAAAGGATACTTTTTCCTAACTGATATTCAATCTGGCATTTCTATTCCGGCTTTCCATTCAGGTAATGTACCAATATAAGCTCCTACTCCCTTCAGAAGAGCTGGACTGGATTTTTTCAACCCGAATCGTTCTTTACGAAGATTGGCAAATTGGGGGTCGCACACAAAATCGCTTGCTTCCATTGTTACTCCCATTAGTGTCTTTACATCAGTATCGGGACTGAAATACAGATTATTTCTTCGGGGCTGGCTTTTGATTCCCCAGTTACGCGCCTGTGTATCATAAATTCTAACACGATCATTAATATAAATCAGGTTGTTTTCGATTAAAAATTCACTGTTCCGTTTCGCAAATTGATCCAATTGCCAAAATACGATCTGGTTCAAATCCGGATTTCTGATTCGAATGACGGTATTATTAACAATATGCAGGTTTTTAACTCCCACGGCTCCAACAAATTTATCAATATCGTCGCTTACATTAAACGCGATGGTTACATTATCAGTCATACGGGTAATCTCAACAAATCCACCTTTGGTATTGGATGATATATTATGGTGGATGTTGATATTATGGGCATCATAAAGTTTGTCCTCTCCGTCCAGTTCTATGGCTGCTCCGTCTAATCCAAAACTGCCTCCAAAGTAACCATAATTATGAATTTTATTGAAGGCTATTTCATTACAAGCACCTACTACCACAATTGCAATCGAACCCCAATTAAAGGTAATGCTGTCAGCATCGTGCAAGTAATTATTTGTAATCAGATTGTGTTCACCACGCACGCGAATGCCTATGGGCGAGTTGCTTAGTTCGCAGTTTTTCACAACATTAAAATTAGCTCCTTTATGTATAAATATTACACCCATTTGTGTGACATTCGAATGCCTCAGTTTCGGGTCCAGACCAGACGGAGGAACCGGATTATCGTGAAAAGATAATTTTTCCACAACAATAAAACTTCCTTTGATTTCGAGTACCCGCCCCATATTTTCCTGTGTGAAAACCGGATTGGTGAAACGCGGAGCTTTTCCTTTCCCGTAAGTTGAAAGCACGATAGGATTTGTTTCCGTGCCTGAATCCTTCATTTCGAAATTACTGGTAAATTGAGAACCATTCCGAAAGAAAATGGTATCACCAGCATCAAAATGATGTGTACTGATTGATCGAAGTGATTGCCATGGATGTTTAATGTTGCCTGAATTCTGATCGCATCCCCTTTTTTGATCGATATAATATTTTGTTGCAAAAACAGATTTTGTACAAACCATTGTGATTATTAAAAACAATACGAGAATACTAAATCTAATCTCAGGAAGAATCTGAGAGTTTAACTTATTTGTTAATAAAATCATTATTAATTTATTATTTTTGTTTTGTCGTCTTCCCCGTCAGTGATTTCTCACTATTTCGTTATGTTAAAATAAAAATCGCTCTGCTGCCCTTTTTTCATCTCCACTTTCCTTTCGTGCATATAAAAATTGCAATCCTTCCAGGCTGTCAAATGCAAATCGGCAGAATTCTGTGTTATTTTCCCGTTTATTTTTACCCCCAAAAGTAAATAAATATTCTTTATCCACACTTCACCTTTCCATGGGAAACACCTAGCTATCTGCAGTTTTCCATACCAGTCTGACACTACATTGTTCAATAATGATTGGGCGATCAAACCATTTGTGGCATTATAATAGGAGGCTTTATAGTTCCCGCAGGTTTCATAAACCTGAATCCAATCCGGATCAATATTACCAGACTTTAACAGGTTGTCCCAATCCTTAAGCCATTCTTTTGAGTTTCCATATCGTGATCCTGCCAGTAAAAACTCTCCCAATGTCCATCCGGTAAAGTATGGTCTTTTCGAGTTTATTGTAATTTCATATCGCTGCATGTAAGCTATTGAAGCCGGTTTCGATGGTGCATTATTTACAGGGAGATAAGCCAACTCATTCAATTGAACAGGATGTTTTTGCGTTCCAAAATCCTTCTCTCCACTTCCATAACACGAGAAGTAGCAACCTTTCTCCGACAACAATGTATTAAATGCCAACCCATCCCGCAATATAGCCGCATAAATACCCTCTACATCCAGCTTGTGAGCAATAGCTTGTTGGAAACAATATTGGGCACTATATAACGCACATAAATAATCCTTCTGATCAGCTCCTCCCATCTCATCTTGTCCCATTGATGGTTTTACAAACAAGTGCCACAATCCGTCTGATTCCTTTTTGCAAATACTTTTATAAAATTTGGCGGTCTCTTTTATAAGCGGAATAGCGTATTTCGAGCTCCACACGCTGTCGTTGACGAAAATTGCTGTTTCTGAAGCCATTCTCGATAAGTAACCGGAGTTATGAATTTCATAATAATAAATGTTAGGAGGAGAGGGGTCATGGTAGCCTTCAAATTTCCCATAGGGGAATAGCCAGGGACAAAAAATTCCATCTGAATTAATTAGCCTACGGGTATAATCCTTCATCCCTTGAAGTCTTTCAGAAAAATACTCGATCATTGATTTTGCAATAGGTATATTCCCTGTAGACAACAACATGGGTTGAACATACGACAAATCCTGTGGAAAACTGAATGGCCATCCATTTCCTGTAAGCCCCATTGAGGGCGCAAGTCCTTTCTTATCATCACCAAAGGAGGAAAAAAACATGGCCATGGAGCGCACCCACATTTTCTGTGCATTCGGGTCGGGATATTTTATACATCCTGATTCCTCCCACTTTTTATTCCACCATTTTATTGTTTGGTTCAGTGAGTTTTTCAGCGTGGTTTGAGTCGGGGTATTCGCTGAAATAAGAATTTCATTGTCACCTTGGCTCAATTTCAAGCTAAGAACATTATTGGTTAATTGAACGGTTGCATTTGTTTTCAAAAAAAGAGTAGTCGTGTTATCCAAACCAATTATGTCAACCTTCCATACTCCCGAATTTTCATTATAAGAAACCGCTTGTGTAACATTCTGGTCGTAATGAACCTTCAATTCTCTGAGTGGATCGAGTAGAACATTTGGTGATTTTTCGCTTACACGAATGGAAATGCCAGCAATACTCTTTTCTACAGGATCAAACCAGGTTATGACTTTCACATTGTTGCCTGACGAATTAAATGAGGTGGTAATTGTCCCATTATAAAAGGACTGAGATTGATTATAATCACTTATTTTAGAAAAATCATTTTCCCAAAAGATCTTGGCCAATGGAAGCAAATAGTCTGCCCCAAATTTTCCTCTTCCCCTGTGTTCCAGGTGCATAAACTGAGTGTGTCCAAATTTGCCCTGAGTTAATTCCTTATCCGGGCGATTGTGCAAACCCAATACTCCATACGAACAGCCGAATAGTCCATTTCCCTGATATAAATTAATAGATGCTTCCTCTGTGAACAATGCCCTGCAAATATCGGCTGAGGAAATTACTTTTCGAATCTCAAAATTGAATTTTTCCGCTGCCTTACACAAGAAAGACGCTGATATTAAGAAAAAGATGAATACCAATGCTTTTATCATAATAATTTAATATTTTAAGATGATGAACCTGAAGATCCGGAAATTTAAACTTATCTGATTGATTTGTATTTAGAAAATGGGGTGACCAACTAGTCAGAACAACATTCAATCCGACGACAAAAAAGCCAGACCGAGCAATATAAGACCTGCGATCATTCTTTATTTTCAAATTAGTCTTAACGGTTTTTATTATCTTTTTAATCCTATTTTTTCAAATGGGATCTTCTTAAATTCCATATTGCTATAAATCGGTGATTTTTTGGAGACACCTTTCAACAAATTTGATTCATCAATAAACAATGGATCTGAGTTTTCGATGTTGCCTTCAAAATGATAAAAATCAAAGCCGCCGCAAGCTCCCAGACAGTTTTTCTCAAGCCAGACTTTATTGTTAAATCCAATATTATTTGTTATTTCACATCCTATCGGTTCCTTAGCTTTTTGATATCCGTCATCCATCAGCTTCGAAAGAGATGGGAATGCTTTGCTAAAAGGGGGCAGGGAATAATTAACTCTTTGCAATTTCTCCTTAAGGTTCCATGAGTCGCCGGGAATATCTGTAACCCACACCAGACCACGTCGGTCGGTGAAATGCGCAGCTCCGCAGTTTACAATAATATTATTGTCAATTATATTGTATCGTCCGCCGCCACACATTACAGCTCTGCCGGAAATGTTGCTGAAAATATTTCCATAAACGGTTAGTCCGCTGGCACAATCATCCAAGTAGATCCCATGAACACCTAATTTATGTACCTCTGTTTCTTCAGTTAAGGTACCGCTTTTTATATCGTGAAGATAATTGAACCGGATTATATTACCATACAAAGCCCAATCTCTTCCTGCATAGATGGTTCCGGAATCATCTGTTTCAAAGCAAGTGTTGGATAATTCGTTTAGCTCGATCAAATGATTGTTCCCTCCAAAAAGGATCGCGGAGTGGGGAGCATCATCCAACTTACAATTACGCACGATAGTACCTACACCCGAAATCTGAATTCCAGGAGTATAGGTACGATTCCATAGTCCGAAGTGATGGATATGGCAATTTTCAACCAGAATATTACCACTAATCAATTGATTTCTATCTCCACCTTTCAATTCTAAGCCGCCGGCACCAGAATCAAATATTTCTGAATTGATCACCTTGATGTTACGGCCTGCCAGCCTTAAAGCAGTGTTGCCGGTATTCCTGAAAACACAACCATCCAGAGTAATATTGTCACCATTGCTAATTGATAAAGCCCCATACCTGCTTTTTTCGAGGGAAATATTTCTGAAAGTGACATTCTTTAGGTCAGCGGCTTCTATGATGGATTCTCGGTTCTCTCCGAGCATGGAAAGCATAATCTCGGAAGACCTGAAATCGATATTTTCCGGAGGATAAACATATAACCGTTTATGCTCTCTGTCAATATAATACTCTCCGGGTATGTCTAATTCTGCGAGAATATTCAAACCACACCAATTCCTAATATTGCCAATTGTAGTCAGTGATGATTTTTTATTGTCAGATTTGTTACCAATTATTATTGTTTTCTTCAAGGTATCTACCTTCTCGATTGGACTATACAGTTCTGCCCAACCAACCTTCCAATACCCCAAAGTCCAGGCATCATTTTCTTCCGACCATTTATCGGGACGACTTGTAGTATAGGAAAATTGCGTTGAATCTATTACCTTTCCGGATTTTGCATATCCGCTATTAGGCCAGCGTGCCAATTGCATAATCCGGTTATTTACGGATAGCTCCATTGGTGAAGGCACGTTTCTGTAGCTATATCCTCGTTTTCTTAATTTCCCCAAATCGGTAATTCCGGCTTTGATCAAATCAAGAACTTTTATTTTATTTCTTACCGATGAATTAATACGGATGTAAGCGGGATCAGTCGAGTTAAGATCTTCAAAAGATGATGGAGGTACTTCTATGCCTCCGATGATACGAACGGACTCACCTTTCATCGCTTCATAGACAACGACTGCTTTATCCAATCCACTATCTTCGGCTGTGAGAACAATGGGCTTACCAACAAAATATTTTCCACCATAAATCACAACCCGGAAAGATTGCTGATCGTTTCCCTTTTTGAGTTTTCTGATTTCATCCCTCGCCTTTTCTATGGTCTTAAACGGACTTTTAAATTTACCCGTATTTAAATCTGACCCTTTGGAGGATACGTAAATCACTTGGCCATTTCCTGCTCTCAGTGATACCATATACATTAGACAAACCATTAATAGAACCATTTTAAGTTTTAACATAATAAGATGTTTTAATGAGATTGCTATTTTTTAATTAATTTGTTATTTAATCAATTCAATGTTTACTTCTGAATTTGTAACCAGAGTTATTTTGTCAAGCGGCCTATCGAATTCAAGTTTTACCACCGGAACAGTATTCGCCATTTCATTTACTGGAAGGTTTCTCAAGCGAAGGTACGGTTGTTGCAAGGCATGATCGCTGGGGCATAAATTTACCATACAGTTGATTGGTTCTTGAGTATTCAATAACGTTGCTTTGATCGGCAAAATGTTGATTGGCTTTAATTTAAGACCGTCTCCAACTGATGCCTTATTCAGGTGAATGTACAGAGTCCTGTCACGTCTGGTTACCAAAATGCCAGGAGAATTTATCAATTCGGTATCGGGTTGTACCTTTTGGAATGATTCGTCAACCGATTTTTTCCATTTACCAATTCTTCCAAGGATTGCAGCAGCTTCAATGGGTATTATTCCTTCGCTCGTAGGACCAACATTGAGCAAATAGTTGGCATTGCGTGCCATATATCTGTCTATACTGCTTATCAAATGACGATCGGTATAAAAATCCTCATCTTTTTTGTATCCCCAACTCTCCATTCCTACTGCCTGACATGCTTCAACCGGATGGTCAAAACTTATTTTGTCGTCTTTTTCATAATCACGCTCGGGGGTTCCGAAATCGCCGTCGTCGCAACCGCGGTTATTGATGACTGCATTAGGCTGGAGCTGGCGGATCATCAAGTTGATGGATGGGTCGTGGTGCTTGATGACGTTAGCATCCCACCAAAAACCATGGATCGTACCATAATTGGTACATAATTCCCGAACCTGTGCTTTAACGAATTCCATGTAACTGACAAGATCGGGCTGGTCGCCTGGCTCCGGTGCCGGCAACTCGTATGGGCGACCGGCATTAGGGTAATTCGGCTGGTGCATATCTGCCAGCGAATAGTATAAGCAGAGTGGGAACTTACGTTTATGGCAAGCCTCGGCGATCATTGCCAGGGTGTCCTTCGCATAGGGGGTACGGGTAACATTATAGTCGGTCTGTTTTGTGTCCCACATGCAGAACCCGTCCACGTGTTTCGTAGTAAAAGTGATGTACTCCATGCCGGACTCTTCCGCCAGGTCGAGCCAGGCCTCGGGATTGAACTTCAAGGGATTGAACTCCCGCATTAACGGAGCATACTCGGCCCTGCTGAGGCT
>CAILKW010000039.1 GCA_903834845.1 uncultured Bacteroidia bacterium | reverse complement strand
GCTACTGTTACCCATTACCCAACCACATATTTATAAGCAAAATACATTTGTTTATAAAGGAAAAAAAGCCGCCATATTTTTAGCTCTTCTGTTAGTTTGCTGCACATTACATATTGTTTACAAATTAATCGCTGCCAACTTTTGTTGAAAATATTCACAGAGGTGCGCGCGAAGAACGTCCATTGACTTAGGTGCGATTATGGAGAATCAGCTTAATTGCCAGCCAGAAAATTCGATCTCATACCTTGTGGCGTACTTATCAAAGAAACCGGAGTTGAAAATAAACATCCCTGTTTGCTACCTATTCTCTAAAATCGAAAACCTTTCCCGGTTTCTTTCATTAATTGTTGACAACACATTAACCTAAAAAGTTTACCACCAGATATTTTTTGCCCAATCCTCAGATTCTTTTATGAAAAAGTTTGTAATTCAGTTTTTTAGTGTTTACTTTGCTTTTAGTAAGGATAGAATTTTAACAATTTTTGAAGATTGATAATTAGATGGAAAACTTACCTACAATATTTATTATAGACGTTTGTTTCGTTGAAATTGTAGAACCTATAAAATAGGAGGTTGAAGATGAGTAACAAGTTGCTTTCCAATGAATAATATCATGAATTAGTTACAATGTGGAACCAACTGAAAAGTACAAATATAGATAGCAATGAAAAAAGAAGTTAGTATTAGATTATTTGAGCAAAAACAAATTCGCTCATCATGGAATGAGGAGGAAGAAAAATGGTACTTTTCAGTAATAGATGTTATTGAAGTACTTACGGGTACTGACCGTCCACGTAAGTATTGGAGCGATTTAAAAGCAAAGTTGAAAAAAGATGGCAGTGAGTTGTCCGAAAAAATCGGACAACTGAAAATGCAATCAAGTGACGGAAAATATTACAATACTGACATTGCCGATACCGAACAATTGTTTCGTTTAATTCAAAGTATTCCGTCACCCAAAGCCGAACCATTTAAATTATGGATTGCCAAAGTTGCCCGCGAAAGAATTGATGAAATTGAAGATCCTGAAATTGGTATTGACCGACTAATGGAAACCTATTTACGCAAGGGTTACTCAAAGGAATGGATAAACCAACGGCTTAAAAGTATCGAAATTCGTAAAGATCTTACTGACGAATGGGAAAAACGTGGAGTACAAAAAGGACAGGAATTTGCTATACTTACTGATGATATTACAAAAGCCTGGAGTGGCTTTACTACCAAAGAATACAAGCAATTTAAAGACTTGAAAAAAGAAAATCTGCGAGACAATATGACCAACCTTGAATTAGTATTAAACATGCTGGCAGAAGCTACCACCACAGAAATATCTATGGAGAAAAAACCAAAAACACTTCCCGAAAGTAGAATAATAGCTAAACAAGGCGGTACTATTGCAGGAAATACCCGTAAAGAGATTGAACAAAAAACAGGAAGGAAAATTGTCACTAAACTCAATGTTAAACAATTAGAACAAAAGCGCAAGCATGATTCTTTGAAAGAGCAGAATCAAACTGAAAAATAATGGCAAAGAATATAAACGAAGCAACGTCAACCGTTTTGCCGACAATTCAACAACATTTTGCAAATGAATATTTTTCTGATGTTTGTTATATGCTACTGTATAAGATGATTTTACGATGTACAGTTTAGTGTTTTACTTTCCCGGCGGCATAAGCGATCTTAAATCAATGAAAGTACCAATAAGCCCAAACCAAGTAGCCGCAGCCATGTCTTTTTTGAAAACCTTCGTTCTTTTCCAACCGTTGTAATAAACATTACCACCAAAGTTTACCACCAGATATTCTTTGCCCAAATCTCAGATTCTTTAATGAAAAATCTTGTTATTCAGTTTTTTATTCTTTCCTTTGCTCTTGTAAGAATAAATTTTGAAACAACATTAAAAAAAGTATTATCCTGTAAAAAAAACAAATGATTGATTCGGCTAAAATTGGTGACATAGCATTGAAGATAG
>CAILKW010000038.1 GCA_903834845.1 uncultured Bacteroidia bacterium | reverse complement strand
TCTCGCTGTAACTCTGTCTGCACCTCTGGCTGCACCTTTGACTGTAACTCTGTCTGCAACTCTGGCTGCCAATCCTGTTGCAACTCTGGCTGTAACTCTGGCTGTAACTCTGGCTGCACCTTTGACTGTAACTCTGTCTGCAACTCTGGCTGCCAATCCTGTTGCAACTCTGGCTGTAACTCTGGCTGTAACTCTGGCTGTAACTCTGGCTGAAACTCTGGCTGTAACTCTGGCTGCACCTTTGACTGTAACTCTGGCTGTAACTCTGGCTTTAACTCTGGTTGCAACTCTGGCTGCCAACTCGGTTGTATCTCTGGTTGTAACTCTGGCTGGAATACTACCTCTAACTCTGGCTGTAGCTTGAACTTTTTCTTCTTCTGTTTATTGTTTTTTTTGATAAACTGCAATTGAAACTGCAATCCTTTTTCAAACCATTTGAAATCAATTTGCGGATACCCTTTTAGTTCATCAGCAATTAACTTCAAACCATTACCCCATTGATCAATAACACCCATTTTCTTAAAAACGGGAGCAATGATTTTATTTCTAATATCGGATTGTCTGGCATCTAATTCATTAAAGTCGATAGAGGGCAACAACAAACCCGGGCTGGTAATTTCAACCATATCATCGTAAATGGCTACCTTAATATCTTTTCCCGAAAGAGAATAGTCACGATGTACCACCGCATTACGAAGTGCTTCGCGAATAGCTTTAATGGGATATTCCCAATGTGATGAAGTATATACTCCTTTCACCGATGCCCCTTTATTAATGTGTCTTAATACAAATTCATAGGCTTCCTCAGCTTGAAAAGCGATATTCACGTCAATTGTTTTTTGGTCAATAAACTCTTCACTACTGATACCTTTAAAACGAGCACATTCGATTTTTGCGTATGGAAAAAATCTCTTTCTTAAATCACCATCAGAGAACAAAGCCAAAGCATTCGTTGGCAACCATGTTCCTTGAAATTCCTTGATCAGATCTAACTTGCGAAGAATAGAATCATGCCATTTTTCTCCGGATTTATCGCAATATTGAGTTTTAAATGTGGCTATATTCAAATGCTCAACCAACTGATCAAATAGCAATTCACTGTCAAAAGAAATATTGCGTTTTTGCCTTTCAAGTTCGGCGATAATCTCAGCGTTGGCCAATCTGTTTGATGAACCTACACGAATGTAAGTACCGCCTGATATCCCTTTCGATTTAATATAATATGGAAGATTACTCCCACGATAAATATGTATATGTATAAAATGTTTATCATCAACTGATTGAAACGATATATTGGGAACAATAATTGGGTAACACTGGTCGTTTATGATGTTACTTATTTGTTCCTCTAATTTGAATAATTTATCTTCATGCACCCCTGTTAATTCACGAGGTTCATTCCTGATACCAATATACAAATCACCACCTGAATCGTTGGCAAAAGCCACAATGGTTCTTGCTAAATCAGCCACTATAGGTATGCTTTCCTTAAATTCCAGTCTCCTGCCTTCGGGTTGATATATTAATTCTGCAATTTTCATTGCTAATCCTATTTAAAATAAATTTACTAATAATTATTTAAAAGGCATCTTTGAAAGTTCCGAAATCAGGAAAACCCATGAATTCACTTTCCCTTAGCCAATCTGATTGCCCTGTAAATGCATGTTTCAAGTTCACACAATTGACATTCATAAGCCGTTTTTCCAACATTAGTTCCATGACCAATTATGCCGCTAACCGATTTAATCGGATTCATCAGGCAGGAATCAGACAGACTAATCCCACAGTGATTTTGAGGAAACAATTCGAAAAATTGCTTTTGTTCACTTAAAGCCCAACCGCAATATCCAGGGCTGTACCTGTTTGTTATTTTATGTCCGCTATTAACCAATTCAAATTCAAAGCTATCCTGAATTTTATCTATTGCCGCTTCAACTGTTACAGACCCTATTACGTCAAGTATATATCCTTCAACCAGTTCACCTGCTGCCATTAGTTCTTTGCTTTTCTCTCCGATTCCAGCACCTGCTGTACATATAAAAAGAGCACAACCTTCCACATTTCTTAGTTGCCGGACTATTTTTTTACCAACCTTAAATATAACTCCTTCAACAAAAATGCTGTTTTCTAAATCTATTGAAAAGTTATCGGATACCAACAAGCTCCCTTGAATATTGCACAACTCATCACATTGATCGAGTGCAAAAGCGATCATTTCGGGGAATGGCTCAGGCGATTTCCCATTTCCGTAACCCATTGCCTCTTCAACGAGTCCAACTTTGATATTCAATTCACTAAAAGAGAAAGCAAAGTTTTTTAATTTTGTTTGCATAAATTTTCAAATTCTTTCTGTAAGATATTTTGTTCTAATTCCTGTCCGATTATGACGATTTCAGTATTAAAGTGATTGTCAGCTACCGGTTTTATTTCAATTTGCCCGAAACTTGTCTGAATGGCTACCAATCCATTTGTTGTAATAGCATAACCCTTTATACGATATGTAATTAAACAATATTTTTGAATAAATTTCTCTAAATTCCCAAGAGAAACAGGTTGAATAAATTTGATTACAACCGAATCAACATTAGGCCTTCCAGCACTTTCGGGTGATTCAACTCCGATTACTGAAACCGGAAAATGAAAAACCGACCGAGAATTAAGCTCAATGTTACAAAAACAAGTCTCTATAATTTTCGCATAAGGATTAATTATCAATAATTTACTTGTAATATCAGGTAGTGACTCTGTTGTCAGGTCGCACTTATTGAGAATTATAGTATCTGCGACACGAATCTGGTGAGTATTACGCCCCACTCTTTCAATGGTTTTCCGAAAATTCAGAGCATCAACAACCGTATAAGTATGATACAGCCAAATTAAATGGCGCAACGCTGATGATGAAATCATCTGGCTGATACTAATCGGGTCGGAAAGACCTGATGCCTCCAAAATGATCAAGTCCGGCTGATGCTTATGGATAAAATCGGCTAACGAATGGACAAAACTCCCAAGTAAACAAACACAAAATACAGAACCGTTATTCATTTCAAGTAACTCAAACGATTTTCCGGTTTGCCTGAGTTCATGGCTGTCTATATTTACGTCAGCATATTCGTTCTGAATTATAGCAACCTTTTTCGAGTCAGCATAACGTTCGATGAATCTTTTGATAAGAGTCGTTTTTCCGCTTCCTAAAAAACCGGTAACGAGGTAAAAAGGAATTTTTTCCACAATTTCAGTTTACAATTCACGCGCAACAGCTGCTATCTGGCGAATATGCTCAGGCGTTGTACCACAGCAACCGCCAATGATATTCACCCCAGCATCTATAATCGCCTTGACAAAACCAGCTGTTTGTTCAGGCGTTTCGGGAAAAATTGTTTTCCCATCGTTATATACAGGCATGCCTGCATTTGCATGAATCAAAACAGGAATATCGGGATTGCACAAGCGTATCTCCTTAACAATCTGAATCATCCCCTCAATACCGTTTCCACAATTTGCTCCAATAATATCAACTCCTTCAGGGACAAGTTCCTGCATCATTTCAGTCGGAGAAACACCCATCATTGAACGGTATTCTCCATCAATAGTCCTTTCGAATGTCATAGTACAAATTACCTCGCACGTTGTGTTCTCTCTAGCTGCCCTTATTGCCAAGCGTGCTTCATCTATATCAGTAAAAGTCTCAATAATAATAGCATCAGCGCCCCCTTTTTCTAACGCAATGGCCTGTTCTTTAAACGATTCGTATATCTCCTCAGGAGTAACCTCTTCCATCATCAAAATTTTGCCGGTAGGTCCGACCGATCCAAGAACAAATTTGTTGCCTGCAGCTTTTCGTGATATGGCTGCCGCGGCCTCGTTTAACTCCGAAGCGCGATCAGCCAATCCATAATGCACTAATTTAAAACTACTTCCACCAAAACTATTGGTTTCGACCATATCAGCTCCCGCATCAATATAGCTTTTGGCAATATCATATACTTCGTCAGGATGTTCAATATTCCATAGCTCAGGACATTGCCCCGGTTTTAATCCCTTGGCATGTAAAAAAGTTCCCCATGCTCCATCTGAAACCAAAATTTTTCCAAGTTTAACCCGATCAATAATTTTCTTCATTGCCCAACATTTTATCAAACAGTTATACTTCTTTCAGCCATTCAGAAATTACATCAACTGAAGGCAATTTTCCCTGCGATTTTAGAGTATATTTTTTCAATATAACCGAAGGAGTTTGAGAAATACCATATTCAGCAAGTTTTTCTTGCCCAGTAAAATACTGAACTTCAATGTTTTTACCAGTTTGTAAGAAAGCTGTACCAATTCTGGATTGCATCACTTTTGTTTCCTCTTCATCTTTGCAAAATACGATAAATTCCCCTTTTTTTGCTTGTATTTTTAGTTTAATTTTCTCGTTTATTCTTTTCTGGATAGCAGCAATAAGCTCATTTTTTGGTGGTATCTGACTAACGAATGAGATTTTTCCATCAATACAAATCGTTGGAATGTTCTTAACCATAAGAGATGCCATGAAAGTAACCCCGGCCATTTGTTTGATAGCATGTTCCCTCCATTCAACAATGCCTTCAAAATGGGGTGTAATTCTTTTTACCGCTTCAACCATATATTGACAGGGAGCACACGATTCCGAATCAAGGGTAATAATATCAACGATTACCTTATCACTTTGGCCATAATCCTTCATATTCAATAGTTTAAGACTATCGCTTTTGCGAGTCATAGCCTTAACAATCATTTGTTCATAAGGATCTTTGACTAATTTGGTTACAGCAATCAGATTCTCGGGTGGTGTAGCCATTGGTAGATCACAGCCCGGAGCAAGGATAAAACCGCGTTCGCCTCCCAGTTCTATGCAGTCCAAAGCATTAAATGCAGCATCCTCAGGTGTTCCCATTAGCAAAACCACTGTAAGTTGAAGATTTCCCCCAAAACTTATATTGTGTCGAAGAGCAATATCTTTCACATAATTGAGCGGAATATTTTCGTCAATACTGATATTATCAGGTTTACAACCACACATAACTTCGATATTCTGTTGAGCATGACCACAAACAAAGAATGACCCAAGAGCACCTTTTCCCCTGATATGATTAAAGATCTTAGTCATTGGCTGTGTAACGAATGTTTCGAAAGTTACAGGGTCAATCTGACTTGTCATAGGATCAACAACTGCTATCACATCACAGCCTGCTTCAATATAATAATCGGCCATCCGCTTAGCCACTTTTTCGCAAAAGCCAAACAATTTATTAACATATTGAGGCTCCTCAAACAGTTTCATAAATATATCTGTTCCCAGCAGGTGAAGAGCCAAAGTAAAGGGGCCTGCAATCAGTCCGTAAAGTGCAAGATCGGGATATTTAGCTCTTAATTGCCTTGTAGCATCAAGTGTTAGAGGCAAACGTCCATGATGTTTCTCAGGGACAGACAAATTTTCAATAGTTTTACCCTCTAATAGTGGATGTGAAATGACTGCCGGAGGGTTCTCGTCAGCCCAATTCAGCTTACATCCAAGTAACTCTGCTTCGAGCTGTAAATCAAATAATACGGGAATCCCATCCGGTTGGTATAATTCAACAGCTTTAGAAATGCCATCAACAATATTGTCAGCAGAATGAAGAAATTGAGTGGCATTAACTCCTATCAGGCTGGCTCCGTGAACCCCAACAAATGGTACCCAGGGAATTGAATCGGTAGGTTCAAGTCTGAAAGCTTTCAGGATTCGTTCTTTTCCTGTCATAAAAAAAAATAAGAAATTAATATAACTAATAACTCGCTTTACGCATTGCCATCAGGTTTTCGTGTGGCGTGGTAACAATTATTTCGCAACCAGCCGATAGAATGAATTTCCGACCTTTCTCATTATCGCATAATATTTTACATGCAGAATAGACTTCAGCCGCGGACTTATCCATTACAAAACGGGGATCAATATTACCACACCGGATAACATCAGTACCCATAACCTCGAAGGCGTGTTGAGGATCAATTTGCCAATCGATATCCAAGATATCAATGCCAAGATCGTTCATCGAAGGAAGCAAGTGAGTAATATCGCCGCAAATGTGCAATTTAACCTTTGCTCCCTGAAGATGAATAAAAGTGATGATTTCGCGATGACGCTCTTTTACAAACGTTTCATAAGTAAATGGGTCTATTTGAGAACATATAGCGTCACCCATTCCTATTATGTCGCATCCGGCATTGATCTGAGCTTTAGCAAATTCCATTGCAGTAACTACACATTTATCCAAAAGGAGATTGGCAGTATCGGAATCCATCATCAGCATCATCATAAATTGTTCGATACCTGCAAGATCGCAGGCCTCTGCCATTGGGCCTTCTATCCATCCGATAATAGGTACATTCCCATTAGTTCGTTTAGAGAGCAATTCTGCGCCACGAATCCTGTCGAGAGTCCTTTCGCATTTATAAACATCAGGATTTATAAGATTCCTTACATCCAAATCATTTTTGATAACAAGATCAAGGCACCGTGGTACGCCTTCAGGAATGTACTCAATTCTGGCTCCGAAAGCACTTGTTTCCCTATATGGATCAGATATTAGTCCAACCATATCAATGTCGAAATCATCGAGTGCGCGAAGATTTGCTTCGACCAGAAAACGGTGATCGGAAGCAAATCCTGCATAGTTTCCGCCTGCATACCGCGCGATAAAGTGCATCAAAATTGGTCGGAAAATAGTCCTTTCATTCGAAAAAATACCATTACACAAATTCTGAAAGACCTCTTTTTTGGTCATAACCGAAGAATTTGAAAATTGGTTAGTTGAGCTTACTTAAATGATCAATAAGCCCTTGAGGATCGGCTGAATAAATATCCATTCCAATTTTATGACAAAAATCGTGAGTAACAGGAGCTCCGCCTATGGCAACTACAGTCCCGGGAGCAGCTTCTTTTACTGCCTTGCCAATTTTCTCCATATTTACCATTGTAGTTGTAAGCAATGCAGACAGACAAACAACCGCACCAGGATTCGCTTTCACAGATTCAACAAATTTTTCTGCTTTTACATCCGTACCAAGGTCAATCACTTCCCAACCGCTGCCCTCAACCATCATGGCTACCAGATTTTTGCCAATATCGTGAAGGTCGCCTTCAACCGTTCCGATAATGACTTTACCTTTACGAACTACGGAACCATCATTAAAAAACGGTTTCAGATGCGCCATTCCGAAGCTCATTGCTTTGGCACTCATCAACACTTGGGGCACAAAAACTTTGTTTTCGCGAAATTTAACGCCTACTTTTCCCATTCCAATAACAAGACCTTTATTCAAAACCTCTGTCGGAGCGACACCCATCTCAAGGGCTTTTTTGGTTAGTTCATCAGCACCATCCTGCCCGCGCATATTTGGCGGATAAGGCGAAGCAAGGTTAATTTTACCAAATTCAACACAATACGCAAGTTTTTCAAGAATCTCTTCCATTGTTTTAATTTTATTATGTGCTACGTATAATTAATTCAGGCTGAATAATATATTGCTCAGTGCGCCTGTTTTCCTGATTTTCATCTAATAATTGAGCCGTACGGCGTGCCATCTCTTCATATTTACAGTCAATAGCAGTGATAGCAGGATCGAAGAGTTTCGTCAATTCGGTATCGCCATAGGAAACAACCGATACCTGCTCCGGAATTTTGATGCTCCATTGTTTTAGCCTGCCAACTGCACGAATAGCATCAGTATCAATACAGCAGAGTAAACCACAAATCCTATTCTCTTGTATATAACTAATATTCAAATCACTAACGCGATCTATAACATATAACTGCAGATCCGGATACCGTTCTCCAATCAATAAACGAAAAGTGTTCTCCATCAGTTCGTGTACCAGATTACGTCCCTTCCAAATCTCATTCTTAACCAGCAATAAGTTACCATTATTGCGCTGAACGAGATATTCGAGTGCCCGCATAACTCCAAGATCATAACTTTGAATCACATATCTGAAATAGGAGCCTGCCATAGTATTGTCAACGAGCATTACCTTTGTATTACCTGAAATAAGTTTCCGATAAAACTCCGAAGTAGTCATTTCATTGTAATTCGGAACCACAATAATTGCTTCGTAACCTTCAAGGAGCATCGTTCCGACAAGCTGCTTCTCATCCTGAGCGTTGTTATAATCAAAGTAGTAAACCAGACTGCGCCCTCTCTTTTTTGCTTCTTCTTGTAAATAACCGATCAACTGTTCAATATTTGAGGAGTAAAAGGGTACAATCATTCCCCATATTTTTTTCAGGCTTTTCGGTGAATTAATAAAAGTGCCCTTACCCGCTTTCGAAACTACCAGACCCTCATCTATCAACTTCTTTAACACTAATTTAGCAGTTTCGCGCGAGACATTATGCCTGTCCATTATCCTCGTAATAGAATCAATCCTCTGATCTGGAAGATACTCTTGACTAAGAATTTTCTGATGATAAAATTCAGTCAACCGCTGATAAATTGGTATGAAATAGTTCTTTTGCAATTCTGTCTTAAATAATGTACAATGATAAAAAGAATCATTAAATAAAACATCACATTACAGCACAGTTTTTATAAAAAACATCACACCATTTTCCGAAATAAAGTATAATGCCGTTTTTTGGTCTCCTGAGGTTTCGATTTTTATTTCATTTCTTGATTTAATTCGGGTTTTTAATCTTAGGAAAATTAACAAATCCGTATAGCGAACGAAACTATACAAAAACCCCGAAGCGGGTTGAACATTGTATTAAGTTATTGATTTTATGTATTTTGATTCTATTCATGAAAAATTAAACACATAGAAACATAGGTTTTACACATAGACACATAGGCTTATTAACTATGTGACTATGTGGTTTTTTTCTATGTGACTATGTGTTTTAAAACCCCATCCTCAATTGATTTTGTGCCTTTTGATTCTATTCATGAAAACTAAACACATAGGCACATAGGTTTTACACATAGACACATAGGCTTATTAACTATGTGATTATGTGGTTTTTTTTCTATGTTTCTATGTGTTTTAAAAACCCCATCCTCAATTGATTTTGTGCACTTATGATTCTATTCATGAAAAATTAAACACATAGGCACATAGGTTTAACACATAGACACATAGGCTTATTAACTATGTGACTATGTGGTTTTTTTTCTATGTTTCTATGTGTTTTAAAACCCCATACTCAATTGATTTTGTGCTTTTTGACTTTATTCGGGAAAACTAAACACATAGGCACATAGGTTTTTACACATAGACACATAGGCTTATTAACTATGTGGTTTTTTTTTCTATGTTTCTATGTGTTTTAAAACCCCATCCTCAATTGATTTTGTGCACTTTTGATTCTATTCGTGAAAAATATACACAAAGCACATAGTCCCGCGGAAAAAAATATTTTCATTTAATAGGTTTACTGTAAAAAAAAATCTTTCTTTGTAATAAATCTTTCAAATATGAAAAAAATTAGCCAGTCAGAAGTCGGAATACTTCGCCTAAAAGCGGAAGAAATGCTCAATAGCAAGCAAGCCTCTGATATTCAAAACAATGCTTCATTAACCACTCTACCAGTCAATCTTTTGGAAGCCGATACACTGAAACTTATTCACGAGTTGCAGGTTCACCAGATAGAACTCGAAATGCAGGCTCAGGAACTAAAAGTAGCATTATCTGAAGCACAAAATGCCATTGATCTAAACGATTTTGCACCAATAGGATATTTTACCCTTTCCCGAAATGGTGATATCACTGCTCTGAACCTTTGCGGATCGCTTATGCTTGGCAAAGACCGCTCCCATCTAAAAAACATCCGGTTTGACTTTTTTGTCTCAAACGAAACCAAACCTGCTTTCAACCTTTTTCTCGATAAAATATTTAGCAGCAGTACAAAAACTACTTGCGAAATCACACTGATAACAGAAGGTAACTTACCTATTTATTTACTACTTACAGGATTAGCTACCGAAAATAATGAACAATGCCTGCTTACTGCCACCGACATCACCGAACGAAAACGAGCCGAAGAGGCTTTGCTTGAGAATGAAGCTCTTTATCGGGGTATTATTGAAGCCTCGCCCGACGTAATTACAATTACCGATTTGCAGGGATTGGTTAAATTTACCTCACCCAAAGCAATCGAAATGTTCGGATACGAAAACACAGAAGTCCTTTTAAACCAATCGGTATTCAATTTTATAGATAAAAAAGACCATAAAAGAGGGGCAGAAAACTTACAGCTTGTATTTCATGGCCTTGAGCAGGGAGGAATAGAATACACAGCAGTGCGATGCGATGGAAGTACATTTGATGTAGAAATAAACGGAGAATTGATTAAAGATGCTGAAGGAGTACCCAAAGGCATGGTTTTTATCACACGTGACATTAGTGATCGTAAGAAATCGGAAGTTGCTTTACATGCCAGCGAAGCTCTTTATCGTGCAATACTCGATGCATCGCCCGATGATATTACAATTACTGATTTGGAAGGCCGTATCC
The DNA here is from genome assembly GCA_903834845.1 of uncultured Bacteroidia bacterium. Taxonomy (GTDB): domain Bacteria; phylum Bacteroidota; class Bacteroidia; order Bacteroidales; family Prolixibacteraceae; genus JAAFHB01. The sequence continues at coordinate 6,421 of CAILKW010000038.1, read as the reverse complement.
TGATTGCTTCACCAAGTTCGTTGAAATTGATGGGAAACAAAAGCTTCGATGAAATTATAGGTCACTCTATCTTTGAGTTTATTGTCCCTGAAGAATTTGAAAGAGCGAAGTCAATGATGGTGCAATTGTTCATGGGAATGTGTACAGGGCCAGCTGAATATAAGGGAATACGAGCTGATGGAAGTATTATTGATATAGAGGTGAACGGCGAGTTTATAAGAGATGAATCCGGTAAACCTCAGAGTATAGTATTTGTAATACGCAATATTACAGACCGTAAACAGGCAGAAAAAAAACTACTAAAAAATGAAGAACGCTTCAGGCAGGTAGTAGAACAAAGTGAAGAAGTGGTTTGGGAAGTTGATGCTGAAGGTTTATATACTTATCTTAGTCCGCTTGCTATCTCTGTTTATGGATACGCACCTGAACAATTAATAGGTAAATTCCATTTTTACGACCTACACCCTGAGGAAGCGAGAGAAGAATTCAAGGATGCTGCCTTTGAAGTATTTAGTCGTAAAGAGAGTTTTCACAATCTTGTCAGCAAAAACAAAAAACCCGATGGGACTATAAATATTATCCGAACCAACGGTGTACCAATGATAGGTGAAAATGGTAATTTGATAGGCTACCGTGGCACCGATGCCGATGTTACTGAACTCAAACAAGCTGAAGATATTTTTAATGCCCGTCTTCGATTAACAGAATTTGCAATCACACATTCGCGCAACGAATTGCAGCAACAGTTATTGGCTGAACTTGAAATATTAACCAACAGCAGTATAGGATTTTTCCATACTGTTGACGCTGACCAAAATACGCTTTCACTTCAAAGCTGGTCAACCAATACTTTACAAAGTATTTGCAATGTTGAAAATCTAAATCCTCACTTTAGCTTAGACAAAGCCGGTGTTTGGGCAGATTGTGTTCGTCAGCGAAAAGCAGTTATTCACAATGATTTTAAAAGTTTAAACCATCAAAAGGAGATGCCGACCGGGCATGTACCTGTGATTCGCGAACTTGTGGTTCCCATTTTCCGTAACGACCTGATTGTGGCTATTGTTGGAATGGGCAATAAATCAACAGATTATCACGAAAGTGACATTAAGTTTATATCATTGCTATCTGATTTAACTTGGGATATTGCAGAACGTAAAGGAGCAGAAGAGGTTAATAAAAAACTTTCACAAGCTGTTGAACAAAGTCCGGTAATGACTTTTATAACCGATCTTAATGGTGACATTGAATATACTAACACTAAAACACTTGCATTAACCGGTTATACACAAGATGAGATAATTGGCAAAAACCCACGAATCCTTAGTTCGGGTGAAAAGTCAAAAGAAGATTATTGCATTCTGTGGGAAACCTTAAAATCGGGAAAAGAATGGCGGGGTGAGTTTCATAACAAGAAGAAAAACGGTGAGCATTTCTGGACCTCGGCTTCCATTTCTCCTATCTTTGATGCTAATGCAATGATGACACATTATCTTTCAGTTCAGGAAGATATAACTGAACGCAAAAAGGCTGAAGATCAATTGCGGAATAGCGAAGAAAAATATCGTAACATCTTCGAAAGTGTGCAGGATGCCTACTTCGAGGCTTCTATGGATGGAACTCTCATTGAAATAAGTCCTTCTATCGAAATAATCTCGAAAGGACAATACACAAGGGATGAAATGATAGGAAAATCCTTTACCTATGTTTATGCAAATCCTGAGGATCGGAATTCCTACTTTTCAAAATTGTTTAAGGAGAATGTTTTAACCGATTATGAATTGTTGTTGCAAAACAAAGATGGTTCGATAATTCCTGTTGCTGTTTCAGCAGTTCTTATGTATAATGCAGACAGCAAACCTGAAAAAATAACGGGAATCATCCGCGATATTACCGAACGCAAAAAGGCAGAAGAAGAATTACGTAAGTTCCGCACCATCTCCGACAAGGCAAACTATGGAGTATCTATCTCATCGCTGGATGGAATTTTTATTTATGTAAACGATGCCTTTGCCAATATGTTCGGGTGGGAAGTGAACGACTTGATAGGCAAGAGTTATTTGGTAGTTCATAATCAGGAACAATTTCCTCGGGCTAAGGAGTTGGTGTCGCTTATAAGAAATAAATGGGGATTTGCCTCCGAAGAGCTATTCCATACACGTAAAGATGGTTCAACTTTTCCCGCACTGATGACTGCTAATATTATTTTTGATGAAAAACATATACCTCTTTTCTTATCAACTACAACAATAGACATAAGTAAAATTAAACAGTCGGAAGAAGCTCTTAAACAAAGTGAAGCCGACTTGAATTATTCTCAGCAAATTGCAAAAATGGGAAGTTGGCAACTTGATGTGTTATCCCGCAAACTTACCTGGTCAAAAAACTTTTATTCTTTACTTGGATTAGATCCATCAAATATTTTGATACATACTGATAGCTTCTACAATATTGTACATCCCGATGATTTGCATTTATTAGACGAAAAGCTTCAGGAGATATACCAAAATAGAACCGCCTCAAGTGTTGACCTGCGTCTTATTATGCCAGATGGCAGTATAAAATGGGTACTTAATAACATAGTTCCTGAATTTGAAGGAGATACTTTAATATCCTTAAAAGGGGTGAATATTAATATAACAGAGAAAAAATTAGCCAAAAAAGAAATCATAAACTTAAATGAAAACCTTGAACTGAAAGTCAATACAAGGACAAAGCAACTCTCAGAAACCAACCTAATTCTTCAGAAAGAAATCGAAGAGCGCAAACGAACCGAAGAAGCCTTAAAGGAAAGTAAAATGCAATTTTCTCTTTTTATGGACTATTTACCCGCACTTATTTTTATTAAAGATTTTGAGAGTACAATAATTTATGGAAATATTGCAATAGATAACGCTTTAGGTGCATCGAAATGGAAAGGACTAAAAGTTACAGAAATTTTCGACGAAGAAACAGCGCAAAGGATACTCACTGATGATAAAAAAACGTTTGAGACAGGTTATCAAAAGATTGAAGAGAGTTTTCCTAATCTTGATGGAAAAATACACCATTATGAAACATATAAGTTTACTATTCCTCGACAAGGACAAACAACACTGCTTGGTGGAATTGCCATTGATATAACTGAACGTAAACAACATCAAGACGCACTAAATCAATTGACAACCAGATTGACCCTCGCTTTACGTGTCGGGCATATTGGTGTATGGGACTTCGATCCTGTCAACAATATTCTTGTCTGGGACGATCAGATGTTCGCACTTTATGGCATTGATAAAATGGATTTCGGTGGAGCTTACGAAGTGTGGCAGTCGTCTCTCCATCCCGATGACCGTGAACAGAGTGAGGCAGAACTGGCGATGGCAATAAGTGGCGAAAAGGAATTCGATACAGAGTTCAGAATAGTCTGGCCAGATGGTAATATTCATAATATCAGAGCAATTGCAATTGTTGAGCGCAATAGTGAAGGGAAACCAATAAATATGATTGGGACAAATTGGGACATTACCGAGCACAAGCAGGCAGAAGCTTCAATAGAGCAAACCCGTCTCAATTACGAAACCTTTTTCAATACCATTGATGATTTTCTTTTTGTTTTCGATGATAAAGGAAACATTCTCCATACAAATACAACGGTAACAGAAAGGCTTGAATATTCAACTGAAGAACTTCTTGGAAAATCTATTTTTAAGCTTCATCCTGCCGAACGCAGCGAAGAAATCATGCGTATTTTTGGAGGAATACTGGCAGGAACTTCCGATTTTTGTACTATGCCATTTATCACAAAATCAGGTAATTATATCCCCATAGAAACAAAAGTAAAAGCTGGTTTTTGGGATGGTGAACCTGCATTTTTCAGAGTTTCAAAAGATATTTCTAAAATTCAACTCTCGGAAGAAAAGTTTTCCAAAGCTTTTCAATTCAATTCTTCATTAATGGCAATATCTGGATTTGAAACAAAGCAATTTATTGATGTTAACCAAACTTTCACCAAAACATTGGGCTACACGCGTGACGAAATTATTGGTAAAAAAGCAAGTGAAATCAAAATTTTTAATGACCAGAAGTTCCAAAACACAATAACAGAAAAATTAAAACAAAATATACCGGTCAGGGATATTGAAGTCGAGGCCAGAACAAAATCAGGCAATATGATATTCGGGTTATTTTCTGCCGATTTCATTTATGTTGGCAAAGATAAATGTTTGTTAACCATGATGTTGGATATTACAGAACGAAAAAGAGCCGAAGAAGAAATAATCCGACAGTCAGGTTTGATAACATCGTTACTTGATTCAATTCCCGACATTATCTTTTTCAAAGATATCAACGGTGTTTATTTAGGCTGTAATCCAACTTTTGCTGAATTTACCGGCAAATTAAGAAAAGACATTATAGGGAAAACCGATTACGATCTTTTTGACAAAGAAATTGCAGATCATTTCAGGTATAATGATAATAAAATGCTTGAAGAAAAACAATCGCGTCATAACGAAGAATGGATAACCTTTCCAGATGGCAGAGCGATTCTTGTTGATACACTAAAAACAACCTACACAGGATCAGATGGTTCTCTGATTGGTGTGCTTGGAATAAGTCGTGATATTACAGAGCGAAAACAAGCTGAAGAAGCAATTATCCAAGCCAGAAAAGAGGCAGATAAGGCCAATCATGCCAAAAGCGACTTCCTTTCGCGCATGAGCCACGAACTGCGTACACCAATGAATTCAATCCTCGGCTTTGCCCAATTAATGGAAATGGGAGAACTTAACAGGTTGCAAGCAAGAGGTGTTAATAATATTTTGAACAGTGGGCGACATCTGCTCAAATTAATAAACGAAGTACTCGATCTCGCGCGTATTGAGGCTGGAAGAATTTTAGTTTCACCCGAACCGATTCAATTGAGCGGTGTTATCCTCGAAATGCTCGATGTCGTTAATCCGCAGGCAACAAAGTTTTCAGTGAAAACGGAACTCGCACCATCGCTTGCTAACTCACTTTTTGTATTGGCCGACAGGCAGTTAATAAAACAAGTTCTTCTAAATTTAATCAGTAATGCTGTTAAATATAACCGTGAAGGCGGTTCTGTGTTAGTTAAAACCGAATTGATGCCAAAAAATTGCAGCGGAATTGCTTTTGTCCGAATTTCGATATCCGACACAGGTGGTGGGATCTCTTCGGAAGATATTCAGAAATTGTTTATCCCATTTGAGCGAATAGGAGCCGAATACTCTAATATTGAAGGCACAGGGCTTGGATTGGCTGTTGTAAAAAAACTGATGGATGCCATGGGCGGTAATATAGGTGTAGAAAGTGTTCCCGGCGATGGGAGCACATTCTGGTTTGAGTTGCCGTGGGTTGAAAACAAGACTGATAAAGCTGAAAAAACAAATTATCTCATTGAAGCGGCATCTGAACAAAATGGCAAGACGGGTACTATTCTGTATATCGAAGATAATTTTGAAAACGTTGAACTGATTGAGCAAATTCTTGCTTCACAACGTTCGAATATCCGTTTAGTTACTGATGTAAACGGAAGTAAGGCTGTAAATTTGGCGATTGAATTTGCAGCCGATTTAATACTACTTGATATTAATTTACCTGGTATTCAAGGAAATGAGGTGATTGAATTAGTTCAGGCCAACGAAAAAACAAAAGCAATACCTATTGTGATAATCAGTGCCGATGCCATGCCCGAACAGATTGAGAAAATATTAAAAACCGGTGTCTGCGAATATCTGACAAAACCACTTGATGTTGCAAAGTTTTTATGGGTTGTAGATGGGTTTTTTAACCACATAGAAACATTGAAAAAAAACACATAGACACATAGTATAATAATCTATGTGGTTATGTGTTAAACCTATGTGCATAAGTGTTTAATTTTTTTCAATGATATGTGTTAAACCTATGTGTTTAATTTTCACGAATAAAGTCAAATAGCACAAAATCAATTAATTAAAACAATGTCATATGGCACAAATATAGGGATTGCCGTGATGTATCGTTTATTTACCCCCGGTTCCGTAAACTACACTTTAGGCTATTCACGTTAATCCACGCTGTGGTTTCTGTTAGGGTTCATTCGTTTTCCTTATTTTATTGTTTCCAAAACAACCGGGCCTAACAAGCCGGAAGGAACAAGTTCATCAGTGGCTTTCCAAAAAAGGCGGGCAGAAACACTGGAAGTACGAACTGCTACGGGTTGTTCATCACCAATGAGCCGGTTCCACCATTGATTGATTAGGTCAACTTCCAATTTGTTGTCTCCTTTTACAAGATATTCAGACACCATTACCCGATAAGGATAGCACCACAAAGTACTGATATCTTTGCCATTAAGCCTGATTTTAGCCAAAGATTCCACTCTGCCCAGATTTATGTACCAATTGTCTGTCAATTGTCCTGAGAAAGTAAAATTGAT
>CAILKW010000037.1 GCA_903834845.1 uncultured Bacteroidia bacterium | reverse complement strand
GATATTAAACGAAAACCGAAATCTGAAAACTGATGTTCCATTAGGCGATTTCAACAGAGTCGTTCATGATTTAAAGGTGTATCAAATTGAACTTGAGCTTCAAAATGAAGAGCTGCGAAATACCCAAAAACAGAATGAGGACGCTCGCAATCGTTATGCTCAACTTTATAATCAGGCTCCGGCCGGTTATGTAACATTGAATCAAAACAGCATAATCTTACAGGCAAATCAAACATTTACAGAAATGATAAATATAGATTTGGCGCAAGTAGTTAATTCAAGTTTTGCTGATTATTTGGTTAATGATGACCGGTCAATTTTTTTGAGTCGGTATCATGCCTTTTTCAAAAAACCTGCCGACAAGAACATGGAATTGAAAATGATCAAAAAGGGTGGAAAAACCTTTTATGTCAGAATAACAGGAAGTTTGAAAACAGACCAGACAGATGAAAACAGTAAGGAGGTAAATCAGCCTAAATTGTTTTTGATAATCAGTGATATAACAAAGCAGAAAAATGCAGAAAAATCATTAATCGAAAGTGAATACAATTATCGAACGCTTGCCGATTCGGGACAAGCCCTGATATGGACTTCCGATAAAGATAAACTATGCAACTATTTCAACAAAGTGTGGGTTAATTTCACCGGTCGTTCACTCGAACAAGAAATTGGCAACGGCTGGGCAGAGGGAGTTCATCCTGATGATTTTGACCATTGTCTTCAAACATATATAACGGCTTTCGATAAGCAGGAAAATTTCAGTATGGAATACCGGCTTCGAAGGCGAGATGGAGAATACCGGTGGTTACAGGATGATGGTTGCCCCCGTTACAACAGCAACGGTGATTTTATGGGTTATATAGGTTATTGTCTTGATATTACAGAACGCAAACTTGCCGAAGCTGCCTTGAGCGAAAGTGAAACAAAGTATCGCGACATAATTGAGCAAACCGGCGAGGGTGTAATGCTGATTAACGAACAAGGCACTATTATAGAGTGGAATCGTGCACAGGAACGAATCACCGGCATATCAAAAACCGATGCATTGGGGCAGCCTGCATGGGAGGTTCAATTCAATCAAATGACAGCTGAAAACAAGAAACAATTCCCAAAAGATACACTTAAAACAATAATAACCGACATTTTGTCAACCGGAAATGCACTTCAATTTGCGGAGCCTTTCGAATTCCAGGCAGTTTCACCTTCAGGCCAATTGAGAGACAGAAGGCAACACAGTTTTTTAATCAAGACAGACAATGGTCATAGGATTGCCATTTTTAGTCATGATGTCACCGAGCAAAAACTTACAGAACAGGCTGTTAAAGAAAGCGATGCAAAATATAAACGGATTGTTGAAACGGCAATTGAAGGTATTTTATCGTTTGACAGGGATTTCAAAATCACATTTGTCAATCAGCAAATGGCCGACATGCTTGGTTATAAAGTTGTAGAAATGCTAGGACGTAAATATGAATCTTTTATATCAGATGATCAATTAAGCGACCACGCTATACAGTTGAAGAACAGGATACAAGGGCAGGATGCAGTTTACGAGAGATGTTTTTTGCGAAAAGATGGCCAAAAACATTGGGTACTTGTTTCTGATAAAGCAGTTATTGATTCTGAGGGAAAGTTTGCAGGATCTTTTGGTATGTTTACCGATATCAATGACCGTAAGTCAGCGGAAGCAGAACTACATCTAAAAAATATTGAACTTCAAAAACTTAATGTCGAAAAGGACAAATTTTTCTCCATTGTTGCCCACGACCTGCGTAGCCCGTTCAATGGTTTTTTGGGACTGACACATCTCATGGCCGAAGAATTGCCAACCCTGTCAAGGATCGAAATACAAGGGATTGCAGTAAGCATGAGAAATTCTGCTTCCAATCTTTACCGTTTGATCGAAAATCTGCTTCATTGGGCACGCATACAACAAGGTTTAATCCCTTTCGACCCCGAAGAATTGAACTTACTGCCTATCATAACTGAAAGTATGGAAATGCTTAGTGAATCGGCCAAAAGCAAAGGAATTGCAATTTCTTATGATATACCATCCGATTTAAGGGTTCAGGCTGATGCTAATATGATGAAAACGATTGTTAGAAACCTCGTTTCAAATGCTGTGAAATTTACTCCCAAAGGTGGTAAGATAACCCTTGCAGCCAAAGCAGATACCGACCAATCTGTTCAGATTTCTATCAAGGATACCGGAATCGGAATGAATTCAGAAATAGTGGAAAATTTATTCAAGCTTGATGGTAAAACAGGCAGGGCAGGAACCGAGGGGGAAGCAAGCACAGGCTTAGGTTTGATGCTTTGTAAGGAGTTTGTTGAAAAACATGGAGGAAATATATGGGTTGAAAGTGAAGTAGGAAAGGGTAGTACATTTGCTTTTACGATACCTGACATAACGAACGCAGATGACATAGGATGATTGTGGAGACCTCAGAGAGGTCGTATGTTTATAGAAAATGAAATCAAGGTTAAAGGATTCGACTCCGCCGGAGTCGTACGTTTCATGTCACCAATCTGTTTCTATAAACATGCAAACCCTCCAGGTTTGGAAGACAGATTTCATTAAATATCAATAAGATAAAATGAATTATAAAGAAGTCATGAATCGGTAAAATAAGAATCGAAGATCAGCGAAGCTAATAGCCGTAAGTGAATAACATAAAAATCAGTGTCATCAGCGTACAATTTGAATATAATGAAAAAACAAAACAAATCAGAATCTGACATTCTTCGCCAAAAGGCTGAAAAATTGTTGTCCGACCGTAGAGACAAGGCATGCCTTGTCTCTACACCGAAAACGGCAATGGAACAGGTAACGAAAACGGCAATGGAACAGGTAACGAAAACGGAAACGGCAACAGAAACCGACCTGTTGAAACTCATCCACGAATTAGAGGTTAACCAGATTGAACTTGAAATGCAGAATGACGAACTCATGGTTGCAAAATCTGCGGCACAGGATGCTATTGATTTATACGATTTTGCACCAACAAGTTATTTTACACTCTCAAAGGAAGGCGACATAATTAATTTAAACCTTTGTGCAGCACTTATGCTGGGCAAAGAACGCTCTTACTTAATTGCCAACAGGTTTTCCCTCTTTATTTCGGATGATACAAAACCCATCTTCAATCTTTTTTTTGACAAAATATTCAGCAGTAAAACAAAAGAATTTTGTGAAGTAACTCTGACAATAAAAGGTGCTTCACCTATCTGGCTCCACCTTACCGGCATCGTAACCGGAAATGGAGAAAAATGCCATATAACAGCAGTTGACATCACCGAACGCAGGCTGGCAGAAAAAAGTTTACAGGATATTATAGCAAACAATCCTATGTCAATTCAAATTTTGGATATGGAGGGCTATACGATTCAGACTAATTCAGCTCACTATAATCTTTTTGGCACCGGTGTCCCCGAAGGATATTCGTTATTTAAAGATCCTCAATTACTTAAACTTGGATTTGGCGAGTTGTTCGATCGTATTAAACACGGTGAAGTTGTTACATTTCCTGATTCTCATTTCAATCCCCATTATGTAGATCCATCGTTTCCTGATAGTCTGGTTACGGTAAAAGCGACCGGATTCCCTTTAACTGGCGAAAATGGAAGGCCGGATAAAATTGTTTTAATGCAGGAGAATATAACCGAGCGTAAAAAGACAGAGGAGGCTTTGCGCGAAAGCGAAGAAAAATTTTCCCGGATTTTCGACACTTCGCCGTTTGTAATCATTGTTACTGATGCTGTTGAGGGTAAAATCATAGAAGTAAACAAAGCTTTTACAACAATATCAGGTTACACCAGGGAAGAGGCTGTTGCCGATTCAACTATCGGTCTGAGATTATGGGCAAACATTGAAGACCGCAACCAGGTAGTATCCGCCCTTACAGAAGGCAGGGAAGTATCCTCAAAGGAATTCCTTTTCAGAACAAAAAACGGAGAGACTATTACGGGTCTGTTTTCTGCTCAGGTAATTCATATTGGCAATAAGCCGTATATCTTATCCAGCATTGATGATATTTCAGATCGCAAAATTGCAGAGGAAAAAATAAGGTTGAGCGAAGAAAAATACCGCACTATTTTCGAAAACTTCCGCGATGTTTACTACGAGGCAACCAATGAAGGTATTATCCTTGATGTCAGCCCTTCTATCACGATTATCTCGAAAGGACAATACACCCGTGATGAACTGATTGGTATGTCATTAGTCGGGTTTTATGCTGATCCTGATGCACGGAATTCCTTTTTCTCAGAACTTCAAAAGCGTGGGT
>CAILKW010000036.1 GCA_903834845.1 uncultured Bacteroidia bacterium | reverse complement strand
GCTGTCGCAACGGTCATCACCAATAATAACAATATTTACAACAACCAAATCACGAAAACTACCGGTACCGGAACTGTTTATGGCATTTATAACAATGTTGCTGCCACTTCCGAAACTTATGACAAAAATACAATTTACGGATTGAGCCATGCGGGAGCAAAAGATGTTTATGGAATATATACTAACAATGGTACAGGTTCAACCACAGTTTCGAATAATACAATTAATACGCTTACTTCTGTCGGTGGCACTGTTTATGGTATGTACCAATATAGAAGCACCTTAAATACTTTTGCCAACAAAATATACGATTTAAGTTCAACTACCGCAACCGGAAAAGCGTATGGACTTTATTTATTTTATGCCACTACTGCCACGGTTTACAATAACCTGATCGGCGATTTGCGAACCCCAGCCGGGACACAAACTGCGCCAACCCCTTCCGTAGTAGGTTTATTTGTGAATGGAGGCTCTGCAATAAAGACATACTACAATACTGTATATTTGAATGCTACAAGTACCGGAACAAATTTTGGGACAGCTGCCATTTGGCATGGAAGTATCTCAACCCTTATGGGAACATGCGATATGCGAAACAATATTTTTGTGAATAATTCTACTCCCAACGGCACAGGCAAATCACTCGCCTTGCAACGCAACGATTTGAATTATAACAATTACGCCACTACATCGAACAACAATTTATTTTATGCGGGAACTCCGGGTGCAAACAACCTAATCATGTACAACGGCACAAATTCATACCAAACATTGGCAACGTTCAAAACGGCAGTTTCTACGCGCGAAACGGCTTCGATAACCGAAAATCCGACTTGGGCAAGTACAACAGGCTCTGATGCAACGTATTTGCATATCAATACTTCGGTTGTTACAACTTTAGAAAGCACGGGAACGCCCATAACCGGAATAACAACTGATTATGACGGCGATACAAGAAATGCTACAACTCCGGATATTGGCGCAGACGAAGGAACCTTTACACAGGTTGTCCAACCTGTTGGAATAAAGACAATTCCGGGTGATTTTGCCTCAATAGAAAATGCAATTGCTGCAATTAACCTGCAAGGTGTAGGCACAGGTGGCGTAACGTTCAATGTAGCTGCCGGTTACACCGAAACTTTCACCACGCCAACGGCAGGAATCATTACTTCGCTGACAAGTTCGGCAGCCAATACTATTGTTTTTCAGAAAAGTGGAGGCGGAGCCAATCCTGTTGTCACTGCCGCTTTGAACGGTACCGGCACAACTGATTTAATAATTGCTTTTGCAGGTGGCGATTACATCACTTTCGATGGCATTGACCTGAAAGAAAACAGTGGAAATATCACATCCACAACGCAAATGGAATGGGGTTATGCTATTTTGAAAGCAAGCGCAACCGATGGAGCACAAAACTGTGCGATTAAGAATTGTGCAGTAACATTGAACAAAACCAACACCGCAACCAAAGGAATTTACGTTGCCAATCACACAACTGCCTCTACCACTGCATTAACTATTACCGATGCCACAAATGGTATCAACAAAAACATCAAAATTAACAATTGTACTATTTCAAACTGTTACAATCCTATATATGTCTTAGGTTCAACTACTCCTACTTATTACGATACGGGTTTGGAAATAGGAACTACAAGCGGAAACACCATTTCAAACTATGGTGGCGCAGCTGCCACTACATCAGGTATTTACATCAATGGACAAAATGCTCCCAAAATAGAGAAAAATACGATTACACTCAGCACCGGAACTACCGCTAATGCTTATGGTATTCAGGTTGATGCCAATTGCATAGGAAATCTCATACTTAGCACAAACACGGTTTCGGTTTCGTCGAGCGCAACAACCAGCAATTTATGGGGCATTTACAGTATTGCACCAGTTATCACTACTGTTGATATTACAAACAATATCATTCAAAATTGTGATTTTCCGAATGCAACAAGCGGCAATTTCTATGGAATATGGGAAAATGCTGCAACCACCGGATGTACAGTAAATGTTACGGGAAATACCATTTCGGGTAATACTTATGGCGCTTCAGCAACCGGTGAGGGGGTTTTTTACAGTATTTTTAAATCGGCTGGCACACCAACGACTGTTACCGTTGACAACAACACAATAAAAGACAATACTTTATCAGGAACAATTGGCGGTAGTTTTTATGGCATAAGGACCGAAACCGGCACGACACAATCTGCCAGTTACAATTCAATCTTTAACAATTCTATTGCAGGAACCGGAACAAGCGGCAATATAACTTGTATCTTTTCTACACCTAAAAACGTGATTCACAACAACAATTCCATTCACGACAACCGAATTACCAAAACAACCGCTTCAGGTTTACCAAGTATAATCGGAATCAACAATTTCGTTACGAGCTTTACAACTCCTTTTACCGAAACCTATAACAACAATACGATTTACAATCTTAGCAGTGCAAGTCCGGCGTATATTGCCGGAATTGATATTTATACGATAAATCAGAGTGCGAGAACCATTTC
>CAILKW010000035.1 GCA_903834845.1 uncultured Bacteroidia bacterium | reverse complement strand
ACCTGCTCAAAAAATATTACGAATATTTAAATCCAGGAGGTGAAATGATTATCGGAAACTTTGGCACTGCAAATCCTTCTCGGAAAATTATGGAAATTCTTGGCGACTGGTTTCTTGTCCATCGTTCAATTGATGAATTGAAGAGTTTTGCCCTTCAAGCCGGTATTCACCCATCGAATATAGATGTCGACAAAGAACCCCTGGGAATTAATTTATTTTTGCGACTCAGGAAATGATATAACAGCCGAAGATTACGACAGATTCAATGTGGTAATTGAAAAACAGATGCAACTTTACATGATTATTTATACATATTCAAAAATAAAATGGAAAATTATTTATTAAGTTATTGGTGGGTAGTATTAATTGTACTTTGTATTGCTTTATACAAGTTCATTTTCAGGTTTTTATTTGGAATGGTAATGGTTCCTGAGGACAAAATCGGTCTCGTTACGAAGAAATTTGTCCTTTTCGGCACTAATAAAGAGTTGCCCGATGGTAGAATTATTGCAACAAAAGGAGAAGCAGGATTTCAGGCAAAAGCTCTTGCGCCGGGACTCTATTTTGGGAAATGGGTTTGGCAGTTCGACATTTTCATGGCATCCTTTACAGTTATTCCTGAAGGAAAAATCGGTCTGGTTTTATCAAAAGATGGTGCCGGAATTCCTACCGGAAATATACTTGCACATCAGGTTGATTCCGACAGTTATCAGGATGCTGAAAAATTCCTAAATAACGGAGGTCAGCGCGGCAGACAAATTTCGTACCTTACTGCCGGATCTTATCGTATCAATACTCTGCTTTTTCAAATCTCAGTTACCGATATGATTCGTATTCAGGAAAGTATGGTGGGTATTGTTACTACTTTAGATGGATTGCCAATAGAGGCAGGACAAATTGCCGGAAAAATTGTTGACGACCATAACAATTTTCAGAATTTCGATACTTTCATAAAAAAAGGAGGAAACAGAGGATTGCAACCACAAGTTGTCCTCGCTGGTTCTTATAACCTAAACCCCTGGGCGGTTCAGATGGAAGAAATCCCAATGACTGAAATTTCAATAGGTTATGTAGGTGTTGTAATCTCATATATTGGCCAGGATGGAAAAGACTTAACCGGAAATGACTTCAAACATGGCAATATTGTCGAAAAAGGATTTAAAGGAGTTTGGCTTGAACCGCTCGGCCCGGGGAAATACCCTATTAACAAGTACATTATGAAGGTGGAGTTAGTACCCACAACAAATTTGGTACTCAATTGGGCAAATTCCAGAAACGAAGCCCATAATCTGGATAAGAATCTTTCGACAATTACGGTTCGTTCAAAAGATGGTTTTCCTTTCAATCTCGATGTGGCTCAAATTATTCATGTACCTTCAACCGAAGCCCCCAAGGTAATAGCCCGTTTTGGAAATATGGTAAACCTTGTTTCTCAGGTTTTAGAACCTACTATTGGGAATTATTTCAGAAATTCGGCCCAGGATAGCGATGTAATAGCATTTTTAAGTACACGAAAAGAGCGGCAGGAGTCGGCAAAATCACACATTAAAAAAGTGTTGGATGAATATAATGTGAATGCTGTGGATACTTTGATTGGAGATATTGTACCTCCTGATACACTGATGAAAACCCTCACAGACAGAAAAATTGCGGAAGAGCAGAAAATCACTTACGACACTCAAAAGAAGGCTCAGGAAACACGTCAGGGAATGGAGAAAGAAACTGCAATTGCCGATATGCAGAAGGACATCGTGAAAGCGCAGCAAAGTGTTGAAATATCGGAACGTACTGCCAATGCAACCGTTAAAAAAGCCGAGGGAGATGCTACAAGTGTGAAACTTAATGTTGGAGCTGAAGCCGAGGCAACAAAAATGCGGGCACATGCCGAAGCCGAATCTACAAGAGCAAGAGCGCAGGCCGATTCTGAGGCAATAAGACTGAAAGCTTCAGCACAAGCAGAACAAATTTCATTAACCGGAAATGCCGAAGCAGGTAAAATTCTGGCTATCGGTAAATCAACTGCTGAAGCTTATGAATTAGCTGTTAAAGCATTAGGTGGCGAAAACTTTACCCGCTATAAAATTACTGAAGAATTAGCTAAAGGAAATATCAAATTGATTCCTGATGTGTTAATCAGCGGCAACAATGGAAACGGCAGTGCTATTGATGGAATACTTGGTCTGAAATTAATGGAAATGATTAACCCGATAAAAAATGAAGGCCAAAGCAAACTTTGATTGAAAAAATAAAAATTTCTCGCTAAGACCGCGAATAATAATAGCAAAGCTTTGCGTTACTTTGCGTCTTTGCGAGAAATTAATTCTTAGTTTTTTACTCTTCAACATTTTGACATTCAGTAAAATATCTATTTCTATTTCAATATTAAATATCATGCAGATTAACAAAATGAGTTAATTGCAATTGCTATATTAAACAACTTTAAAATTTCATATCTTCGGCCTTTTTTAATAAAGTAATCATGCTCAATAAGTTTTCGGCTTGCGCAATCATCCTCCTACTGTTTATTCAAATCGGCACAAAGGGAGCAGACCTTTCCGGTATCAAAAACAAAGAGCTATCCAACCTACATAAAAAAGACAGTTTACCATCTGGAGGCACTGTAAATCAGAATTATATCATCCATGCAAAAAAAACTACCATTGGTATAAAATTGGATGGAATTATAGACGAAGCTGATTGGCTGTCTGCCGAAAAAGCCAAAGATTTCTTCATGGTACTCCCTTACGATACAGGTCACAGTGTCGCCAAGTCGGAGGTGATGATGGCCTACGATGATAAAGCTTTCTATCTCGCAGTAATTTTCCATGATACACTTCCCGGTAAACGCCCTGTCGAATCGTTGCGCCGTGACTTTACTTTCTACAACAATGACAATTTTCTTTTTTTCATTGATCCTTACAACGATCAGACTACAGGTTATTCGTTTGGTGTAAATGCAGCGGGCGCAATATGGGACGGCACTATGAGCGGTGGCCAGGGGTCAAATTTGATTTGGGATTGTAAATGGGAATCCAAAACAAAAAACTATCCCGATAAATGGGTCTCAGAAATGAGAATTCCTTTTAAATCAGTTCGATACAACCCCGAAGTTGACCATTGGAATATTCAGTTTTCGCGGCAGGATCTGAAATTGAATGAGAAATCTGCATGGGCACCTGTCCCGAGGCAATTCCCTACCGCATCTCTTGCTTACGCCGGTCAGTTAAAATGGGGAACACCTCCGCCTAAAACCGGACTTAAACTTTCTCTAATTCCATATATCTTTGGAAGTGCGACCCGAAATTTTGAGAAAAATGATAAAACGCTGTTTCATAAAGATTTCGGTTTCGATGCAAAGCTTGGTTTATCATCTTCACTTAATCTTGATTTGACTTATAATCCCGATTTTTCT
The DNA here is from genome assembly GCA_903834845.1 of uncultured Bacteroidia bacterium. Lineage (GTDB taxonomy): Bacteria > Bacteroidota > Bacteroidia > Bacteroidales > Prolixibacteraceae > JAAFHB01. Next base: position 8,869 of record CAILKW010000035.1, on the reverse strand, counting down.
CAGGCAGAAGTAGATGATCAGGTAACTAATCTCGAGCGATTCGAACTGTATTTTCCAGAGAAAAGACAGTTTTTTCTCGAAAACAGCGACCTGTTCAGCAATTTTGGAGCCACTAACATTCGTCCGTTCTTCTCGCGCAGGATAGGTCTCGATGCTCCTGTAAATGCAGGAGTCAGATTAAGTGGAAAGATAGGACAAGACCTGCGCATTGGAATAATGGATATGCAGACAGGAAGTGAAGGCGATTTCCTTTCACGTAACTTTTTTGTTGCTTCTGTTCAAAAGAAAATCTTTTCACGGTCGAATATTGCCGCCATTTTTGTCAACAAACAGCAGTTAAACATTCCATCAGACTGGACGGGCAACAACTACAATCGTGTAGCCGGATTGGAATACAATATAGCAAGCCGGAATAATTTCTGGACAGGAAAGCTTTTTACCCAAAAGTCTTTTACCCCTAAAGCGATTGCTTCAGAGGAATATTCTCAAGGATTCAATGTGGCGTATTCACGCAAATCGTATCTGCTCGAATTTACTCAACTCTATGTAGGTAAAGATTTTAATGCAGAGACTGGTTATGTGCCGCGCCGCGATTTCCTTCGGTTGAGTCCAAGAGTTACGGTGAAGTTTTACCCAAAAAACGGATTATTGGAATACCATGGATTCTTAACTGAAATTGATAATACATACAAACCCGACAATCGTCAGCTTACGGACAGGAAAATTGGTCTGAATTATATTTTGCAATTCAAGAGCCGCGCACACCTTGAGTTGAAAAGTGCTTTGTGGTATGTTCTTCTTCGTCAGGATTTCGACCCAATCAATAAAGGAACAAAGCTACTTCATACAGGAAGCGATTATAAATGGTCTGATATTTCTTTACTTTTTAATTCGGACAACAGGAAGATGTTTAAATACGATCTTCACGCAGGTTTCGGGGGTTATTTCAATGGCAAAAGGTGGTTTATGTCAGGGACTCTTAATTACAGATTTCAGCCTTATGGTTATATCTCGCTGATATACAGTTATAATAATCTCTCGTTACCGGCACCCTGGCAACGTACCGGATTTTGGCTGGTTGGGCCCAAACTTGACGTAACATTTACCGATAAATTGTTTTTTACAACCTATGTTCAATACAACGAACAGTCGGACAATTTGAATATTAATGCTCGTTTTCAATGGCGTTACAAACCGGTCTCCGATTTCTTTCTTGTCTATTCCGATAACTATTTCCCCGGAAGTATGAATGTGAAAAATAGGGCTCTTGTATTAAAACTCTCTTATTGGTTTAACTGATCATTTGATTTTACGTATTGTTAACAAAAGCAAGTGGTTAATTAAGTTACATTTTCTGTTAATTTTGGCGGCTAAATAATCTTGTTAATATGGGTGACACAAATATTGAAAAACAATTGAAGTTAGATGAGCGTTACCTTAGAATGGCATTAATCTGGTCTGAAAATTCATATTGCGTGAGGCGCCAAGTTGGAGCACTTATCGTAAAGGATAAAATGATCATTTCTGATGGTTATAATGGCACACCTTCCGGATTTGAAAATATTTGTGAAGATGAGGAAAATAACACTAAGCCTTATGTGCTTCATGCAGAGGCAAATGCTATAACTAAGGTCGCCAAATCGTTCAACAGCAGCGATGGTGCTACTTTATATGTCACATCGTCACCTTGTCTCGAATGTTCAAAATTGATAATTCAGTCAGGTATAAGAAGGGTTGTTTTTTCGGAGCCCTACCGAATAAACGATGGAATAGAATTACTCGAAAGGGCAGGAATTGAGGTTGTAAAAGTTGAGTTGTAATTGATGGTTTTAAATGAAATTAATATATAAGATGGAGAACAGAACTCGTAGAATAGTAATTTGGATGCCGGTTTTTCTGGCACTTTCCATAATTGCAGGTATTTATCTTGGGGTTATACTTCAGAGCAAAATGCAATTGAGTACCAAGACTATGACAGCCAATGGTGCCAATAAAGTAGGTATGATAATGAGCCTTATTGATGGTAATTACGTTGACACGGTTGATACAAAAAAAATTGTTGAGTCAGCAATACCCGAAATACTTAAACAGCTTGACCCCCACACTGTTTATATTCCAGCAAAGGATATGGTTGAAGTTGGCGAAGAGATGTCGGGAAACTTTAGCGGAATCGGAGTACAGTTTTCGATTCAGAACGATACAATAATGGTGATTGATGTTATTTCGGGAGGCCCATCTCAGAAACTTGGAATAAGAGCCGGTGATCGTATAGTAAAGGTGAATGACTCAATAATGGCAGGGGTGAAAGTAACAAATGATAAAGTGCTTAAAAAACTCCGTGGCCCTAAAGGAAGTAAAGTGAATGTCAGTATTGCGCGAAAAGGATTTGCAGAGCTTATACCATTTGAAATTACAAGAGGTGAGATACCGCTTACAAGTGTTGATGTCAGCTATATGATTGATAATAAAATAGGATATATAAAAGTTGGTCGTTTTGCCGAAAGGACCTATGCCGAGTTTATGAACGGAGTTTTTAAGCTCGATAAGGCCGGAGCTGTTCAACTGATTATTGATTTGCGCGGAAATCCGGGTGGTTATCTTGGTGCGGTAATCAAAATGGTGAACGAATTTCTTGATAAAGGAGAATTGGTAGTTTATACTGAGGGTCGTACTCAGCCACGGAGAAGCTTTAATGCCGAAAAAAAGGGTAAGTATCTTGGTAAGAAAGTTATAGTACTCGTTGATGAATATTCTGCATCCGCAAGTGAGATTTTCGCAGGTGCCATTCAGGATAACGACAGAGGAACAATTATCGGCAGACGTACTTTTGGGAAAGGTCTTGTTCAGGAGCAAATCCCATTCAACGATGGTTCAGCACTACGCCTGACAATATCAAGGTATTACACTCCCTCCGGACGATGTATTCAAAAGTCGTATAAAAACGGGTTGGAGGATTACTATGGTGATCTTGGCAGACGTTATGCTCATGGCGAATTCGAAAAGAAAGACAGTATTCATTACAGCGATACTCTGAAATACTATACACGTAATAGAAGAGTTGTTTTTGGAGGTGGAGGAATAATGCCCGATATTTTCGTACCTGCCGATACTTCAGGATTATCACCATATTATATGAAACTGACACAGAAGGGTCTTGCATATCAATATGCTTTCGATTATTCAGACCAAAATAGGGATGAACTGGGAAAACTGAAAACCGGTAAGGAATTTGAAGACTACTTGTTGCAAAGAAATATTCTATCTTCGTTCACAGCTTATGCTGCCAAAAAAGGAATTGCAACAGACCCGAAAGGATTGGCTGTATCCGGTAAAATCATCGAAGCACAACTTATGGCATATATAGCAAGGAATATAATCGGGGAAGTAGGATTTTATTCAGTGATTAGTAAAATAGATGCTACCCTTCTTGAAGCAATAAAAGCGTTTGACACAAAAGATATGCTGGTTGAATCGAACTAATTAATAATCTGTTGTTTAGTTTAGTTTTTCCGGTTGTTTTACACCTGGTGAAACTTCGAGCCTTCGTGACTTTGTGGCATTATTGGTTTAAATTCTGAATTACAGCAAAGAACAGTAAAAAACGTGTTATTAAATTTGAATATAATGATGATTTCCAATATAATCCAAACACATTTTTATTAAAATTCAAACACATATCCATATTTTTGCAACGTTTCAATCGCGACACATTTATTTTTCCCAAGGCGTTGCCGTTGGGCCAGAGTATGCTGCCAATTCGTGGCGGGGATTGTGCATGGATTTTGATTTGCATGAATAATATTGATTTTCATCAAAATTAAACTTTAGTACCTGTCATTGCGCGGAATGCGACACTAAACCGAATTTGAAAGACAATCATCTGCATTCCAAAGCAATCCCATTCTAAGAAGCACTGTGCCAAAAACAATGTTTATGACCGTGCTTCAAATTATGGGATTGCCTCCCGAATCGTTCCTCTCGGGACACGCCACCAAACATATTGAACTTGCTAACCATTTGATATAGAGTGGCAGGGTTCGCAATTACAATTCCATGGGGAAGATCGTCCTAAAGAAAACGGTGCTAACCATTGCGTTTGCGCCACAAAATCGCAAAAGTTGCCCGAAGGTTTGCCAGCAAAATAGAATCCCCATATTTCCCAAAAAAATTCGCCCGGCAAGCCGGTATTATACCTTGATAACCCAAAAATTTATATTCGTTACCTTCGCTGTGAGACGGCTATCGCACGTCTCACTACTCACTTCACTTATATAAATTTTTCTCTTTTAATTTCCTTTTTTTCTTTCTCGGGGTGTGTAATAAACCAATTTGTAAATATCAGCTATTATGCAGTATATCTGTTATATATAAAATTTCATTTTTAAGTTGATCTATTACACACCCTAAACTCAAAAAAGGAATGGAAATCCACTATAAACTAAAAGGAACAAACCAACCGAAAACCGCAGTAGCTGCCGCGGCTGCCGGGGGCGTTGATGCTGCGACTAGAAACGCGGCAGGACGAAGCGTTGCCGAGCCAACTGCCACCACGCAGAACGCGGGACGAGCCGGAAGAAGCACCTTTTGGATTTGTTTGTGGTGAATTAGCATAATAATCAGATCCGTACCAATCGCTGCACCACTCAAAAACATTGCCACTCATATCGTAAAGATCAAACTGGTTTGGCAGTTTGGTGCCAACCGTATGCGAAGTATTATTACTAATTGCATCGTACCATACATAATTGTCAATGTTGCTTTCAGTATTGGTGCCTGCCCATTCTGGGCCAACTCCACCACCTGCGGCATATTCCCATTCTGCCTCTGTCGGCAAACGGTAGGTTTTGCCGGTTTTTTCATTAAGCTTACTGATAAAAACCTGTATATCATCCCAACTTACCGTTTCTACTGGGAGGTTATCCCCTTTAAAATTGCTAGGGTTGGTGCCCATAACAGCTACCCATAGGGCTTGTGTAACCTCAGTTTGTCCAATATAAAAATCGTTTATAGTTACTTCATGAACGGGTTTTTCGTCAGGTTGGTCATCGTTACTGCCCATAGCGAAAGTGCCCCCACTTATTGATATCATTTTAAAACTGACACTCTTAACTGTTTCAGTATAATTGCTATTTTTTAACCATAATATTGCTGTCACAATTCCAACAACCAATAAAACCCCTATCATCACTAAGCTGCGGTTACTAATGATATTCATAGAAGATTGCAGCGGTTCCGGAGAGTTTAGCGGATAAACTGCAGTTTTGCTGTCAACTTCGGGTGCCGGAGGTTTAATAATGGTTTTGCTATTATCCGGTTCAGGTTGGGGCGGTGGCGGTGGTGGAGGTTTTGGAACTGCTTTGCCTTCAACAATATCCAAACATTCCTGTACATTACGCGCCCGGTTTGCAGGGTCGGTAATCAGGCACCGCTCGATAACCGTGCGCCACGGAGGTGCTACCCTCCCGAACGATGGCGGCAATTGTCCGCTGCTGATCTGGCGGAAAAGCTCGGCACGTCCAGCTTCGCTTGTATTGGTGTGCTGCCCTGTCGTAAAAGGGTGCTCGCCGGTCAGCATCCAAAAAGTTATGATGCCAAAGCTCCACAGGTCGGTATTTTTGCTGATTGATTTGGTTCCCAACTGCTCAGGCGAGGAATAGCTCAGCGTTCCGGCCCCGGCAAGCGAATTGCTGAAAACGGAACTTTTGTTGATGTCGAGTTTCTTGCTGATGCCAAAGTCGGTAATTTTGGGGATATACTCGCCGTCTCGGTTCACAATCAGAATGTTTTGCGGTTTCAGGTCGCGGTGGATTATTCCTTGACTGTGCAGGAATCCGAGTCCATCGAGCAATTGCCGGAGTATTCCCTCTTTCTGCAACTTGGTAAGCGCAACATTTTTCACCAATTGCATCAGGTTTCCCGATTCGTAGAACTGCAGGATTCCGAAATCGTATTCACCGGCAAAAGTCTTAAACGAGTGGCAATCTTCGTAGAAGGCAATATTGGGGTGTGCCGGAAGACTGTTCACCAGCTCTACCTCCTTTTTCAGCCTCACCGATTCAAGTTCGGGTTTTACTTTCGACATTTTGATGGCCACCCACCTGTCGCGGTAGGTATCGTAAGCTTTGAACACTTCGCCAAATCCCCCTTCGCCCAAGCGGTCGCTGTCGGGGTTGTACCGGTAACGTTTTTGAAATTCCTCGTGTGTCATAGTATTTTGGAAAATATTTTATGGGTTTTTTTTAATAGGATGCAATAATCATTTCGCGGTCGAAATTACCAAATAATATTGGAGTTTGGCGTTTGTTAATTTTTGTCTTTACATACGAGTAAGTATTGTCGCGAACGTAGTAATAAAGTTCGGCCATGCTGATAGTGTTATCGTTGTTTTTATCGGCAGCACCGCGCAGACCTCCAATAAGGTAATAACTGAAAACTCCCTGATTAAGACCGGGATACTCGAAACTAATCTGGTCTTTATCGCTCGACATCATAATTGCTACTTCCTTTACTGACGAAGGAGGAGCTTTTGCAGCCGATTCGTCAGGAAAAGCCTTCTTTTCGATTTCAGGTATAAATTTTTTGATACTTCCTGAAAAACAGGCATCGGCAAAAACTAATTTTACAGCGGCTTTCGACATACGGAAGAGTTCCTTTACCTGATTGTGTGTTAGCAAGTTGTTACCTGATTTGTCGGCATCGTAAGGGATAAAACAGCCGGGTGAGCCGTGCCCCGAGAAGAAGAAAATTATTCTGTCGTTGGCATCGGCACGTGTGAAAAGTGACTTGGCATTGCTGACAATATTACTCTGCGAAGCCTGTTCGTTGAGCAGCAGCCTTACATTTTCCTCAGGAACAGTACCGCCCGATTTGGTTGTAAGAAAATCGTAAAACAGACGGGCATCATTAACTGTAAACCGTAAATCACCATTGGTCGGCCCTGCATATTTATAATCGGCCACGCCAACAATCAAAGCGAAAGTATTGACACTGTTTCCTTGAGAAGCGCCAACGAACATATCGTTTTCCCAATAACCGTCATAAAGTTTGCCGTCTTTAGTTTTAAGGATTCCTTTACCATTCTTTTTGTTGTTTTGGAAGTTTCCGGTGTAGCTGCTGCCATCGGCATAAACAAAGGTGCCATTGGTTTTTTGGCCTTCAGAGAAAATGCCTTCAAAAACGTTTCCGGTTTTCTTATAGATATATTTCCCTTGACCCTGTCGTTTGTTGTTTGCGAAATAGCCCTGATACCGATCGCCGTTGGTGTAAAAAAGTGAACCTTTGGCCATTAGTCCATTTTTGAAGCTCCCCTCAAATCGGTCGCCGGATTTAAATTTATAGACTCCTTGTCCATTTTGGCAGTCACCGCTAACACATTGTGCAGAGGAGAACACCGAAGACAAAAGCAGGATCATCAACCCTGCAAAACAAACAATAGATTTTTTCATAGTAAGGTAGTAATAGTATCTGATTTATTAACAGCGGGTTCCACAACTTTTTTAACTTTAGCCGTGTCTTTGGTGGTTGGTTTTGTTGTGTCAGGAGCAGAAACTGTTATTTTGGGTTGATTGTTTTTAATTGAATCTTCCGGCTTCTTTATTTCCTGTTTTATATTAGAATCCTCTTTTTTGTCTTTGTTGTCAATTATAACTGAGTTTTTTGTTGCGTTACCGGCATCTTTCTTTTTTGAATCCGGTTTTTGTGTCTCGGTATTTTCTTTTACAGTTTCACCTTTTTCCTTTTTCTGATTGTAAAATGTTGATCCGTAAGCAATAAGCAGAAGCAGAAATAAAGTTCCGAAAGCCCAGCGGAGTATTTTTTTCAAGTTTCTCACCATATTCTGAGGCTGCAAACGTTCCTGATTTTCGCTAATGCTTTCAGTCTCATTTTCAGGTAGCATTTCGCCGAAAATAATTTCAGGTTCTGTATCTGTTTCGCTGACAATATTTACCGTTTGCCAACTCATCTCCTCTTTGGCATCAGACTGAAAAACATCCGTTTCCTCAAGTTCGATAAGCAGTGCAGTGTTGTTGTCTCGCGAAACGCCTTTGCAGGTTTGTTCAATTTGTTCTATTTTCGATTCGATAGTTACCTCACCATTGCAGAGGATTTCGAGTAATGGCTTATCTTCCAATGCTTCCAGAACGCCATCGGTACAAAGAAAAATTAGGTCGCCCGCTTCGGCTTTAGTAACTTGGGTGATATCGGCATTTGAGGTTTCATTTTTTGTATTGGCCTGAATAGCACGGGTTATACGGTTGCTCATCGGGTGTTTTTTGGCTTCACTTTCCTTTATGATTCCCGCTTTGGCCAATTCCGCCACTACCGAATGGTCGGTTGTCCGCCAGAAAAGGCCGGACGATGGTCGGATGTAATAGATACGGCTGTCGCCGATGTGTGCGAGGTAAATGGCACCCGGCGAAGTAAAAACGGCAGTAAGTGTGGTGCCCATCCCTTTTTCATCGGGGTTTTCGTCGAGCCGGTCGTTAAGTTTATCCTGAACGAGAGCCAACCGTTGCTGGATGGTTGTTTTATCAAGAGGTTCAAGGGGAGTTTCAGCCACCGAACGGATAAGGGTTTCGGTAACAAAACGGCTGGCGACTTCACCTTTGGCCAAACCACCTACTCCATCGCAAACGATAAAGATATTTTCATTATGCGCCAGGAAATCTTCGTTGTTCCCGCGTGTGCCGATGTTGGTGTAAAATGCTGATTTCATGTGATATAAATTTTAATTGTTGTTATTATTTTATTTTTCGCAATGCGTTGCCGATTTATTTACATGTTTCCGTGGCGTTGCCATTTTATTTACATGTTTCCCAAGGCGTTGCCATTGGGCTGGGGTATGCTGCCACTGCGTGGCGGTGATTGT
>CAILKW010000034.1 GCA_903834845.1 uncultured Bacteroidia bacterium | reverse complement strand
ATGAAACAGCTCTTGAGGCTCCTTTTTTCGGTAAAAATGTTCAATCAATGTTAAAACTTGGCAGAGCTCAGGGGGTAGCAATGGCGGCATCTTTATATAGAGGTATTCCGATTTTTGAATATGCGCCGCTACGGATTAAGCAGGCAATAACCGGCAATGGTTCAGCCACAAAAGAGCAAGTAGCATATTTTCTAAAGCAGATGTTTAATCTTGAAATTACTCCCAATGATCTTGATGCCACAGATGGCCTGGCAACAGCGGTTTGTCACTTTCTTCAGTTGAAAAACCCTGTGAGTGATCGTTCTTTTAAAAATTGGGAAGAATTTATTCGAAAAAATCCCGATAGAGTAAAATAGCTGAGATAAATAAAAATCCCGAGATTAGATTTTTACAAGAATTCGCCTGATATTTTTGCTGCGATATCATTAAACTCGACTGGAGTAAGCTTCAGTTTTGGTTTCGAGAAATTGATATCACTCTCGCTATTCAAAGGAACGAGATGCAAATGAGCATGAGCAACCTCAAGACCTAATACTGCAACACCAATCTTTTTGCTGGGTATAGCCCTTTTTAATGCTATGGCAACACGTTTCGAAAAAAGCATCAATCCAATGAAACTTTGGTCGTCAAGATCAAATAAATAGTCTGTTTCAACTTTCGGTATAACCAAAACATGACCGACAGAAAGCGGAAAAATATCTAAAAAAGCAAGATAATTTTCATCTTCGGCCACCTTATAACATGGTATTTCGCCATTTACAATCCTGGTAAAAATACTTGCCATAGTACTCCGTTTTAATAAATTTACAATCCAAGTTCAATATTAATAATCTCGAAAGGGATTACACCTGAAGGCACCTTGATCTCAACAGTATCACCTATTTTTTTACCCATAAGTCCCTTGGCAATAGGTGTATTAACACTAATTTTCGCCTGCTTCAGATTCGCTTCATGCTCCGAAACAATTGTATAGGACATAGTAGCGTTATCCTTTGTGTTTCTAATGGTAACCTTGTTCATAATCTGAACAACATCAGTCTCAATTTTCGATTGGTCAATGATCCGCGCACTTGCAAGTTGGGTTTGCAACATGGCAATTTTTGCCTCAAGCATCCCCTGTGCATCCTTGGCCGCATCATACTCTGCATTTTCCGAAATATCCCCTTTTTCAATAGCTTCCCCAATATTTTTGGAAATAGCCGGCCTTTCGACATTGATCATTTGGTCAAGGTCTGCTTTAAGTTTTCGTAATCCTTCGGCAGAAACATAAGTAATTTTGCCCATTTGTTAAAAATTTTTGCTGATAATACATAAAAATAAGAAGAACTCCGGCATGCCGGAACTCTTCCCGATCTGATTGAATACAAATTTATATAAACTTTAAAGAAAAATGCAAATATGAGACTAAAAAAATCAAATTACATATTTAATTATACTTTCTGTTCAAAATCTCGGAATAGACTACTGCTTTTCGCAACGTGAATCCATCTCTAATTCTGGATCTGGTTCTGGTTCTGACATCCGGAAAGTCCGCAACTTTCAATGATGGAATAGTTTCGGTCGGCTTTTGGTCTATAACACGATTCATCGTGTTCTCAGTTTTTTCAAAGTGCCTGTCCTCCTCATTCGGATTTATATTCTCATTTGGGAGCTCAAGATAATCATCACCCCATATATGGGTTCTCACCTCTTGTTCAGGGACCAAAATTCTCTCCAATGAATTCAAAATAGTATCTTCAGTGGCTTCATAGGATGTCATGATCTCTGGATCATTTTCAATAACATCTTTTGACCGATTATTCGTATTGTATTTTTCTTTTGAAGCCAGTTCCTGCATGGCTTTTTTCTTTTTATTTTGCGCAATTGTCTGAATGATAGATGCAACGACAATCATGATCAGAAATAAATAATCCCCGATTGATGCATATTGAAACAGTATGGAATTGATATTCATTTTACCTATATTAGCACACCATAAAATTAGATAAAATGTTTAAGATAAAAAGCAAAATATTCACAAAAATTACGATAGCTGCAATAATAATTCTATCGGCAATAAACTGTTCAAAAGATCAAAATACTTTCCTGCCTTATGTAAGAGTAAACCTGCGTGTTTCCTTAATTAACCAAAACCACCTCAAGATTCCTGGTAATTCAATCCTATTCCAAAATTATGGAGTAAAAGGTATTGTGGTAGTTTGCGTTAATCCCGATCTGAGTCAGTATTATGCCTATGATGTATGTTGTCCTTATGAAACAGATTTCACAGGTATTGTTGAAATTGAACCAGTTAAAAATCTTACTTCCCCCCCGGGAATGATTTACAGCAGTGGCTTTTTCGGTATTTGCAATAAATGTGGTTCAAAGTTTAATTTGATGGGTAGCGGTCAGCCTATAAAAGGACCCGCCACTCACTATCTTCAGAATTACAATATTGTAATGGGATTTGAATATCTAACAGTTACAAATTGAATCCGGTTTTTTTCAGCCTTCCCCAATTTAATAACCGTTCTTCGAGAATGCGTTAAGAATATGCATTTCAAATGCAATTCTTAACGCTTATTATTGGTCACTACCATTAATACCTGTAATGATCAGGTTTGTATGGACCGTTTGCCGAAATACCAAGATAAATCGCCTGTTCTGGAGTAAGTACAGTAAGTTTAACCCCTAATTGCGCAAGATGCAATCTGGCAACCTCCTCATCAAGGTGTTTAGGTAAACGATAAACCCCTATTTCGTATTCCTTATTCCACAACTCAATCTGTGCCAGAGTTTGGTTTGTAAATGAGTTACTCATAACAAATGAAGGATGGCCTGTAGCACAACCCAAATTAACAAGTCGCCCTTCGGCAAGGAGAAAAATCGCATGGCCATCTGGGTATATGTATTTATCAACCTGTGGTTTGATATTAATTTTCGTTATTCCAGGCCACTTTTCAAGACGGGAAACCTGAATTTCATTATCAAAGTGACCAATATTACATACAATTGCTTGGTCTTTCATTGCAGCCATCTGTTCACCGGTAATAATATCAAGATTCCCGGTTGTTGTGACAAATATATTACCTTCAGCAACAGCTTCATCCATAATCTTTACTTCAAAACCCTCCATTGCTGCTTGCAAGGCGCAAATCGGATCAATTTCAGTAACAATAACACGTGCACCATATCCGCGCATTGATCGGGCACAACCTTTACCAACGTCACCATAGCCTGCAATAACAATAACTTTTCCGGCAATCATTACATCAGTAGCTCGTTTGATTCCATCAGCCAGAGACTCCCTACATCCGTAAAGGTTATCGAACTTAGACTTCGTAACAGAATCGTTTACATTAAAAGCAGGGAATAGCAATTTCCCTTGCTCCACCATTTGATAAAGCCTATGTACTCCTGTTGTTGTCTCTTCAGATACGCCTTTTATCGAAGCAGCCTGTCTATGCCAACGATTTGAATCTTGAGATAGCACCTGCTTTAATATTTTATTCAATTCAATTTCATCTTCTGCACTTACTTGGGCATCAAGAATTTCGGCATTATTTTCAGCGTCGAATCCCCGATGAATCATCATTGTAGCATCACCTCCATCGTCAACAATCAAGGTCGGACCACAACCATTTCCAAAATCAAGGGCTCGCTCGGTACACCACCAATAATCTGCCAAGGATTCGCCTTTCCATGCGAACACCGGAATACCTGCTTGTGCAATGGCGGCAGCGGCATGATCCTGGGTTGAGAAAATATTACAACTACACCATCTTACATCTGCACCCAACTCAACCAAAGTCTCAATTAAAACTGCTGTTTGAATTGTCATGTGTAATGAACCCATAATCCGAGAATCTTTTAATGGTTTGAGTTCTCCATATTTTCCGCGAAGCGACATCAAGCCTGGCATCTCTTTTTCTGCTATCTCAATTTCCTTTCGCCCAAATGCCGCCAGCGAAATATCTTTTACTCTATAATTCTCTATCTGCTCCTTCATCATTTTCAAATTAAATAACTATATATAAACTGATTAAAAAACAAACTATTAAAAACTCATAATCGAAAGGACATTTAAAGCATAAATCCGATCTTTTACGAGTTGTTCCTGTAACGCATTAATATCAGCAAATTTTTCTTCATTGCGAATCTTTTCTACGAAAAACAGAGTGATATCTGAATCGTAAATATTTGACTCAAAATCAAATATATGCACTTCAATGCTTTTATTATCAGGATTATAATTAACGGTAGGGCGAAAACCTATGTTTAACATCCCATTATATTTCTTTCCCCCGATCTCCACTATAACAGTGTAAACACCATTTTCAGGAACAAGTTTAAGACGATCGAAGATTTCAATATTTGCTGTCGGAAATCCAATCTTACGCCCAAGCTTATTGCCCTGAATAACCTTACCTGAAATAGAGTAACGATACCCAAGAAAATGGTTTGCCTTCGAAATATCGCCAACAGCCAGTGCAGTTCTTATTTTAGAAGAGCTTACAACCATATTATCAACGAGTAAATGTGAAAGTTGATCTACCTTAAAACCAAGTGATTCCGAAAGTAGTTCAAGTGAAATGAAATCTCCTTTACGACCTTGTCCAAACCGATGATCGTAACCGACTACAAGACCCGATATGTTCATACTTCCGACAAGAATATTTGTAACAAATTCACTATAAGACAATTTAGCAAATTCCTCAGAGAATGGGTAGATCACAAGATGATCAACACCAATTTTCTTAATCAACCCAATTTTTTCATCTGTTGTTGTTAATAACCTAAGAGAGTCTTCATTCGGAGCAATTACAATTCTCGGATGCGGATCAAATGTAAAAACTACCGATTCCCCACCTAAAATAGTGCTGATCCGAATAAGTTCGGTAATAACTTCCTGATGCCCCAAATGAACACCATCAAATGTTCCTATGGTAACAACCGGTTTTATTGCCTTAAAGTTATCTAAATTGTAATGAATTTGCACGCTATCAATATTATCAGGCTGCAAAAATAGTCAAAAAAACTTGCAGAAAGGCCTTATTTCCCACAACAATCAATTAAAACGAAGCAAAACTTAATCATTTGATTGGTTTTACCAAGGAATTTATACTTTTGTTTCGTTAGAATTGAGCTTTTTAAATGAGGTTCAATTAACAATTACAGACATTGAAATATTTAATAAACAATTTATTTTTAGACTAATATCCAATCTTCAATGAAAAATGCATTTTACGTTTTAATTGTTCTCTTCGTTTTTGTTGCTTGCGGGAAGAAAACAAATTTCACCATTTCAGGACAATTGGTTGGTGGAGCAGGAAAAACAATTTACTTCAATAAACTATTAATTAGTAACCTGTTACCTTTTGATTCTGTCGAGCTTGATAAAGAAGGAAAATTTAAATTCAAGGGAAATACTTCATCACCTGCATTTTATCAGTTGAAGCTCTCGAAAAACAGCTTTGTAAGAATGTTACTTGATTCGTCAGAAAATGCAATTATCAAAGGCTCATACCAAAATTTCATACGCGACTACAAAGTATCGGGATCGAAAGGATCGGAATTATTGCTGGATCTCGACAATAGGTTTTTTCAAGCAAAATCAAAAAGGGATTCCTTGATGAAACTCTACAATTTACATAAAAATAATGCACTCTACAGCACTAAAATTGAAGAATGGAACGCCCTTTATATAAAAACAACAACTGATCATACCAATTATGTCACATCGTTTGTAAAAAGAAACCCCTTTTCGCTGGCCTCAGTTTATGCACTGTACCAAAAATGGGACGAGACTAACTTTGTTGTTAATGATTTACAATCTATGAAAACAGCTGCTTCGGCTCTTTTTTCAGTATATCCTAAAAATGAGCACGTTATTGCACTCTATAATAATACACTACAATTAATTAAAGAAGAAAACAGCAAAAAAATGAATGCCGCTTTAAAAGAGAGCGCTGTAAACTCTCCTAATATAATACTGCCTGATGCCGATGGTCGTGAAAAAAGTTTATGGTCACTGCATGGCAAATATGTCTTGCTGCATTTCTGGTCTGCAAAGGATCGTGCATCACGCATAGTAAATCCTGTGTTAGCAGAGATTTACAATAATTATAAAAACCGAGGCTTTGAGATATTTATGGTTAGTGTTGACAATGACAGAGTTGCTTGGATGGAAGCAATTGCTGATGATAATTTAAGTTGTATAAACGTTGGTGATATGAAAGGTAGTTACCAGGCGACCACCAATTACAATATTCAAGAGTTGCCATTCAATTATCTGTTAGACAAAGATGGAATAATTATTGGAAGAAATCTTAAAGGTCCTGCATTGAATCAGACCTTAAGCAAAATATTTAAGTAGGTCATAATTAACGATTTCTAAATATTAAAGAATACTTCACAGTAAAGAAAAGTTTAACCTTTATTAAAAATTAGCAGTCAAAACATCCAAAATCTTGAATAATTGCTTTTTAGGTCTATCTTTGCCGCTATTTAAAAAACGTTTTTCATTTAGTATATAATCAGGTTTGTATCCAACGAAAAAAATATATTTTGCCTCTGATGTTCATCTTGGAGCTGAAGCACTAAGTCACAATCACGAAAGAGAATTGCTGTTTGTGAAGTGGTTGCACCAGATCAAAGATGACGCATTAATGATATTTCTGCTGGGTGACATCTTTGATTTTTGGTTCGAATATCGCAAAGTCGCACCAAAAGGATTTGTTCGTGTGCTTGGAGCAATTGCTGAGATTTGCGACAGCGGAATTCCTGTTCACTTTTTTACAGGGAATCATGATATCTGGGTTTTCGATTACCTACCACATGAGACCGGTATGATAATACACCATGAGCCTTGGGAAACAGAGCTTTGGGGTAAAAAATTCTTTCTCGCTCATGGAGATGATCTCGGAAAAACAGACAAAAAATACCAGTTATTGACTAATTTATTCCATAATAAGCTTGCCCAGTGGTTTTTTGCCAAAATACACCCCGATTTATCCTTTAGACTGGCACATTACTGGTCGAAAAGCAGCAGATTAGGGCACGGAATAGTTGCATTAGGTTTTTTAGGTGAACAACGTGAACAACAACTAATTTTTGCCCGTAATACATTAAAAGAAAAACACTTTGATTTTTTTGTTTTAGGTCACAGACACATCGTTCTTGATTTTCAGTTAACAGAAAACAGTAAACTGATTATCCTTGGCGACTGGATAAAAAATTGTACATACGGAGTTTATGACGGAATTACATTTCGATTGGTGAATTATAAATAAGAACAAACGAATAATAATAAAATGATATGAATAAAAAAGTTTATACTGTTATTATTGGCACAGGATCCTATGTTCCAGGCAGGATAATCGCAAATGATTTTTTTCTGGATGCTGAGTTTTTCGATCCGGCAACTAATAAAAGATTTGAAACCCCAAATTCAGAGATTATCCGGAAGTTTTTTGAAATTACAAATATCGAAGAACGCAGATACGCTGAAACAGATCAGGTAACAAGTGATCTGGCTACACTTGCAACCCGTGATGCAATTGAAACTTCAGGTATTGACCCTGAAACTTTAGATTTTATTCTTTTTGCCCACAATTTTGGGGACATGATTCATGGTATTGTACAGCCTGATTTAACACCATCGTTGGCAAATCGTGTAAAAACGAAAATTGGAATTAAGAATCCTTCAGTTTTAACAAACGATGTTACCTCTGGTTGTCCCGGGTGGACAACCGCAATGATTATTGCTGATGCATATATTAAAAGCGGAATATTTAAACGGGGGTTAGTTATCGGGGCAGATGTTCTTTCAAGGGTAGCCGATCCATACGATCGTGATCGGATGATATTTTCGGATGGCGCTGCTGCAGTAATCCTGGAAGCTGTTGAAAGCGATGTACCTGTTGGGATTTTATCTCATGCATTCCGATCAGATAATGACCACGGTATGCTGAATATGGCATTCTCGCTTAATCCAGATGTGCCGAAAGACCGACTATACTTAAGGATGCTTGGGGCAAAAGTATATGCTTATGCGCTAAGTACTGTTCCTGGGGTTGTTAAAGAGAGTCTCGATAAAGCTGGCCTTCACCTTGATAACGTTCGAAAGGTTTTAATACATCAGGCCAACGAAAAAATGGATGAGGCAATTCTCAGTCGGGTTTTCAGACTCTATGGAAAACGCGAATATGACAAGAATGTGATGCCAATGACAATTCAAAGATTTGGGAACTCTTCAACGGCTACTGTCCCGACTCTTCTTGATCTGATTCTCAAAGATAAAATGGAAGATCATCAAATTGAAAAGGGAGACATAATCATCCTTACTTCAGTTGGTGCCGGAATGACAATTAATTCTATTGTTTATAAAATGCCGGAATAAAAAGCTTTGTTTCAAAAAAAAGGTCGTTATGCAAATGCAAAACGACCTTTTTTACAAATGTAAGAGATTAACCAGCCTGTAACCGTATTGCATTCAATTTATCAATCTTTTCAGATGCAAATTCAGCAGTAATCACTATTTCTGTATTTAATCCGGAAGGCATTTCAAACATTACATCCATTATTACTGTTTCACATATTGCTCGTAAACCACGTGCCCCCAGTTTAAATTCAATGGCCTTATCTACAATCAAATAAAGAGCTTCCTCCAGGAAAGTTATTTTAATCCCATCCATCTTAAACAATTTTTGATATTGCTTAATAATCGAATTCTTTGGTTCAGTTAAAATCCGCCTTAGCGCCTCTCTCTCGAGTGGAACCAAATAAGTTAAAACCGGCAAACGACCCACAATTTCCGGAATAAGTCCAAATGAACGAAGATCCTGAGGGGAAACATATTGTAAAAGATTATCGCGGTCAACTTTACCACTATCAAGACTTGCCTTATAACCAACTACCTTAGTGTTCAGACGCTGACCAATTTTTCGATCGATTCCTTCAAAGGCTCCACCACAAATAAAAAGGATATTTTTTGTATCCACAGGGATCATTTTCTGCTCCGGGTGTTTACGTCCACCCTGAGGCGGGACATTAACGACTGAACCTTCCAGAAGTTTTAGCAAACCTTGTTGCACTCCTTCTCCTGAAACATCACGTGTAATAGATGGGTTATCACCTTTTCTTGCAATTTTGTCGATTTCGTCAATAAATACAATACCTCGTTCTGCAGCTTCAACGTTATAATCAGCAACCTGCAGCAATCGGGTAAGCAAGCTTTCGATATCTTCACCAACATATCCTGCCTCGGTTAGCACGGTAGCATCAACAATAGTGAACGGTACATGTAGCATTTTTGCTATAGTCTTGGCCAACAAGGTTTTACCGGTTCCTGTAGGTCCTACAAGAATAATATTTGATTTTTCAATCTCAGTACCCTCGTCATCAGCATGTTGATTTAAGCGTTTATAATGATTATAAACAGCTACAGATAAGATCTTTTTTGCGTCATCCTGTCCTATTACATATTGATCAAGAAAAGCTTTAATCTCTTTTGGCTTCTTTAACTCAACTCCCGAAAGATCAAAATTTTTATTTTTCTTAAATTCTTCGTCAATTATAGCATGAGCCTGCTCGATACAGTTTTCGCAAATGTGCCCTTCCATACCGGCAATCAGGATATGAACATCCTTCTTTTCCCTGCCACAAAACGAGCATTTATCCATTTTCTTCATTACACAAAAATAAATTTTTCAAACCGGCAAAATATGGGCGATTATTTTTTAACTCGGATCAGTATATCATCAATCATTCCGTAGTCCATTGCCTCCTGAGATGTCATCCAGTAATCGCGATCAGAATCTTGCTGAACTTTCTCAATAGTCTGTCCAGAATGAAAGGCAATAATCTCGTATAATTCATTTTTCAATTTGCCTATTTCTCTGGCAACAATCTGTATATCTGATTCTTGACCCTGAGCTCCTCCCATTGGTTGATGAATCATAATTCTTGAATGCTTTAATGCTGATCGCTTTCCTTTGGTTCCAGCCGTCATTAAGACTGCTGCCATTGACGCAGCCATTCCTGTGCAAATTGTTGCTACATCACAATTGATATATTGCATCGTGTCGTAAATTCCCAGACCGGCATGAACGGCTCCTCCAGGTGAATTAAAATATATCTGAATGTCTTTTCCAGGATCTGATGATTCGAGAAAAAGTAATTGCGCTTGAATAATATTGGCCACATAATCATCAATAGGGATACCCAAAAAAATAATCCTGTCCATCATTAGACGTGAAAAAACATCCATCTGAGCCACATTTAGTTGTCTTTCCTCAATAATTGTGGGTGAAATATAACTATTTGCATAGACAGATTCGTATTTATGCAAACTCAGACTACTAATACCTAATTGTTTCATCGCATACTTGCGGAATTCATCACTTTTCGTGTTCATATTACTTTATCTTTAATTATAAAAACTTTTCAAGAACAATTCGATTACGATGATTTTATATTATTCAAAAAGACTATCAAATTCCTTTTGTGTAACCTGCTTAAAATCTAGTCCTGATTTTTCTTTAATTAACTCAAGAACTTTATCTTCAATTTTTTTCTCAGCAAGCTTTTGCTTCTGCTCCTTATTCTGAAGTATGGAGTTTGTATAATTCTCAAGATATTCGTCCGGTACAAATGACATACCATGTTGTTTAAACTGTAATAGGGCCATTTCCCGTGCCATTTCTGTAATATCAGACTCCACAACCATAATTTCATTCTCTTTTACAAGAATGTTTTTAATCAATGTCCATTCGAGATCTTTTCGAAAACTTTCGAATTCGTTCTCTATTTGCTCAATTGGCACTTTATTATTAGTCTCTACTAACCATCTTTTTAGGAATTGCTCAGGCAATTTCATTCCCACTGAATGAGACAATATTTCTTTTGCATCAACTAAAAATCTATAATTACTTGAATATAAAAGATTTGCCTTTAACTCAGTTTGGATTTTTTCACGCAAATCGTCAACACTTTTAACTTCAGTATCATCACCATAAATTTTTCTAATCAATACATCATCAATATCCGCAGGAACGAAGGTATTTATTGTATTAATTGTAAAATTAAAATCACAATCTGAATCCTCAATCGCTTCATTCTTTATTTTCAATAAATGAGCCACTTCGTGATCATTTGCTAAAGCTATTCGGGGATTAAATTTGATTACATCGCCAATTTTGGCACCAATGAAAAGATTTTGAACCGCTTCATCCTTTATCAACTGAACTGCTACTTGAACATTTTTGGAGGCTATACCACCTTCAACAACAAGACCGTCTGCATTAAGTTGGGCAAAGTCGCCAATAGTAATCTCTTTTTCGCCAACAACTTCCGCATTAACATTTTCGCCAAAACGTTTGGAATATCCATCTATTTGGTTGTCAATTAATTTATTGTCTACAATAATTTCATAATAAGGTATTTTCCCTATTTTCTCAAAATCGAGGCTGATTTCTGGACTTAAACCCATATCAAAAGAAAATTCAAAATCAGCATCACTATTGAAATCAATTATTGACTTCTCCTCAATCGACGGAAGAGGCTCACCTAAGATGTTGAGGTTTTCGTCAGTAATATATTTGGTAAGTTCACGATTAAGTATTTTATTTACTTCATCTGCCAATGCTGACTTCCCATACATTTTTTTGATAAGACCTGCCGGTACCATCCCTTTTCGGAATCCAGGCATATTTGCCTTTTTGCGGTAATCCTTCAATATTTCATTAACCGTTGCCTGATAGTCGTTCTTTTCAATGATTATTTTTACAACTACATTAACATCATCAATACTTGTCCTCGAAATTTTCATAATTTTTCCCTTTATGATCATAAATGCCTTCAATAGGGGAAGGCTTAACTGAATTAAATCAAAAAAAACCGCCTTAGTTC
Organism: uncultured Bacteroidia bacterium; assembly: GCA_903834845.1. Lineage (GTDB taxonomy): Bacteria > Bacteroidota > Bacteroidia > Bacteroidales > Prolixibacteraceae > JAAFHB01. The sequence continues at coordinate 23,150 of CAILKW010000034.1, read as the reverse complement.
CAATTATGGGAAAAAAGACGGTTCAATGGTAATCTGTGCGGACGAAGGGACTCGAACCCCCACGCCTCTCGGCACCAGATCCTAAGTCTGGCGCGGCTACCAATTACGCCACGTCCGCATTTTTAGCGCTGCAAAGATAGTTATTTTTTTAATTTTCGAATCACATAAAAAAATTAATCCATTATTAATCTGAAGAAGCATCACTTTGATTTTCTTGTTTCTGGATAACCGGACGTCTCAATTCAAAATTTTGTCCCAAATATAAACGACGAACCTCGTCATCTGCAGCAAGTTCCTCAGCTGTTCCGCTATTCAATATGCGACCATCGTATAATAAATATGAACGGTCAGTGATTGAAAGAGTTTCGTGAACGTTGTGATCTGTAATTAAAATACCTATGTTTTTATCTTTCAAACGAAACACAATTTGTTGGATATCCTCAACAGCGATTGGATCAACGCCTGCGAAAGGCTCATCAAGCAAAATAAATGCGGGATTTATTGCAAGGCAACGGGCAATCTCAGTGCGCCTACGTTCACCTCCTGATAACTGAATTCCTTTACTTTTGCGTACCCTCTGAAGCCCAAATTCATCCAGTAAAGATTCAAGCTTTTCATGTTGGTACTCTTTTGAAAAATTTGTTATTTCCAATATTGAACTAATGTTATCTTCAACACTCATTTGCCTGAATACGGAGGCTTCCTGAGCAAGATAACCAATACCCAACTGTGCTCTTTTATAAACAGGAAAAGAGGTAATGTCGGTATCATTGAGAAATATTCTACCACCATTTGCCTTTATCAGCCCGACAATCATATAAAAAGATGTTGTTTTCCCTGCTCCGTTGGGACCTAAAAGACCTACTATTTCGCCCTGATTCAACTCAAGCGAAACATCCTTTACAACTGTGCGACTTCTGTATTTTTTTACTATATTTTCCGCTCGTAACTTCATATCTTTTATAATATTAAAAAACTGTTAAGCCTCAAGAAGTTCCTCGTTGGTACGTTTTCTTTCAATTCGTTTCGACAGGAAAACCCCTAATTCATAAAGTGCAATCAAAGGACCTGATACTACTAACATACTAAAGACATCAGGAGGCGTAATTATTGCTGCTAATAACAGTAATAGGACATAAGCATGCTTTCGATAATTGATTAAAAAACCCGAACTGATCAATCCGACTTTACTTAAAAAAAAGATGATAATGGGAAGTTCAAAAACTATTCCACTTCCTAATATCACGGTTGTTACAGCACTAATATATGAATTAAGGTTGATTTGGTTTACGACCTCAGCACTCACACGATAAGAACCAAAAAAATGAGTTGAAAGTGGCACTATTAAATAATATCCAAAAAGAATACCCAGCATAAATAAAAGAGTACTGTAAAAAACTGCTCCGGTAGCATGTTTACGTTCTTTTTCGTATAAAGCAGGTTTAATAAACCGCCAAAATTCCCAGAAAATATATGGAATAGCAATGATAATCCCCCCTATCATTGCTATGCTTAAATTAGTAGTGAACTGGCCTGCCATATCATAATTGATAATACTAAAAGCCTGTGTATTTATAGCTAAATCAGGAGAATTAAATTTTCGGGCTACCCAGGCAAATGCCCTGTTTGTAAAAAAAGCAGGGTATTTTGGCGCGAAAAGTATTTTGTCCATGATAAACTCGGCATTTATGAAAACAACAATTGCACTTACTACCACTGCTGCCGAAGCGCGAACAAGATGCCAACGTAATTCCTCAAGATGTTCAAGAAAAGACATTTCTTCACTGTTTTTCTGAGCCTTTACTTTTTTTTTCTCTTTCCCGGTAAGTATTCCCTTTATGGACATTGAACTTGATTTAAAGATTTTGATTGAACAGATTAACACAAACAATTCAGCGGCAAATATACGATTCTTTGACCCATTTATTTCAGGAAAAAAACCATCCAAAATCATCCAATGTTAAATTTTTGTGATTTTGCATTATGTAGTTGGAGCTGGCAATATAATTAATACCTTAGTGCTAACAAAAAAATTGATTGGGAAATACTTTGACAAAAATTATGAGGGATAGAAATACACTTAATACACAGCTTCAAAGGTACTTCGGCTTTGATCGTTTTAAGGGACAACAGGAAGAGGTAATTAATAGTATATTAGATAGAAACGATACTTTCGTACTGATGCCAACAGGTGGTGGAAAGTCACTTTGTTATCAGCTTCCGGCCCTCATGCAGGAGGGCACGGCAATTGTAATTTCTCCTCTGATAGCTTTGATGAAAAATCAAGTTGACGCTATCAGAAGTTTCAGCACGGAAGACGGAGTGGCTCATTTCCTCAATTCATCGCTGACAAAATCAGCAATACAAAAAGTAAAAGAGGATATTTCAAGGGGACATACTAAACTTCTCTATGTTGCCCCTGAATCGCTGACAAAATTGGAAAATATTGATTTTCTGAAGGGAATTAACATATCATTCTACGCAATTGATGAGGCACATTGTATCTCTGAATGGGGACATGACTTCCGGCCTGAATATCGAAGAATACGACCGATTGTCAATGAGATAGGGCAAGCTCCGATTATGGCATTAACTGCCACTGCAACACCTAAGGTTCAACACGATATCCAGAAAAATCTCGGAATGCAGAATGCAAAGGTATTTAAGTCATCGTTCAACAGACCGAACCTATATTACGAAATACGGCCGAAATCTAAAGCTAAAGATCAAATAATCAGAATGATCAAAAGTAATCCAGGTAAATCGGGGATTATTTATTGTCTAAGCCGTAAAAAAGTTGAAGAAATTGCTGAATTACTTTTGGTAAATGGTATAAAAGCTCTTGCTTACCACGCTGGGATGGATTCTGCAACACGATCTGCTAATCAAGACAAATTCCTTATGGAAGAATCAGATGTTATTGTTGCAACAATTGCTTTCGGAATGGGAATAGACAAACCGGATGTACGTTTTGTAATCCATTACGACATTCCTAAATCGCTTGAAGGTTACTACCAAGAGACAGGACGGGCTGGACGGGATGGAGGTGAAGGTAAATGTATTACTTTTTATAGCTATAAAGACATACAAAAGCTTGAAAAATTCATGCAGGGAAAGCCTGTAGCCGAACAAGAAATCGGACAGCAACTATTACTTGATACTGTTGCATTCGCTGAATCTTCCCTCTGTCGCCGAACAATATTGCTTCACTATTTTGGAGAAAAATACGAAACAGAAAATTGTGGATTCTGCGACAATTGCCTGAATCCAAAAGAGCAAATAGAGGGAAAAGACCTTGTAATCACCGCTTTGAAAGCTGTTATCGAAGTTAAAGAGCAATGTAAAGGAGAACATCTTACTAATATCTTGCTCGGTATAGAGAATGCTACTGTTAAATCATTTTCACATAATACACTTGAAATATTCGGCGAAGGGGATGACTATGATGACAAAATTTGGAATGCTGTTTTCCGTCAAAGTATAATAGCCGGATTTCTTCATAAAGACATCGAAAACTACGGTGTTTTGAAACTCAATAAAGCCGGGAAGGAATTTTTAGCCCATCCTCATTCGTTCATGATTGTCAAAAACCACGATTATGAGTCAGAAGAGGAAGCGGATGAAGTTCCCCAAGGTGGTAATGCTTCGGGCGATCCTGAACTATTTGCAATTTTAAAAGACCTTCGTAAAAAAGTAGCTACAAAGCAAAAACTTCCACCATTTGTTATTTTTCAGGATCCTTCACTTTCGGATATGTCTATTCAATATCCAACGACTCTTGAAGAACTTCAGAGTATTATCGGTGTAGGTCAGGGAAAAGCACAGCGATATGGTAAACCTTTTGTTGAAGTCATAAAAAGATACGTCGAAGAGAAAGGGATCGAGCGGGCGCAGGATATGGTGGTACGTTCTGTTGCCAACAAATCAAAAAACAAAGTCTATATTATTCAAAATATTGATCGAAAATTGGCTCTAAACGAAATTGCAGAAGCTAAAGGAATGAGCATAGATGAGTTACTAACTGAGCTTGAGGCAATTGTCAATTCAGGAACAAAAATAAATATTGATTATTACATCAGTGCCGTAATGGATGAAGATCAGGTTGAGGACATTTTCAGATATTTCAGAGAAGATGCCCATTCCGATTCGATGGAAGAGGCAATTGCCGAATTTGGGGATGATTATGAGGTTGAAGAGATCAGGATGGTAAGGATAAAATTTCTTGCTGAGATGGGAAACTAATTCATACAGAATGATATAATGGTAGTTTGATAAAAAACGTTGTTCCTTCCTCTTGGTTTGATTGAAACCATATTTCACCTTTAAAATTTTCGATAATTTTTTTGGTGATTGCTAGTCCAAGTCCCATACCGCTTGATTTAGTCGTAAAGCTTGGTTCAAATAATTTATCATGTAACTCCGGAGAAATACCACTACCGTTATCATTTACTGATATATAAGCATATTCCAAATCTCTGTAAGATTCAACTTTTAAAATTCCTTTCCTATTTCTTGGAATAGCTTGAATGCCATTCTTTATCAGATTTATTAAAGCCCTGGACAATTGGTCTTTGTCGGCTAAAACTGTTATAGAGCTTTCATTTAAAGAACTAAATGAAACCAAAACATTATTAGTATTTTCGAAGAGTATAACTACTTCCTTTATTTTCTGAACCAAATCTACTATTTCATCGTGAACCCTGGGCATTAGTGCAAAATCAGAAAAAGAAGATGCAATCAACGATAGGGCATCAAACTGCTCTACTAATGTTCGACTTACTCTATTAAAATACTCGTCAAAATGTTCAGAATTCTTTTCTTTAATTTTTTGTAAATACTGAATGCTTAGTTTCATCGGTGTAAGAGGATTATTAATTTCATGTGCAACCTGACGAGCCATTTCCTTCCAAGCAGATTCTCGTTCTGATCTGGCCAGCAATTCTGCACTTTCAGCCAACTCATCAACTTTTTTGTTATACTCTTTTACAAGCCTTCCAATCTCATCCTCTCCTGAATACTCAATCTTTGCATTCGCTTTTCCTAATTGAATTCTTTTCAGATTATTTTCAATTTGCAGTAATGGTGCAGTTAAGTTATGACTAATTATCATAGCAACAATCAAACTAAACATAATTAAAAAAATAAATAAATTCGAAAATGTAACAATGAAAGTAGAAACCTGTTTTTTAAAATCATCCTGCCGAGTGAAATAAGGAAGATTCAAATAACCAATAAGTTGATTATTTTGATTATAGAATGGTGAATACGCTGAAAGGAAATTCATTTCACCAAGGCTTTCGTCATGCAGAAATAGAGATTTTCGATCATAGGAAATTTCTTTAAAAGCAAACGGATTGATTCGACGAGACAACAACCCACGATCGTAAATTTCGCTTCGTGAAGTTGCAAACAATCGTCCGTCGATATCATATATGTTAATATCAGTGCGTATAATATCTGACAGCACAATTAATTGGTCATTAAGGAATTCGCGCATTGGGGCATTAAGTTCGCTCTCCATGCCAATTCTATTACTCAGTTCTGCTGAAACTGAATTCAATTTTTCACTGAGGTTATCTTGAAACGATTTGAGTAGTTTATTGGAATTATAAAACATTAAACCGATTCCAATAATGGTTAATATAGACAATAAAGAAAGTATTAGGGTCAATTGTATCTTTTCTCTCAAATCCAGATTATTACTTCGAATTCTGAAATTATTCTCATTAAAAATCAAAACAATTGTTCCTATCAGGTAAAATAACAAAAATAAATTTGGAAATGTATTAATTCGCTCAAAAAAACCCATTTCAGGATAACTGCAAATTACAAAACTATTTCCATTTCGATTATAAGCGCAATGTCGGTACCCATTAATAGAATAGTGTGTATATTCTTCATTAGGAACAATATCTACAGGAAGGTTAATACTATATTGATAAGCTCCACCGCGATCAACAAGTTTACCCTCGAAGTATTTGGCATAACTAAAGCCACCGTCCAGACTTACTCTGGAAGCATGTTCGTCCAACAATAATTCAGGATATCCTTTTCCCTCAGGAATAACTTTTGAATTCAGTTCGATAAAGACATGAACAGGAAGATTAATAGAATTTACCAAGTCGAGCTGCCCTAAATATGAAATACGTCCGTTAAGTCGATCCATAAAATAAAAATTACTTCCCGTCACGATCATCCCCATAGTTTTCTTTAAATTATTAAAGAATCCGAAACACGGATAATCCTTGTTTTCGTCAGTAATTAAAACTTTATCCTCTGGAAGGCAAACCGTTATTTGCATATTGTAGTTACGCCAAAAACCGGTAAAATAATTATTTAAAAAATAAGATTCCAGTGATTTGTAGGGAGATAATAAATGGTACTTAATAAGAGTATCCTTTCGTAGTTTACTGTCAAGCTCAGAAAGAAAAATCTCGGCACCTGGATCTCTCTCCGAACTAAGTTTCACTGCCTGAAGATCTAAAACTTTACTTTTTTTTTCTAATATCAATTCTTGAGAATACAAATTCACATAGGCTGCACCAAAAATAGACATGATCAACAGAAAAGTAAATTTAAATTCTATAATTCTATTAATCTCGAACCTTGCAATTACCAAAACGACAATAGCATAATAAGAAAAAGGAATCAATTCAATCTGAAAACAGAAGTATGATATGGTGACTCCCGAAATAAAACCAGATACAAAAAGTGCAAAAACAAATCCATAAAATCCCATCTCCTTAACGTAATCCAATCTTAAACGAAGTAAAATAATGATAAAACCAATCAAATGAAGTGATAAACTAAAAAAAGCAAATAAATTAACTGCCGAAAATTTAAGGTCGCTGAAAAACTCCAAAGTAATATTTGAATTTAATAAAAGAATCTTGCACAGTGCAACTGAAATTGAAAAGTAAAATGCAACAAACAGAAATGAGAAAATCTTAAAATATTTACTAAAACTTTGATACCGATCATATACACTAAAAAAAAAGAATGTGTAGGAACAATTAAACATTAATACCGACAAAAGAATATATTCTCCTAACGAAGACAACCAACCACTAAAAGCAAAATCCTTTGGTGAAAACAGATTAGATTGATATAATGAAGTAGGAAATTTCAATTCATTAAATATCAAATATATAACAATCGAGATAACGAATGACAAAAAAAACTTAAGGGTTGCTGTCAGTCTTTTATTCCGTTTAAGCAAAACATTAAGCTGAGCTAAAGCACATAATAATAACATAAAATACAATAAAGCAGAGAAAACAGAACCTCTGGAAATGCGGATAAAATCATCTGGAACCTTAATAGACAAGATGTGGGTTCCGTTTGATCTGAAAAGATTTAAAGCATTCGCTTGTGGTGAGGTTAGCACATTATAATTGTCAGGGATCATAAAATCGCGACTAAAAAAACTACTAATGAAACGATTATGATATGGAAACTCTCTTTTAATCAGAAAAAAGCCATTAATTAGGTACTCTCCTTCAATACGAGAAACCTGATAATACCAACCTGTAGGTAAATGAATTAAACCACTTGTTTTATTCAAAATACTACCATCCGATTGAACTGTAATTAATGAAGATGACCAAAACAACAAACGATTTGTATTTGAAACAGACACGCCAAATTCATCTTCGGTTTTAACAAAAAATCGCAATAAAGACCAATCACTTAAAACTCCTGGATTACCTCTTAATCTTAAAGTAACAGTATCAAGAAGGTTTTTGAGTATTTTCTCTTTCTTTTCGAAAACCTTATTAACACGATCAGATTCCTGCATCAAATTGCTTTTTTTAATAAACACTACTTCATCCAATATTATTAACAACAATATTGGAAGCGCAATAAGCAAATAAATATTTCTATTTGTAAAATGTTTAATAGTCATTATTTATTGTGATAAGGTTCATTTTTAATGATTTTCATTGCTCTGTAAAACTGCTCCAAAAAAATCAACCTCACCATTTGGTGAGAAAAAGTGAATTTAGACAAAGATATTTTATAGTCAGACCTGTTAAAAACGGTATTTGAAAATCCATGAGGGCCACCTACAACAAAGATAAGCTTCCGTATTCCGGCACAAATTTTAGATTCAATCCAACGTGAAAAATCAATAGAATTAAACTCTGAACCGTGCTCATCAAGTAAAACCAGATAATCACCAGCTAATACTTGACTAACAATTAACTGTCCTTCCCTCTCTTTTTGAAGATTTATTGAGAGTGAATGACGGTTTTTAATATCAGGAATTACTTTAATCTCGAAAGGAATATAAAATGAAAGTCTTTTAACATAGTCATCTACACCTTCCCTCATGTAATTTCTATCAGTATTTCCAATTGTAATTAAAAGTATTTTCACAAATACAATATTAAGACAGAAAATAATGACTTCCAATTATTTTGAGATTATTTTTTAATTACTGTCAAATTTAATAATATTGCAACACAAAACGGTAATATCGATATTTGCATGGTTCTTGTAGAAAAAATTCTAAAATAATATCATTACGATGAAAAAAAAGTCAGGACTTGTTCTGTTCTATTTGATTATGTTTTCAATGAATTCACTAGTCTCTTTCAGCCAAATCCCAGACCAAATCATTTTGGGATTGAAGGCCGGCGATGCAAAAATCGTAGCTTTACATTTTAATGAGAATATAGAGCTGGTTGTAATAGACAAGGAATTAGTTTGTTCACAGGCACAAGGCGAACAGATTCTCAAAGATTTTTTCACACATAATAAACCATCTGATTTTAGAATTACTCATCAGGGAGGGAACGAATCACCATACGCTATCGGCAAAATGCAAACAATAAATGGTAATTTTAGGGTTTACTTTCTCATGAAATCCAAAGGAGGAAAAACACCAATTGTACAGCTTAGGATTGATAAGGATTAGTTATTAACCTGTAATTTGCTTTTAATGTCAACATGGACATTTTTAAAACAATTAATAGTTGAACGTTTAGAGGCACTTCGACAAAGGGCAAGATTAATAAAACTTCCATTTTTCGACGGAGAACCGCTTTATGATGTTACAGTCTTCTTTTGGAAAGGAATTGTCGATGGCGCAATTTCGACAAGAGCATCTGCGATTGCCTTTAATTTTATTTTAGCAATATTCCCGGCTATAATTTTTGTTTTCACGTTAATACCCTACATTCCAATTGTCAATTTTCAACAGGAATTGCTTGTACTATTTCAAAGTATCCTCCCACATGATGCCTTTATTGCAATTCAGGGAACAATCGAAGACATCATTACACAGCCACGCGGGGGATTATTATCGTTTGGGTTTTTTGCAGCATTCATTTTCGCTACAAACGGAATTGTTTCTGTTATCGTCGCCTTTAATGGCACCATACATGCTATCGAAACCCGTTCATGGATTAATCAACGACTCGTTGCACTTGTTCTTGCTATTATATTAACACTCCTGACAACTCTAAGTGTAGCTCTTATCACAGTAAGCCAAACAGTTATGAATTTCTTAGTTGAAAAAGGTGTTTTACAGATAGATTTAACCTATTACCTTCTACTTGGTGGTAAATGGCTGGTTATATGCGCTTTATTCTTTTTCGGCTACGCTTTTCTATTTTACCTTGCCCCTGCACGTAAAACTAAATTTCGTTTTATTTCTGCTGGAACAACTTTAGCAACAATCCTAACAATTTTAACAACAGTCGGTTTTTCCTATTATATCAATAATTTTGGTAAATACAATACTTTGTATGGTTCAATAGGAACTCTGGTTGTTGTAATGCTATCGTTTTATTTCAATGCCTTGATTCTCCTAATTGGTTTTGAACTTAACGTAAGCATCTGGCAGGCTCGCCAAAATAACTCAGAACCTATAGATAAAGGCTAACTATGACTTCTTCAACATCATAAAACTATGTAATTCGTTTAATTGTGAAGATCGTTTTATTAGTTTTCCTTTGGGCGTATTAATGCATCCTTGTATTTACCTTTCAAATCTCCAAGAACATTTTTCGCCTGACTCAAGTTTTGATATCCAATTACCACCCTGAAGTGTTTTGTTTCATCAACTATAGTAGCATTATATCCTTCTGTTTTAAGTTGCTGAACAAGTTTAACTGCACCCTTATTTTCTTTAAATGACCCTAAGATGACATAAAATTTAATTTCATTATCACTATTTGATACAGCACGCTCATTTACCGAACTTTCCAATATTGAACCCTGTTCTTTTATTGAACTGTATCCCTTTTTAATATCAGGTTTTCCATCAGAAAAATCGCCCTTAACCTGTTTTACTGGCTCACCAACATAAAATCCTGGAATAAAAACTTCAGTTCTTCTGTTTTCCCGCTGTTGCTCAGGAGTAAGTTTAATCTTGGCTGTACTTTTATTAATCAATTGAGATTTACCATAGCCTTTCCCTGTAATCTGAGACTTGTCTATTCCTTTTGAAACGATGTAATTAACTGCAGACTGTGCTCGCAACTGCGATAACTTCATATTGTACCCTACAGAACCCCTTTCATCGGTGTGAGAACCCAACTCAACTTTCATGTCAGGGTTTTCTTTCAATAAGGCAACCAGTTTATCAAGCTCTTTAGCAGATTCAAGTAAAATATCCCATTTATCAAAGTCATAATAAATGTTTTTCAAAACAATTTTTTCATTTACAATCATATCAAGAAAAATAGTATCTCGCAAAACCGTTCCTTGTTTATGAGATCCAATCTTAATCAATTTACTTTTATCTTTATATCCAAAAGCAGATGCAGTAACATCGCAAATTGCATTTTTATCAAACGAGAAGGAAGCTATACCATCAGCTTCAACCTTTTGGTTTTTACGATTACAAAAATTTACAAGTGAACCTGGTATAGGTTTTCTAGATTTAGAATCCAAAACCAAGATTTCCTGCACATAACTTAAATACTTACTGAATACAAGTCTATAAATATCATCATTACCAGTGCCTCCCGGCCTATTTGAAGTCATATAGCCATATTCGACATATTCAGGTAAGTTCATTGCAAAATCATCATATTCAGTATTGATCGGTTCAGGGAATGGATAAACAACACCATCAGGATCACTCAACTTAATATAAAATAAATCAAACCCTCCTTTACTTCCGTGGCCTGTAGATGCAAAGATTAAAAATCTACCAGAATAACTATCTCCGGTGATAAAAGGAAATTCGTCCTTTCCACTTGTGTTTATCTTTGACCCCATATTTACAGGTTTATTCCATTTTCCTTTTTTTCGTACAGACATATAAATATCAGTTTCTCCAAACCCACCTGGTTTATCACTTGTAAAAAAAAGAGTGTCACCAGATTCATTTATGGCAGGATGGCCGACCGAATAATCAGCATTATTGTACCTAAACTCATTTTCCTCATCCAAAGTCCATTTACCTTCATTTTTTTTTGCAACTACAATTCGAAGCTTAATTTCCTCGTTTCTAAACGCTTTATATTTAACCGAGGGATTGACATAATTGGATTGAGTTACGTACAATTCATTTGTTTTAGGACACCATGATACAGGACCGTCATGGTATCTGGTAATAAATTCACCTAGAGGATTCCTCCCGCTGACGACCACCCCTGAATCATTAATTCTTGCATTATAAAGATCATAGAACTCCCTTTCCATCAATTCTTTATCGGATTTCACAATCAATTCATCCCGAAAAGAGGTGAAGAAAATTGAATCTCCAATAATGGCTGGGCCAAAATCGCTCCTTATTGTATTTACCTTTAGCTCAGAGATCTTTATCGATGAAAGATCAAACAAATCGCTTTTTTTTGATTGCGAATTACCGATAAAGAAAAAGATCATGAATAGGAAAAGAAGTATTGCACGTTTCATGGATTCTGTTGATTTTAGATGTTTAATATTCTTTGCAAAAAGAAATCAGAAGGTTAAAATTATTAACTTGCTTTAAAACGGAGATAATTATATACATTGGTCAACATTTTAAAAATATCTTGGTGACGTAAATTTCCGTTTTGTAAATGCAAATTCATACGAGATCATAATCTCATGAACACCTTGATGGTAATGTTTTAGTTCAGTTAAAGTAAAATCTGTAGTATAACCAATTCGTAATCTACTATAGGTAGTGTTAATTATCCATTGAGCGGTCAACCCAAGAGCATCGCCTGATCTGTACATTCCTCCAATCCAAAATTTTTCAAGTAAAAGAAAATTAGCAGCAACATCGTATTGGAACGGGCTACCTACTGCAGCTTTGGTCATATACACAGGTTTAAACTTAATCTTATCAGACAATTTAAACATGATACCTCCAACAAAATAATATTGTCTAACTTCCGACATTTTGGTAAATTGTCCTGTATTCTCGTCTATCTTATTTTGCACAAGTCGGGGAATAGATAAACTCAAATAATATTTTGGCGATGAAAGAAACAATCCAACACCAATATTCGTCACAAACTTATTATCAATTACCCCCATCAATGCGGGGTCAGAAACTCCACCAGGAAAAGGAGTTAAGACCCGAAGATCATTACTATAGTTCGTAAAACCCCCTTTTAAACCAAACCTCAAATCTGTGTTTTCAGTAACCTTAATTCGGTATGAATAATCAAGATTAATCATTGTCCTCCTTTCAGGTCCCAATTTATCAATCACAAAATCCAAGCCGATACCAACATTCTGGGTTCTTAACGGAGTTTGAAACGAAAATGTCTGGGTAGATGGCTTACCGGTAAATCCTACCCACTGATAACGACTTAACGCCAAAAAACCAATTGACTGCCAGCTACCTGCATACGCCGGATTAATCGTTTGCAGATTAAAAATATATTGAGTGAACATTGGATCTTGCTGACCCTTGGAATATAATGTTCCGCCCAGTATGATAAGCAATACGAGAAGTGCTTTTCGAAGCTTAATCAGGTTTTTCATATTTGTTCCTTTCATATTTTGCACCTATTTAAAGAAGAGCATTTAATTATAGATAAAGGTTTTATATTAGTACAGATTTATTTTGCCAAGAAGATAAACCCGGTAAGAACTTTTCCATTTCCAACTTTAAAGACGTAATAGTATGTTCCAACTGGTAAATCACTACCAAAAAAATCAAGATTGTTTTGTGAACGACCATTCCATAAAGCTTGATCTTCACTACCCCAGTAGTCAATATTGCCATAGTGGTCTTTTTTGAATAACAGGTTACCATTACGATTAAATACCTGCATTTCAGGATTGTCATAATTGTATAAACAAGTTACTTTAAGGTAGTCATTAATGCCATCACCGTTTGGAGTAAACACATTGGGTACAATAACCTCACAACTCTCATCTCTTAAAATAGATATTGTTACAACAGCGGTAGAACATAAAGTAGGAGTACCATTATCACAAATTTTATAGGTAAAAGAGTCGCTACCAACAAAATCTAATTTAGGTTGATATGTAAAATCACCATTGGCTGAAAGTACAAGGGTACCATTGGTTGTAGATTTTACGGGGATAATATCCACAGTAATAATATCATTAATATCGACATCATAATCGTTGGTAATAATAATCCCAAATAGCTTTTTATTAACTTTAGTTTCAAATTTATCATCAACTGCCACAGGGCCATCATTAACTGAAGTTATTATGATATTTACCTGCTCAGCAAGGACGGCATAAACTGTTCCATCGAATCCATTCCAATCAAAAGAGGTTGATCCATACCAGTTTGTGGAAGGAGTAAAAGTCAAATTAGTAATGTTCGCCACAGAAATTTCAGTATTGACTGATACAGCAACGCCATTTAATTTTAAAGTGCCGTTTTTTGGTAAACTTAAAACTTTTATTTTTGTCATTGCATCACCATCAATATCGGAAAACTTTGATGTGAAATCAGTAACCGTAAAAGGAATATCCGTATCCTCAGGGCCAGATTTTGGTACATCGGCGATGACAGGAGGATTATTAACAGAAATAACTACAACAGTAATTTTGCCTTGGTTTGATATTAGACCCGAGTTATCCATTACGGTGTAATAAATTGGCGTTGTAGTACCATTGTAATACTGAACAGGAACAAACGAAACATCTCCCATGGAATTGACAGTGAATGTGCCCTGTCTGGGAATAGTAAAGGAATTCTGCTGACCTGGCAAAGATGGATTCATATCAATAGTGTTAGCAACAATAACTCCGTCAGCATCAGTGTCATTTGTTACTATATTGAAGGTTACAGGAACATCTTCATTGGTAGTTACAGCATCATCATTTGCAGTAGGGGGATCAAGTACAACAAATGAACCAGTACCTGAACATCCATAATATTCAGATACATTCAAAGTATATGACCCATATCCAAGACCCGTTAAATCTTCGGTTAGTGCTGTAAAAGAATCAGGTCCACTCCATGAAAACTTGAAAGGAGCAGTTCCTCCGGTAAGGGTGGCATCGATAGTTCCATCCTTTGCACCGGATTTTGAAGCATTTGTTCCGGTAAAAGACAATGCAAGTCTAACAAGCGACTCATCAACAGTAGCAGTAGTAGTTTTGGTACAACCCAAGCCATCAGTAACAGTGACATTATATACACCACCAGATAAATCCATAAGGTCTTTTGAGGTAGAGGTGAATCCTCCTGAACCAGTCCATGAATAAGTAAAAGGTGTTGTCCCACCGGAAACAGCCAAATTTATTTTACCATTTCGTCCACCGGTACATGTAACTGCCATTGGAGAAGCCGCAGCGGAAAGACTAAGTTTTACGTTTATAGTCTGGTAAACACGTGTAGCCATATTGCCACAACCATCAGTAACTATATACGTTCTGGTAACAACGACAGGATTGGTACCTGTTGATATGTCACTACTTGTAACGGACATGGCCGTTTCAGGTGTGCAACCATCACTTACATTTAGGCCAAGTGCTTTAAGTTCTGCAATTGTTTTTACAGGTGGAGTAGCATTTGAACCGGAACAACCTTCGACAGTAGTTACCGATATGGATCCTGTAATGACAGGTGCCGTATTGTCAATTACAGTTATGGTTTGGACAAAGTTTGTACTGGTGTTTCCGCAGCCATCAGTAAAGTTCCAGGTGCGTACACGTGTGTATGCATTGGCACATGTTGCATCAGGAGTTCTTAAATCACTAACCAAATGAATAGTGGAAATAACGGTACAATTATCAATTGCAGAGGGTTTTAGTGCCAGAGCGTCTGCAATGCCTACAGAATTACTACATTGCAGATTTGCATCCAACGAACCTTTTATAGTAGTTACGACAGGTGCAGTATTATCGATAACCGTAATTGTTTGAATAAAGTCTGGGCTGGTATTACCACAGCCATCGGTGAAGTTCCACGTACGGACACGTATATAAGCGTTGGCACAAGTTGCATTAGTAGTTGTTACATCACTAATTAAATGAATAGTAGGAACCACAGAGCAGTTGTCCGTTGCTGATGGCATCAAGGCAAGAGCGGTTGATAGACCAGCTGAATTACTGCATTGTAAATTAGCATCTAATGAACCTTTGACTGTGATTACCACTGGTGCAGTAATATCTATAACAGTAATAGTCTGTACAAAATCATCACTGGCATTTCCACAACTATCGGTAAAATTCCATGTACGCACACGTTTATAGGCATTTGCACAGTCTTTATCAGGTGTTGTAATATCGGTAATCAGATGCCTGATAGGTAGAACAACACAATTATCTGCTCCAGTTGGAAAAAGAGTAAGAGCCTTTGCAATACCCGAATAATCACTGCATTGCAGAGTAGCATCCAGTGAACCAGTTATTGTTTGTACCACAGGTGCAATATTATCAATCACCGAAATAGTTTGTACAAAGGTCGCACTGGTATTTCCACAGCCATCAGTAAAATTAAATTTACGAACTCGTTTATAGGCACTGGCACATGTTGGATCAGGAGTTTTCACATCACTTAAAAAATGAATCGTTACACCGGAACAATTATCTGTTGCACTTGGAAGGCCAAGATAACCAACAGTATTACTACATTGCACAGTTGCATCCAGAGAACCAGGTAATGTTACAATTACAGGTGCTACATTATCTTTGAGAGTGATTGTCTGAGAAGCAGTTGCTGTATTTCCTGCACCATCCGTAGCAGTCCATGTTCTAATAATAGTAAAACTATTTAAACAAGACCCCGGAATTTTTACATCAGCCACTACTACTGAAACAGGGGCGGTACAATTATCAGAAACAGTTACAGATCCGCTATTTGCTCCTGGAACACTACCTTCACATGCATAGTTTGCCGGACCAGGTACGCTTGTTATCACCGGAGGTGTTTTATCATTCACTGTAATTGTTTGCGAAGCAGTTGCAGCATTGCTACAAACATCAGTAGCAGTCCATGTTCGGATAATTGTTACCATCCCTCCAGCACCTACAATCTGCATATCAGCCACAGTTATAGTAACGGAAGAAGTACAATTATCAGAAACAATTACAGATGTTACACTTGCACCTGGTACATCAGAAAGGCATGCTAAGGTTAAAGGACCAGGTACACTTGAGATCACCGGTGCAACATTATCATTCACTGTGATAGTCTGCGAAGCAGTTGAGGCATTACCGCAAATATCAGTAGCAGTCCAAGTTCGAGTAACAGTAAACTTATTGATACAGGCACCCGGAATTGTTGCATCAGCCACAGTTATTGTAACAGAGGCTGTACAATTATCAGCAGCAGTAACAGATGCTATACTTGCAACAGGCACAAGACCAGCACACGCATAACTTGCAGCCACAGGAACACCTGAAATTGTAGGAGCAACATTATCATTTACTGTTATTGTCTGCGAAGCAGTTGCGGTATTTCCGCAAACATCAGTTGCAGTCCATGTTCGGATAACTGTAAACTTATTAATGCAGGAACCGGGAGTTGTTGCATCTGCCACAGTTATTGTAACAGTTGCGGTACAATTATCAGCAGCACTAACAGATGCTATGCTTGCAACAGGCACAAGAGCAGCACAGGTATAATTTGCAGACGCAGGTACACCTGAAATTGTTGGAGCAATATTGTCATTGACCGTGATAGTCTGTAGAAAATCACTCGTATTATTACAGACATCTGTTGCCCTATATGTTCGGGCAATACTATATTTATTAACACAAGAACCTGCTGTGATAACATCACCTACATGACTTATTGTTACTACACCAATACAGTTATCGGTAGCAGTAATTGTTGCCAGATTAACTGCGGGAACTACAGCTACACACGCCACAGTGACATCTAATGAACCTACCGGCGTAGTAATTGTAGGGGCAATATTGTCATTCACTGTGATAGTCTGAAGAAAATCACTCGTATTATTACAGACATCTGTTGCCCTGTATGTTCTGGCGATAATGTATTTGTTTACGCAAGTCAAGGCACTTATAACATCACCTACATGACTTATCGTTACCACTCCACTACAATTGTCGGTAGCAGTAATTGTTGCCAGATTTACTGCGGGAACTAATTCTACACACGCCACAGTAACATCTAATGAAAGAGCCGGTGTTGTAATTGTAGGAGCAATATTGTCATTGACAGTAATAGTTTGTAGAAAATCACTCGTATTGCCGCAAATATCTGTTGCTCTGTATGTCCGGGCTATACTGTATTTGTTTACGCATGTCCCGGCTGTAATAACATCACCGAAATGACTTACCGTTACAACTCCAACGCAATTGTCGGTAGCTGTAACTGATGCCAAATTTACCACAGGAACTACTTCTACACACGCCACAGTGACATCTAATGAACCTACCGGCGTAGTAATTGTAGGAGCAATATTGTCATTGACAGTTATAGTCTGAAGAAAATCACTCGTGTTGCCGCAAATATCAGTTGCTCTATATGTTCGGGCAATACTATATTTATTTACACAAGATCCGGCTGTGACAACATCATCTACATGACTTATTGTTACTACACCAATACAGTTGTCGGTAGCGGTAATTGTTGCCAGATTAACCGCAGGAACTACAGCTACACACGCTACAGTGACATCTAATGAACCTACCGGTGTCGTAATTGTAGGAGCGATATTGTCATTAACTGTAATAGTCTGAAGAAAATCACTCGTGTTGCCGCAAACATCTGTCGCCCTGTATGTTCTGGCAATACTATATTTATTTACACACGATCCGGCTGTGACAACATCTCCTACATGACTTATTATTACAGCACCAATACAGTTATCGGTAGCAGTAATTGTTGCCAGATTAACTGCGGGAACTACAGCTACACACGCCACAGTAACATCCAGCGAAGATGCCGGATTAGTTATCGTTGGTGCAGTGTTGTCAACTTTCCTTGTAGTAGCCGGTGATTCTACGCAAGGCGCAATAGTACTGGTAGTAGTTATCGGATTTAAGCCACAAGCAGCAGCGAGTGAGTAACGTGTTTTAATTTTATAACCAATACAATTATCAGCCAACGGAGGTGTGTTTGCACCCCAGGTCGAACCATCATCGAAACTGTATTGAATGTCAAACCCAGCTATAGTTGGCGGCGGAGTTACAACTATTGGTCCACAAGGAGCATTAACAGTAGGTGCTAATGGTGCAGGAGGGAAAATAACTACACTTACTACATCACTTACACTACAGATGAGACCCGGTGTACCCGGTGGCGTAAGACCACATGCAGTGCCCAAAACATAACGAGCCGTAATGGTATGACATCCAGGTGTGGTTGGTACAGTTGGTGATACAGTCCAGCCAACTCCATCTATATTATACTCTACGTAGAAATCCGGAACAGGAGTAACATCCGGTAAAATGAAAGCTGAATTGCAGGTATTGGCAGGTGGGATCAATAAACCCATAGATGGGAAGGTAGGGAAAACAGTCATAGATTTAGTGCCTGCGCAACTTCCGGGACTCGGAGACGTATAAGTAACAGAAAAACAACCGGCACTTGTTGGAAAAAATCTTGCCGTCGTATTAGACGTTTGAGTTATTGTACCGCCTCCATCAACCGACCATACACCACCATCGTTTCCACCTGTTCTCGTAAAATCAATTGGAGTACCTCCAACACATGTAACAGGACTATTTCCGGTAATTACAGGCAATGAATCAATTGTAATTAAGAAATTCTTGGATGGCCCATCACAGGTAACACCCTCATTTGTATAATGAGGCGTTACAGTTATGGTAGCAATAATAGTTGAAGTACTGGTATTGCTTGCTATAAAGCTGGGTAAATCGCCAGTTCCGCTGGGATCTAACCCTATACCCGGGGTATTATTTGTCCATGTATAGGTCGTAGTTCCCGATGTTGTTCCTCCAGTATTAATAGTACTGAATGTAACAGATGCTGTACTTCCTGTATGACACACAACCTGATCAGGCGGTTGATTTACTTGTCCTGTAGGGTTAACTGTAATATCGAATGCTTTAGTTTTTGGAGGTACTTTACAACTTACACCCCGAAAAGTAAAGGTAGGAGTTACAGTGACAGTCGAATAAACAGGTGCTGTTGCTAAATTAATTGCTGTAAAAGTAGGAAGATAACCTGAAGATTCAGTAAGTGTAACAGCATTTCCACTTGCGGCTAATCCAATACCCGGCTGGTTATTTACCCATTCATAAGTTGTTGTAGCATCAATGCCAAATTTTGGAGTAGTAAAGGTTACAAGTGTGGTAGTCCCGGTATTACATACTACCTGACTTATGGGCACTGGCGCATTCATTGATCCGATAGGATTAACTGTCATAATTTCATCCCATGTGAATGTGAATGTAGTAGGTGTTATGACCCAACTACAAACACCAGCAACAGGCTTTGTAACCCTATATGTAGTAAATTTCCCAGTAACAGTATAAGTAGCTGTAGCATAAGTGCTAGTTTCGTTGGTTAAAGTTTGTGAAAAATTCGCAGATGCAACAGGTTGTGCAGTTCCTCCTGTAAGGCTACTGGCAGCTAACTCACCTGCAATAACAGGAGCTGTCCATGTATAGGTGGGTGGCAGTGTAACTGGAGTTAACGGTTTAGTAAAACCCAAAAGAGCACAAACAAGATCAGGCACATAGACTGGTGGAGCAAAATTAAAACCTGATGGTGTCATAGTGTAAGCAAAACCACTACATACTGTTTGATAAACTGTAACCCATCCGGGTGCTGTTCCTGAAAATTCTGATCCATCAGCCGGGTTTATTGCAACGCCTTTAATGTAATATCTGCCTGTAGCATGTATATGAACTTCATCTCCATACGGAATCTGATCTAAAACACAACCCGGGTCATACCAGTAAGAATAAGTTATCGGCGCGGGATCACCAATATCATCAATAGCTGACGATCCAAGCGTAACAGCAGGAAGTGTCAGGTCAACAGTTGCAGGGAAAAAAACCGGTGCTGGTTGATTAAACTTTACAGTAATAGACGTGGCATAAACCTCATATCCTGATAACAGGAAGAACAAAAGGAATAAAGTGGCAATTTTAGAACACGTTCTATTTAGCCTAAAAAGAACATTGTTTATTCTGAAGTGTAAGTTTGAATTCATGATCAGGTAATTTATTTTTAAATTCATATCCTTTTAAATAAAGACATCAAATCAATTTATTACAGTAATAGGCTGAATATCAAAACAACCATTCTGAGAAATTCCTTTAATATAATAGTTACCTTTAGCCGATGCTTTTGGAAAAGGTAAGGGGATTTTTGCCTCGTTATCGTACCAATAACTAAAATTAAGCCCTTCATCGGAACCTACAGTGATCGAAGGTAGCGTTAAATCTGCCTTGTCGTTTACATTTCCAAGTAGCGGGTTTGTAATTATTAGCTTTGGTTTTTCGTAAATTGTAATTTTGACAGACCCGGAAACAAAAAAACTTCCGTAAATATTATCTAATTCTCCTCTAATGAAGTATTTACCGGCAGTAACCTGTGTAGGACTTGGTACAGGAACAGTAAACTTAGAATCCAGAAAATAACTAAATATCAAACCTTCGGTAGATCCTTTAGTAATCGCCGCTGTGGTCAGATCAACTCTTGAAGGAAAACAAACAGGAGAAGGCTCATTAACACAAAATACTACTGAACTAATCTGAGCCATTACGCTTTCCGCCAAAATAATCAATAAAAAAATAATAACTTGCAATTTAAGTTTCATATTCTAAACAGTTTTGAGTTATGTACGTGATTTTTGCAATTTGTAAAAAAAAGCAAAAAACATCAGGGAACAAATTATGTAACACCCTTCAAATTCCGACGAATCATAAGCATTCAAAAAAAAGGTCGGGTGCAAAATTTCTTTAAAATATAATAATTTCATCTTAATCAACATTTTCACAAAATAAAGGCAAAAAATCAAATACTCAATTTATTGAATTTGACTTGTTTTAATATTTATCAACAACTTTATTAACAATCGCATTAACAATCATATTAACAACATTATAAACAAAAGGTCAACCACCATTAAAAAACGATACTAAAAAAAAACAAAAAAATATCTGACAGTTGACAACTAAACAACTTATGAAAATTCTTTAATGGATATTCGAAACTCAGCTTTCAAATATACAAATAACATTTCAAAAAAGAGAAAAGTTTTCAAAAAATAATTATTTTTTTTTGATTAATCAAAAATTTCATCTTATTATATATCAATTAATTAGCAAATCAAATCAAATAATTGTAAAAACTAAAAATAACTATATTTGAAATAATTGAAAATATTCACTTCAAATATTTTCATAATATCCGTGAAAATGGAATAAAATTTCAAGAAATTAATTCCAATACTTATGTAGTTTTCTATAATAATTCTTTTACATTGATAACAAAATTTGTCTGACATAATCGAAGGATGTATTTGAAAAAGAGTGAAATAAATGTCAATATGCACAAATTCAATTAACTAATTACAAATATAAAAACTTCCATTGTATTTGTCGGTATATGCTTAGTGATACTTTAAGCCTTCGTGTCTTCATTGCAGATAAAAAGTATACCACCAAATCATAACGCCCTGATATTGAAAAAAAAAAAAGAACTGCGAAGTTTTGTTTCATAAAAAGTAACTGTAAATATTAATAGTTAAACATTCAAAACTGAATCAAAAACCCACTCCCTTCAAGCAAATTCCAAGCTTTAACAAAGCCGGTTTCGTTTGATATAACAACTTTGTTTTTACGAAGCAGTTTTTTTATAGATTTTTGAGCAGGCATGTCGAATTTTGAAAGGAGTGAATTTTTACCGATTCTTATAAGCTCATATCCCTTTTCACTACTATATATATAATAATTGTATGCCTCCTGATACGACATGTTTTTTTGCACTCCGGATGCGTCTGCATACACCGAACAATTCTGTAGAACTACTTTACGATAAACGAGAAGTGATATATTACCATCACACAAAACTTCAAAATATCGGTTTCCGTTTAAAAAACCATCATAATATTGCTGGCGAAAAACTCTTTTTACACCATTATTATCAGTAAACGAGAATCCTTTAAGAGTAATTTTATCAATAATAATTTGAGCTGAAATAGCTGAATTATAGTAAATTAATTCATCCCTGTAAGAAGAGTAACGCAACGCAGAAATATCAACTTTTGTACCGTCCGAAAATTCAATCTCACCTGGTACAAACTTGTCATTTAAATATGGTGTTCCCGAATATGAAGGATACGGAAAATGTCGCGTCCCTTTTATTATTTGGCTATTCCGCACCTGCGACAAATCGCCCTGAGCCATAAGTACTGAGATTTGAGTCAAAAGGAAAAGGATAAAGAAATAAAAAAATTTGTAAGCCATATTATTTCACTTCAAAAATTTGTTCTTTAAAAAAATTCGTTCCGTCAATGGTTTTGCAGTGGATGATCAATTTGAAATTTCCATGTATGTCAGATGTTTGAAAATCGAGTATGATTGTAGTGTCAGGTTTGGTTGACGGATTCCAGACCAAAACCTCACGAAGATCAGGTTCCGTTAACTTCTTTTCTGGTGAGTTATTTAATGTTGCTCGTGGCTGAATTACGTCAAGGTTGACTTTTATAAGATCGTTAGATTCTGCCACACGTGAATAATCGGCTTTTGAGGTATAAATCGCAATAACCCCTGGAAATATCAGGTCTCCAAAAAATCTTTCACTTTGACATATCTCAACT
>CAILKW010000033.1 GCA_903834845.1 uncultured Bacteroidia bacterium | reverse complement strand
CTATCTTCGGCATAATCGCCAATTCGCTTTGTTTCTAAAAGTCCTCCTGAAGTGCCCAGATCGGGTTGAATAATATCAACAGCGCGTGCATCTAACAAAGGTTTGAATCCTCCTTTTAGCATATAAATGTCTTCTCCGGTAGCGATTGGAGTTTCAAGTGCATCGGCCAATGTTTTACACTGGTCGGTATAGAACCAGGGAACCATATCTTCTAACCATGCAAGTCTGTATTTGTCCATTGCTTTACCGAAACGGATGGCGTTATTAACATCGAAATGGCCAAAATGATCAGCGCACAATGGTATCTCATAACCAACAGCATTACGCACATCTTCAACATATTCAGTTAAACCGGCCAGTCCTTTGTCAGTAATCTGAACCTGAGTAAACGGATGTAAAGTATTTCCGTATCCGGTATAGTTTTTAAGATCGTACTGTCCGGATGCTCCATCCCAGAATTTAGAATTAACGATTGCATCGGGTTGATTGGCAACAACATGAATTCCAAGATCCATTTTAAGCCATGTGAAGCCCTGTTCTTCAATTCTTTTCTTCATAGTTACAGCAAAAGCAACCGGATCTTTGGCTCCTGGGGTATCGGCATATAAACGAATTTTGTCGCGGTATCTGCCACCGAGTAATTGCCAGGCGGGAACTCCGTAAGCTTTACCACATAAATCCCATAAAGCCATTTCAACCGCACATACACCACCACCCTGACGGCCATGGTAGCCAAACTGTCGTATTATTTTAAACAACATCTCCACATTGCAGGGATTGAACCCAAGAATACGGCTCTTTAGCATAAGTGCATAACGCTCATCAGCACCATCTCTCACTTCACCTAAACCATAGATACCCTGGTTAGTATCAATACGGATGATAGCTGTACGGCCAACATTTCCCATAACTGCAACTCTCATATCTGTAATCTTCAGATCAGACGGACTTGAAGAGCGTTGAACGTTTGATGTAGTCTGGGCGATGGTGTCTTCAATAGACAGGTTCATGAGACCACCTAACGCAATACCTCCAAGCGTAGCTTTCTTTAAGAAATTGCGGCGATTATCAGTGGTAGCAGGATTGGCTATTTCGGCCCTTACGATTTCTTTTTCAGCCCTTTCCTGCTGTCTGTGTTTATCTGTAATTTGCTGTAAAATATTTTTCATCATTTATAAATTAAAGAATCAATTGGGTGATTTGAATTTAATGTGTTATTAATAATTCCTTTCCTTCATATAATTGTCTAATTCTTCTTTTGACATAGGCAATTTCCCGGGGTAGTTATTCAGCCAGTTCAGGAAGTCTTTCTTAATCTCGTCAGTCCATTGACTATCAATCTGGCCTGCAAGATATTTCTTTTCGGTAAGACGTTGATGTCCGAATTCATCTCGCAGTGCTGTAACTTCCGAAGTTAATACCAGATCCTCAACAAGATACGCAGGAATAAAAATCACACCGTATTTTTTGGCGAGAACAACATCACCCGGCATTACAGTGGCACGTCCAATGCGTATTGGTGCGTTGATGGATGTCAGCATCATTTGCTGAATGTATGAAGGGTCTGATCCTTTAATCCATCCATTGAAACCTTTAATTTCGGAAATACCTTCCTGATCTCTTACTGCCCCGTAAAAGATAACACCTCTTTGCGATTTGGCGTATATTGAATTACCCAGGTTATCACCGATTAATGTTCCATCGGCAATTTTGTTATAGGCATCAGCAACATAAACATCACCAATTGTAAGCATATCTATTGGCCATGAATTGGTTCCTCCCTGTTGCGCTCTTTTTTCTATTTTCCCTTGTTCTTTAATCTGTTTTTCAAGGTCTGGTCTGAGAGGCATATACTGGGCAGTTACAACTCTCCCTGTCATAGCCTTATCGGGATTTATAATTGTCCAATCACCTTCATACTGGTTAAGAAAACCTTTATTGCGTAATACGCCCCAAGCTTCTTCAATAGAGATGTTCTTTAATCTCTCAAGAATTGCATCCGACACTTTTGGTCTGCCATCGGGCAAACGCTCTCCCTTCCACTCTGCGGTTAAAATTTTAATGTATTCGGGTGATGAACCTACATTTTGAGCATTGGAGATAAAACTACCCAATACCAATACTAACACCAAAACAGGAATAATGATGACTTGCTTTTTCATAATGACAATTTTATATTAATTAATAATTCAAATTTTAATTTTTTAGCTCAACCCCAAATTTAATAAATCGTTCAAATGTACCATAATACCATCGGATAATTTTAGATTACCTGCTAATATCAGCGTTTTTTCGTTTTGGTCTCCCAAACTGTTTACAATTGCATCAGCACCTTTTAAGTTTTCATTTTTTGTATAATCATTTACGGTGACTAAAACTTTCAGACCTGCTTCCTTCCCGGCAACAAGACCATTTTCGGAATCTTCAATAACGAGAACTTCATTTTTAGACAAGCCTGTTTTTTCCAATGCGAGCAGATAGATTTCCGGGTCAGGCTTTTTCTTGGTCACAATGTCGCCTGCAAGAATAAGATCAAATTTTACCTCAGATAGTAGGGAATTGAGAATTGTCATCACAGCTTTTTCATTCGATGTTGTACAAATTCCGACAAGTATCCCTTTATCTTTTGCTTCCAGCATTATTCGTTTTATCCCCGGTCGTAAAGGTAAACTACCATTTTCAATCAGCGAAATAAAAATTTCAGTTTTTAATAAATGAAGTTGTTGTACAATTTCGTTTAAAGAAGCTCCCACAGGCAGGTATTTTTTCCCCTCCTCCTGAAAGTAGAATTTCATCCTTTCTTTCCCTCCGGCAATTTGCAATAACACATGATATTTGGCGATACTCCACTCTGCATTAATCCCAAATTGGGCAAAAGCTTTATTGAATGCTACACGATGACCATCCTTTTCGGTGTCAACAATGGTTCCATCCATATCAAAAAATATCGCTTTAAGCTTCTGCATAATGAATGACTATAAGGCTTTTCCTGTGCTTCCGAGTAAATCAATCCAGTACTCTATTCTTTGCTTTGTTGCCATTTTTACATGTTTATCCAATTTTCCCGGGTCGTATTCGTTCGGATGTCCGGACATATATTCAAAGGTGCTGTCCATCAAGATGTATTTCAGATTAGTTGACACATTGTATTTTGCACCGCCATTGTTAATCAGGTTAAGGACTGTTGATTCACTTAAACCTGTACCTCCATGTATTACTAAAGGGGTTTTCACGTCAGGATTATTTAGTTTCTGAAAAATCTTACCCAATCTTTGAAAGTCTATTACAGGATTTTCGGTTTGATAAACTCCGTGTGCTGTACCTATGGCAGGGCCAAATAGGTCAATGCCGGAGCGTTCTATGAATTCAAGCGATTTTTCGGGGTCGCAAAGTTGTGCCTCGTCTGCCGCCACTTTAATCTGGTCTTCAACACCCGAAACTGTGCCTAATTCTCCTTCAACTGTAATATTACCAATATTATGGCAATAATCACTTACTTCACGGGTGCGTTTTATATTTTCCTCAAAATCAAGGTGCGATCCGTCAAACATGATGTTTGTATATCCCACATCGGCACATTTTTTGCAAAAATCAACATCTGTGCAGTGGTCGAGGTGTAAACAAATCGGTATTGATACTGATTGTGCCAAAGCCCTGAAAACTGCAACTATTACCTCTGGTTTTAAAAATCTGGCTGGCGTTACCGATGTTTGAATTATTACCGGCGCATTTTTCCCCAATGCCGCTTCGATAATTGCTCCCATTTGAACTACGCTCGTTATGTTGAAAGCCCCAACTGCATATTTTTCATTACTTGCTTTTGTAAGCATCTCTTTTGCCGATACTATTGCCATATTCTTAGTTATTCAGATTTTCGAAATATAATTTTCCTAATTTGGCTGCACCATGTAAGGAGCTTTGGTCTATGTAATTAAATTGGTATTCTCCAATCCATTTTCTTTTCACTTCTTCCATATTTCTGATATTTACAGCTCCTCCGGTTAGTTTTAGAGTCTGGTTAAGTTTTACCACCGCTGAAACTTCCGAGAGATGCGAAGATAGGTATAAATTGTTTCCCTTTAGCATTGCCATCAGGAAATCATCGCGTGTTGTGTTTACATTTAATCCTGAAAAACTTGCTTTCAGAGCTTGGGTGCTATATCTTGATCCTTGCAGAAATGGTTCATAAGATGGGACTTCATCATTAAGTTTGTTTTCGATGACTTTTGGAATATAATCATTATAGAACTCATGGACAGTCATTTCGTTGCAAAAAACAGATTTAAACCAGTCGAGTGATTTTCCTCCGGTATTCAGTACGAATAATGTCAACCACAGATCCGGCAAAATGTGTGACCGAATGTTATAACCAGCTGATCCTTTTGGGCTGTCGAGGCAAACCATCATTATATCGCAAGTTCCTGAAATGTGTAAAACATCTCCTGGTTTATTTATATCGGCAGAAAAAGCAGATAACACAGCATCATTACCACCACATAAAATCTTACATGACGTAGGTAAACCAAGTAAATTTGCAACATCAATTTCAATACTTCCTACCGACTGATATGATTGGTACAATTCAGGTAACAAATCTTCCGAAAGGGAAAGCTTCTCAAGAATTTCGGAATTCCATGTCAAATTGTTTTCTTTTGTATTGTACATCCCTGTTATCGAAGTTGTTGATGGATCTATTGCCCATTTTTTTGTCAGCTTATGAACCAAAAAAGTATTTGTGTGTCCAAACTTGTAGGTCTTATTATACACTTCAGGCAGGTTTTCTTTAATCCAAAGTATTGAGCTTAGGGAAGATCCTCCCGAAACAGGAAGGTTACATGCTTTTTCAAGAAGATTTTCAATACCAATTATATTTCTGATTTCTGATGCTTGTTTATGCGAGCGTTGGTCTAAAAACAGAATAGCTTTTGTGAGAGCATCCCCATTTTTGTCCATAGCAACCAATCCCGGAGTAGTAACAGAAAATGCAATAACAGTAACATCCAACAATTTATCCCCTAATGATTTACACCCTTTTTTAAGTTGATCCCACCATATTTCAGGATCAATTTCTGCCTTATCGTCAATAAAAATATCTATTTCATAGTTTTCGTGATAAATATGCTCCAAGTTAAGGGCATCATCAAAAATTCCCATTTTAAAATTTGTTGTCCCAACATCTATAGAAAGTATTTTATTTCTCATTGGGATAAATTTCCTGAATTAGATTTCTGATTTTTGCTATTTCATTGGCTGAAAGTTTTTGTAATGGTTTTCGTAGTTCTCCGCCCTTGAGTCCCATTGCATCCATACCTGCTTTTACTCCGGCAACTCCACTTTTCCCTGAAATAGAATTGTTTAACTTAATGGCTGTTTCCTGAAGTGATTTTGCCTTTTCTTTATTACCGTTGATGTATTCGTTATAAATTCTTAAGGGCAGGTCGGGAAGAAAATTTGCCAAAGAAACTACACCACCTGTTGCGTTTTTCTCAAGCATATCGAACAATGTATTTATTGTTCCGGTTAGTACGGAGAGATTTTTACTTAACTGTTTTTTCTCTTTGCTGCTATCTTTTATTCCGACTATTTTATCAAGTTCGGCGAGCCGGTTAATTAACTGCTCCGAAAAATCAACACCGGTAAACCCTGGCGCATTATAGATAAGTATTGGGAAAGGAGATATTTGCGCAAGGTCGCAGAAGTACTGGTAATAATCTTCTTCTGTAAATTTTCCCCTGAAATAAAAAGGAGGTTGAACCAATAAATAGTCAATAGGAAAATTTCTCACCTTTTCAATAAATCCTTTTGCGAGATACAAACTTTCATACATCAACCCTACAATTATGGTTTTCATTCCCGCAATGAGTGAGGTATAAGTTTCAATGATTTTTATTTTTTCATCTTCGCTAAGGCTTTTATACTCACTGTTTGTACCCAACAATAACAATCCATTCAGCTCAGTATTGAGGTAATACTGAAGGTTTTCTTTCAGTCCTATGTAATCAACTTCCTCATTTTGAGTGAAGGGTACATTTATTGGGGCAAAAATTCCGGATAGTTTATTTTTCATTATCATTTCAAGTGTCTAAATTCGATTGGATTTAAATTAATGGCACTTTCGTTACTTATTTATACAAAAAATGGTATTCCGGGAGTTGCATATTTACGCATCCCTTCTTCATTAATTTCTACTCCTACACCTGGTTTTTCGGATAGTTGTATGAATCCATTAGTTACCATTGGTCCATCAAAGGTGACTATTTCTTTGAACATTGGATCGGTTTGAAAGTAAATTTGCCATTCCATGATCATAAAGTTTGGAACAGAGGCGCAAACATGACAGGAGGCCATTGCTCCCAGAAAAGATGCTACCATGTGAGGAGCAAAAGGAACATAGTACAAATTTGCAAGGTTTGCTATTCGTTGGCCTTCTCCTAAACCACCTGCTTTCTGTAAATCGGGCATGATAATATCAACTGCACCAATTTCCAATAATCTTCTGAATCCATGAGCGAGGTATAAATTTTCTCCGGCACAAATTGGTGTACTTGTTGAAGATGTAATGCTTAGGTACGCCTCAATATTTTCGGCAGGGATTGGTTCCTCTAACCACATAAGGTTCAATGATTCAAAGCGTTTTGCAACCTGATGTCCGGTGACTGCATCGTAACGTCCGTGCATATCCACACAGATATCAATCTTTGGCCCAACTGCTTTTCTTACCGCAGCGATCTGGTTGAACATCCTATCCAACTCAGCCGGACTTGCTGTCCAATTGTATGCGTCGTATTTATTGGGGTCATTAGCTTCATCAATATCGAACTTGATTGCATTGAAGCCCAATTTGACCGCGTTCATAGCGGCTTCAGCGAATTTATCGGGAGTTGGTGAATCTGCGCGGTATAGTGCGGTGTCGCAATATACACGGATTTTATCCCTGAATTTTCCACCCAGAAGTTGATAAACCGGTAACCCAAGAGCCTTTCCGGTAAGATCCCACAAAGCACTTTCGATAGCTGTAAGAACTGCTACATACATGCCGGATTGGGCACCTTCGAAAAATCCTGATTTACGAATATCTTCAAAAAGACGATTAACGTTGAGCGGACTTTTTCCTTTTATTCGTTCACCAAACATCTTTACTAAATGATATGTGCCTGGTGTAGCATCCACACTTTCGCCACAGCCCCATATTCCCTGATTAGTCAGTATTTTAACGAACAAACTGTGTCCATTTCTGATATAGCCGCATTTAATCTCTGTTATTTTGAGATCACTCGGACTTGAGGATAAAGGTGTATTTTCTACTGCAGCTTCCAATCCTTTTCCATAGTCAGAAAAGGAAGCAAAGCCTAATGCAGCAGTCAAAGCACTTTTAGTTAAAAAGTTTCTTCTTGAATTTGAAATTGGCATAACATACAGAATTTAAGGTTTATATACTTACCATGTTCGGTTTTTGAGTAACTCTTTTATCTGTTCCTTTGGTACCGGTAATTCATTGATGTGATCGTTGAGCCAGGCTGAAAAATCTTTTTCGATTTCATCTGACCATCGAGAGTCAATCTGACCTGGAGTGTATTTTTGTTCACGCAGACGTTGCTGTCCGAACATATCGCGAAGCCTTACGATTTCGGATGTTTTAACAACTTGCTCAGCCAAATGAGGAGGTATAAAAATTACGCCGCCATCTCTTCCTAAAACGACATCACCTGGTATTACCATTGCGTTTCCGATGCGTGTTGGGGTATTAATACCTATCAGAGTAGTATTTAACTCTCCTTCAGGATCGTTTAAATGATGGGATGGGTGGTAGCTCCGGAAAAAGGATGTGAATGAACGCAATTCTTTTAATCCATTTATGTCACGGACTGCTCCGTCATATACAATACCATTTCCGGTTTTTGCAAAAATAGAGTTTCCGAGATTATCACCAATAGTAGGGCCATCCTCATGAGCACCGAATTGATTAACTACATACACATCACCTTTCACAAGCAAATCAATTGGCCACGCATTTTGCGATTTTATCCGACCGTCTTTTTCATGTCCTTTTTTATCAATAGCTCTGTGAACATCAGGCCTGCCAGGCATAAAAGTAGCAGTTAGTGCCCTTCCAACGAGAACGCTGTCAGGATTAATGCACATCCAGCCATCATCGTAAGCATGTTTAAAATTTGCTCCTTTCAGCACTGCCCATGCTTCTTCGAGAGTCACTAATTTCATTCGCTTCAGAATAGCATCCGGTACTTTAGGCCGACCGTCAGGAAACCGTTCTCCTTTCCACTCTGGTGTTAGAAAAATAAGTTCATCTTTTGAAATTTGTTGACCCCGACTATACAAGGAAATCAAGAAAAAGAATAGAAAAAATGGCAGAAGTCTTTTTAGTTTCATTGGAATTCAATTGAAGATTCGTGTAAAATTAAGAATATTCCATAAAAACAGGTACCCGGTTTCCCGGGTACACTATTTCTATTTGTCCCACCATACTTTGGTTTCCAAATTATCGGGACCTTGTATTGCAATAGCTGCTTTTACATTTACGCTATTTACCGAAATTTCAGAATTGGGATATGTAAGTCTGTTAATGAATACAACCTCCTTTCCCGGGTAAGGATTAGGTGCCAATTGAGGGAAGTTGCTACGCCTGAAATTAGCAAAAGCTTCCTGCCCGTTCAGAAATGAGGAAATCCAGTATTGTGTGTTAATTTGTTTTAATTCAGATCCTGTTGTAAGTGGATTTGCTGCAACATATAAATCTCTGTCGGCAGGAAGAACTGCTGTAGTCGCATCAAAAGAAGCCATTTGATCCATGTTTGCTTTTATTCCATCAGCGAAATATTGTGCCGCCGTGCCTGTTGTTATCCAACCCCGAAAGCGAGCTTCAGCAAGCAAAAAATTTGTTTGACTTGCTGTTACCATGAACATTGGAGCTGTTAACTTTGCCATTCGTCTGCGGTCAACCTGACTGTATTCATAAAAGCTTGCCAAACCATCAGCTGTAGCCGCCGCTGCCACAGTACCGTTATCTTTCCCCATTGGCATTCCATTTTGGTCTGCTGCCAGGATGGTGCCATTTGCAGGTAATTGGGCTGTTCCTGAAGTGGCACCTTTATAACGGATTGCAATTGCAGAAAGTCGGGGATCGTTAGTCGTTTTTAAGGCATCCACAAATGGTTTAGTCAAATAGTAATTCGCTGCCTCCGTGGAATTCAGTGTATTGCTAATAGGATTTTTATAATTGTTGTCGTGCTTGACAGAGGCATTATCTGCATTTGATGTAATTACACCTCCGCTAAAAGCACTGCTTACTACTGTCTGGGCCTGAGTTGCATCAACAACACACAATCTCATCCCTGCCCTAAGCATTAAAGAATAGCCGAATTTTTTCCATTTAGCTACATCTCCACCATATAAAATATCTGCTGTTTCTATTGTTCCCGATGCGTTAAGTGCAGCAGAAGCCTCGCTTAGTTCCTTAATAATTTTCGGATAAATGGATTGCTGTGTATCGTAAACCGGGAAGAATACCTGACTGCTATACCCATTCCCACCTTCAGTGTAAGGAATATCTCCATAAGAATCTGTAAGTATAATAAACGCATAAGCTTGTAATATTCTTGCCATGTTCATCAAGTTACTTCTTGCAGGGTCATTTTTCGTCCTCGCTATGATATCCCTTGTATTCTTAATCACATTTCGATAATAGCTTTGCCAGTTGGCTTGTGTGGAACTGCGGTTATCCTGATTATAATTTGCTCCTGTCAATACTCCTGAATTTGGAGAAATAATTTGCTGAACAATTCCAATCTCATATACAAGTGTTACAACTGAGGAGTTAATGATTGCACTGTTTAAAATAAATGCAGGGTCAATTTCGGTAGCACTGGTTTTACTTTTATTCAATTCATCGAAGCCTTTTTCACAAGAGAAGATTATTGTAAACGACAGAGCCAACAGACAAAGGGTAAAAATATTTTTCATGTTTCAGTTGTTTTAAAATTTAACATTAAAATTGAAACCCAGACTCCTTGTGGTAGGGAGTCCCGGGGATTCCATTCCTATAAGGTTATCCGAACTATATCCAAAACTCTCAGGGTCAATATTGTCAACCCATTTTTTCAGCATAAGAACATTATTTGCAACCAGATTAAGTGTCATACTTTTGATCATTAAACCGGAAGGTAAGAACTTCGAGAGGTCATATCCGATAGTAATTTGACGTAGTTTCCAATAACCACCGTCGTAGATTACAGGCTCAACTAATGCCTGTGATCTTACTACTTCCCAAAATGCCTGTACAGGAGCTACTGCCGCATTAACATTTCCATTAGCATCAACCCCTTTGCCTATCATTCCACTTTCTCTGCCTTGAAGTGTCATTTTGTGAAGTCCTTCACGAACTGCATTAAAGTTTGTACCAGATAACATCTTGTTTCCCAGCTTAAAGTCAATCAGGAAAGAAAAAGAAACCCCTTTATAATTGAACGCATTGGTAAAACCACCGGTCCACTTAGGTAAAGCACTTCCAAAAGTTATTAAATCTGGAGTTCTAAGTGCGATACCATTGGTTCCAAAGATTTGCTGACCCGTTGCATCTCTCTTGTATCCGAAACCTGCGATTTGTCCCATTTCCTGTCCAACAATTTGCCTTAATTCGCCGTTGAAAACGTGTGTTCCAACCGTGATGCGTTCCCCGTCTGTACTGGTTAACAGGCTAAGTACTTTAGTAATATTGTAGGCTCCGGCGAAAGTGAAGGCCCACTGGAAGTTACTTGTTTTAACCGGCAGTAACTCCAACATTAATTCGATACCCTTATTTTGACTTTTACCGCTGTTTATACGTGTATCCACAAAGCTGGATGCATCTGAAATCTGGGCTTGAACTATTTGATCAGTTGTTATTTTCCTATATACTGACAAATCAAAGCTTACCCTGTTGTCAAACAGTTTCATTTCAAGGCCTAATTCTGTTTCAGCCGTTCGCATAGGTCTCAAATTTGGATTGGGTACCGTACTTCCAGAAGCACCTCCAACAGGTTGCAATGACCCCGCAGGATTGGCGGCTAAATTAGAGTTGACCCCGTAAAACAATAAATTTGAATATGCGGGAACATCGGTATCACTTCCCACTTCAGCAAAAGCAGCTCTAAGTTTTCCATAAGTTAACCATTTAGGTTTGGAGCTAAAAAATTCTGAGAAGACATAGCTTGCAGAAACTGATGGATACAGAATACTTCTGTTGGCTGGTGACAATGTCGAAAACCAGTCATTACGAACCGTTCCATTTAAAAAGAGATAGCGTTTATATGAAATTTCGGCAGAACCATAAAGAGAGTTTACTGCCCGCTCCGATAGATCATAATATGGATCTTTTGCTCTTCCATTCTGCACTGTATAAAGGTTCCTTACAACAAAATCTGTAACTTGTACACTATTTAAATCCGATCGTCTCTTCATTTGATTTCCACCGCCGGTTATGTTGACTCCAATATCACCAAATTCCTTTGTTGCTGATATTAAGAAGTCAGCATTAACTTCTCTGAACCTCCGGGCTTCCTGAGTGAAAACACCATTGACAAAACCTGCTGGTGCCGGTGCGAGCGATGCCTGTCCTGTTGGAAAATTGTTATAGTCCTGATCTCTTGACCAAAAATCCTGCCCGATACGACCTTGTACAAAAAGCCATTTTAGGACATCATACTTAATCGAAATATTACCAAACATCCGGTCTCTGCGGATGTTCTGAAATTGATCTGATAAAGTAAAATATGGATTAGTCCGGTTCTTGAACCTCGAATAAACATACTCGTTTCCAAGAGCATCATGACTGTTGGCTTCAAGTAAATCAAGAGGCATGGAATTAGCCATCGCGTAAAGGGCAGTTGGGATTGAATTGTCCTGATTACCAATATTAGGTGGATTTTTATTATACTCATTTGAGTAATTCATATTACCCTGAAAACTCAGTTTATCAGATAAATTATAGCTGAAACCAAGGTTAATAGTATTTCTTTTAAAGGTGTTATTCGATACAATACCATTACTGCTCATATTCGAAAGTGAAAGATTTAAGCCACCCTTTTCACCATTAGTTGAAAGAGTAATCGTATTGGTTAGATTTTGTCCATTTCTGAAAAATTTATTGATAATTCCACGTTGAGGTTCGTAAGGAACAGTAAGGTTATTGAATAGAACCTGTGTCATACCGGTTTTAAATTTCTCTCCGAAAGACCATTGGCCCGAAGTTGGGTTGGCAGAGGTGGGTCGGATTCCATTTTCCCCCTGTCCATATTCGTATTGGTAGTCTGTAAAATCCAAAGGTGTTTCACTGGTGTAATTCATATTATAGGTTATTCCAAGCCCCTTTTGATTTCCTTTTGTCTTTGTTGTAATCATTATAACTCCATCTTTGGCACGCGAACCATATAATGCAGAGGCTGCAGCTCCTTTCAAAACGGTCATACTTTCAATATCATCAGGGTTTATACTTGAAAGTCCGTCACCTCCGTCAGAAGTATTTCCGCCACCTCTAACACCTATTGAGTTATCTGAAGCTGCGTTTCCAGGGTTTGTACCAAAATTGGTATTGTCAATGGGAACCCCATTTACTACAATCAGCGGACTATTCTGTCCTGAAATAGAAGATTGTCCACGGATACGGATTTTTGAAGTACCTGCCGGTCCTGTGCCTAAACCTGAAATACTCACACCGGCAATTTTGCCCGTTAAGGCGTTCATTACATTCGATGTACGGTTTACTGAAAGTTGATCTGCTTTCACGTTTGCTGTTGAGTAACCTAAGCTTTTATTTGATTTTTTAATACCCAAAGCTGTAACTACTACTTCCTCAACTCCGGTAATTTCATCAGTTAAGACAACATCGATTACTGTTTTGTTTCCAATAGACACCTCCTGAGTTCTCATTCCCACAAATGAAAAGATAAGGATTTTGGCATCTGCCGATGAGGTCAACGAGTACTTACCATCATTATTGGTAGTTACTCCTGTTGTTGTACCTTTTAAGATAACGGAAACCCCCGGAATGGAAGATCCGTTTACATCTGTTACTTTACCGGTTATAGTCTTTTGTTGTGCAAAAGCCATACCAGTCATCAATACCACAAGTAGAATCAGTGAGATTAATAGTCTGATCCATTTCACTTTAGGTAGAAAAATCAAATTTTCTTGTTTCATAAATACATAAACTTTAAGATTAGTGAATACCAAAAAATTAACTGCTTAATTATTGACTGTTGCAAATATAAATTTATAAATTACTTTTCCAATGATATATTTTCTTTTTTTTAAATATATTTTAACAAACAATAAGTAATTTAAGGTGAATAAAGTTATTATCGAATAACGTAATTTTAATAAGTACCTAAGTAGAGTTTTAAAGAGGATTGAACGGCCGGATTCAGTAAAAAAAGATTGTTTGGTTGCAAATACAAACCCAAATGATTTTTATATTTATTATTTTTTATCTCCAAACACAACCTATATTCATATAGGTTTGTACACCAGACACAAAGGCAAGGAATATCTTAACGGCTGCCGATGAAAGTTGGGAGCTGTTAATTATTGTAATTCCCACTCAAATCCTTATCTTTGCGTTATGATTTTTAGCAACAAATAAACAGGTTCAGTATGTATCAACCAATTACTACAAGTACTTATACTTTCGAGAATACCATTAGTGGCAACTATTTGTATGTGGACAAAACAGAGTATTTTCATCGACTTGTAGGAGAGCAAAACGGTATATTTTTTCTTTCTCGCCCTCGCCGGTTTGGCAAATCGCTTTCGGTGTCTATCCTTAAAAATATTTTCAAAGGCAATAAAGAGCTGTTTAAAGGGCTGAAAATCTATGATATGCCTTATGATTGGAAGCTGTATCCTGTTATTAACATGAATATTTCACAAGCACCATGCGAGTCGGCTGAGATTCTTAACAAAGGATTATGTGCGTTGGCGCGTGATAATGCAAAA
The DNA here is from genome assembly GCA_903834845.1 of uncultured Bacteroidia bacterium. Lineage (GTDB taxonomy): Bacteria > Bacteroidota > Bacteroidia > Bacteroidales > Prolixibacteraceae > JAAFHB01. The sequence goes on along the minus strand of CAILKW010000033.1, from coordinate 1,200 downwards.
GAAATAGGAATTGAACTAACAGACGAAACACATTCGGGATTATTGTTTAAGGAACTGATTAACAAAGCCAAAGAGCTTGGCAAAGTGGTCATCCTTATAGACGAATACGATAAACCCTTAGTCGAAAATATATATTCCCCTCATATTGAAGAAATTCGTCAGGTATTGGAAAATTTCTATATCAACATAAAAGCCTCGGACGAACACCTTCGATTTGTTTTTATGACGGGAGTAACCAAATTTTCGAAAGTGTCGGTTTTCTCGAAACTGAACAACCTTCGTGATATAACCATGAGCGAGGCTTTTGCAACCATGTATGGCTATACTCAGGAAGAAGTGGAACACTATTTTGGCGAACGGATAGATGCGTTGGCAGATAAAAACAAAGTTGACCGAATTGAATATCGCGAAAAAATCCAAAAATGGTACAATGGGTTCAGGTTTAACGAAAATTCCCTAACAGTTTATAATCCGGTTTCGTTGGGCATGTTTTTTAATGAAAATGGGAAGTTTTCGAATTATTGGTTTTCGACCGGCAGCCCAACATTCATTTTCAAGGTTTTGAAGAAGCAAAACATTGATTTTTTTAAAACTTTCTATGACTACATTCCCGATTTTGTTCTCGATTCGTTCGATGTGACCAATATGCAGGCAGCACCTTTGTTACTCCAAACGGGCTACCTGACAATTGAAAGCAGCAAATCGATGTTCGACAGGACTTTATATAAGCTCAACTTTCCAAACTTGGAAATACAAACAGCTTTCGAGCATCATTTGGTGGGCATGCTTACCGAACGCAACCAACAGGATGTTTCTACTGAAATAGTTAAACTGCAAATGGCTTTGCTTGCCAACGATACAGGCACTTTACTGCGCGTCCTGAAAAGCCATATTGCTGCCATCCCATACACCAACCGCAGCAACATGGAGGAAAACTACCAAAACATTATCTATTCCGTTTTTCGCCTGCTCGGGGCCGAAATCCACAATGAAGTACATATAAACAATGGCCGCATTGATACTGTCATTGTAAACCGCGACCATATCTATATTTTCGAATTCAAAATGAACCAGCCGGCCAAAGTTGCTATTGCCCAGATTAAAGAAAAAGGATATGCAATACCTTATTTATCAGATGGAAAACCTATTACGCTGATTGGTATTAATTTTTCGAAGAAGAAAAGGAATATTGTCGAGTGG
>CAILKW010000032.1 GCA_903834845.1 uncultured Bacteroidia bacterium | reverse complement strand
AGCCACCACGCGGGGGCATTACGCCAACCGAATTGTAGAAAGTGAGTTGCCGTGGTGTTCCTCCGGTTGATGGAATTACAAAAACCTGTCTGCTACCGGAATATTCACCCGAAAAAGCGATCCATTTTCCATCGGGCGAGATTTTGGGAAATAATTCTAATCCTGAATGGGAAGTAAGGCGACGAGCTTCACCACCATTTGAATCCACTGTCCAGATATCCCCGGCATATACAAATGCTATCAGGTTTTTATTGATGTCGGGATAACGCATCAGACGTGCCTCATTTTGAGCCGAAACTTTTAATGTAAAAATTAGACCTAAGATAGCTAAAACACTTAATTTGAATGTGATGATTCGCATGGTATGATAATTTTGAAAGACAAAAGTTGAATAATTACATGAAATATCGGGCTCTATAACGGATACTGTGGGTAATCAAATTTGAGTTTAGAAGTTAAGAAGTAAATCATGTTAATAAAGTTCTGAATATTTCTATAACCTCTTGCTCTTCGTTTTGCCAATTGCACCTTGTTGTTTATACCCTCTAAAACTCCGTTTGTGACTTTTTTGTCAAAATAAGCTGCAATACCGCTCCAATGAGCCTTTACCGTGTTTACGAATTTTTTAAATGGCGCTATTCCTGATTCCATGACCAAGTCACACCAAAACAGTAAATATCCTTTGGATTCTTGTGGGTCCTTAATTTGCCACATATCGTTAAAAAGTTCCCTGAACCGATATGCTTCACCCAATTTGGGGTAGCTTTCCAATAACATGTGTAAATCTTCTTTTTTATTGTCTTTCAGGCGCTTATAAGCCCGCAAAATCGTGTATTTATGGCCTTTTAGCATATCATTCCCTTTCCGTTCCAATTTTCTAACCTCATCCAGGGATTCATTGAGCATCTTTACCAGATGAAACTTATCAAAGACAATTTGGGCATTTGGCAAGTGTGTAACAGCCCCGCTTATAAAGGCAGGTGACATATCCATGCTTATAGTATTGATATTGTCAATATTGCCTTTCTTATTTTCCAGTGCTGCAACAAAGTCGCTTATCGTCTCTGCATCTTTGCCAGGAGTTACATGAATGCTTCTACTGGTATCAAGATCGGCAAATATAGTCACGTAGTTATGCCCTTTCTTTGTAGATGTTTCATCAATGCCAATCTGCTTGACGTCGGTTAAAACATCCGTAGAGACAGCTTTACTGATCCAATAATTAAACACCCTCCAGATACGGTTGGGAACAACCCGCATAACCTTAGATGCTTTGCTTACAGTCATTTCACTCTCGATTAATAGCATAGAGAATGCTTCAAACAACAGTGTAAAACCACTTCCTGGACGCGCCCAAGGTACTTGTACCGTTTTTATCTCGTTGTTCCCGTTGATCGTACGCGGGACACGTGCATGAATGAAACACTCATGCTGAAAAAAATTCAGATGTTGCCAACGGTGTTCGCTTGTATCGTAAACAGGATTAAGGTCGCCATTTTCATCTTTAAATTTGGCACCACGTTCAAAATTGATAAAAATATCGAGTTGTCCAAAAATGTCTTTTTCGCCCTTCTTCAAAGACAAATTCTCTATTGTCCATGGCTTTTCTAAGCCTAATGCTAATGCAAATATCTGTTGACTATTCATACTACAAAGATAGGTTACCCATACGAAACGTCATAGAGCCAAATATCGTGTAAAAATAGTCAAATAATCTTCTTGTTAATTATAAATTCCTGATTTTCCTTTAGTGCTTAACCTTGAAGTCAGTGTTCACATTTTAGAGGGATCCGGCAACTAAATTTTAGTAAGCTAATTTTCACTCAAAACAGGGATTGCTCGATAGGTAGTAATACTGTATGTTAAGCACTTGCAGTATCAAAATTTTTCAATTCGTCACGTATTTTGTCTATTTGTTCGTCTGTCAATTTTGTGATTTTCTTAATAATCTCATTAGGTAGTCCTTCAATAATCGCATTTTTCGTAGTTTCATAAATTCCTATTTCACGTCCCTCTTCACGACCTGCTTCACGTCCCTCTTCTTTTGCAGTATCAACAACATCTCTATCTTTTGCAAGATTTATTAAATATTTGTTGTAAGCTTTCCGTCTTTCTTCGGTCATGTTCATAACTGCAAGTTTTTGCCTCGCTTTATCAATATTTTTAGATGTTGAACCTTCAGCTATTTCGCTGTTTTTAATCATGTAAATCCATTCGTCAATCCGTTTTTGAACAATATTTTTGTAGCGTTCGACCGTTATCAGATAGTATTCTGGAAATATTTTCTTTTCTACAAATTTATACTTCGGTGCAAGTGTTTCAGAAATTTCAACTCGTTTTTTTACTAAAAGTTGATGTCCGGTATTAAGCCCCTTAAAATCAGTAGTTCCGTAATAAATATAATCATCACCTGTTCCCAGGTTAAAGTATAATATGCTAATTGATATTACTTTACTTATATCTTTGAAATTATCTCCTAAATCCTGATGCTCGACTATTATTTTTGATGTGGCGTACAATAAACTTTTCAAATAGTCTGTTTCTCTGGTATTTTGTATTTCGATGTATATTTTCCGGTTTTGACTGTCCTGAACCAATAAGTCAACGCGATTGAATTTATCATCTTCATCATCTGCATTGGTTTCACTCTCTAAAATATTCAATATCTTAATATTATCATCTTCAAACAAGGCACATAAAAAACCTTCCAGAACATCGAAATTTGCTTTATCCCGCAGCATGGTTTTCATTGCCAAATCAAATCGTATCAATTTATTGCTCATAATTTGACAATTTTTATTAATACAAAATTAACCATTTTTTAGTTTGTTATATTTTTATTTTAAATACCTCTATTCGTTGACCAAAGGAATAGTAAAGGTAAATACCTCATTCTTTGACCAAAGGAATAGTAAAGGTAAAAACACTCCCTTTTCCTGTTTCACTTTCAGCCCAAATCCTGCCCCCCTGTTTTTCAACAAGTTCTTTGCAAAACAACAGACCCAAGCCGGTACCCTTTTCGTTGAGTGTACCAGGTGTTGAAATATTCTTGTCAATTGCAAACAAATACTTTATATTTTGGGGATCAATTCCAACTCCATTATCCGAAATATGAACTTCGATTTCAATTTCGTTTTCAACACAACTGATCGAAACAATTCCTTCGCGATCCGTGAATTTTAGCGCGTTGGAAACCAAATTTCGCAATATAGTTTTGGTCATTTCTAAATCGCAATCTACATAAACATCTGAAATGAAATTGTTTATTAATGTAATACTCTTATTTATAGCTATTTCGTTGAATAATAAACTAACTTCGTTAACAATCGGTTTTAAGTTGTGATTTTCGATTTTGGGGAGTAGTTTACCTGTTTGTACCTGCGACCATCCTATTAAATTTTCGAGCAACTTATTGACAGATAACGCAGACACTTGGATATTTCTGGCAAATTTCAGACTTTTTTCATTGTCTTTTTTCTCAATATAGATTTGCAATAATTCGCTTGATAAAAGAATTGCACTCAAAGGGTTTCGTAAATCGTGAGAAATGATTGAGAAAAACATGTCTTTGGTAGCATTTAATTCCACCAATTTTTCCCTGGCAAATTTTAGCTCAATGTGGGTAGCAATCCTGGCCAAAAGCTCGTTGATATTGAAAGGTTTGGTGATATAATCAACGGCACCAAGCTCAAACCCCGACACCACCTTTTCAATTTCGGTCATTGCGCTTAAAAAAATTACCGGAATATCTTTTGTGGCAGCATCAGATTTTAATATTTTGCACACTTCAAATCCGTCCATTCCGGGCATTTGTATGTCGAGAAGAATCAAATCTGGCGGTTGCCGGTTTACCGATTGCAAAGCATGTGCGCCGGAAGACGAGGTGCTGATACTGTAACCTTTGTTATACAAGATGTTACCAAGCATCTGTAAATTTAGTGGTGTATCGTCCACGATCAATATCAAGGGTTTTTTGACTGTTTCCATTGTTTAATTGTTTATAAAGGTTGATAATTGCCTTAATGTGGCTGAAGTTTTTTCTATGTTAAAAGTTTGGATATAACCGGCCAATTGTTTGCAATAGTGCAAAATAGCGGCGTTTTCCTTTCCATATTTTTCAAGCTTTATTATAAAACTTTTTATTTCGTCAATGTTCAGGGTTTCCTGCAATTTTACAATTTCAGGTTCAATTTCTTGGATCAGTTCATTTTGCAGTCCAAGTGGCAATTTTTCGTCAATCAATTCGGGTGTCAGCCCATTAACATCCTGTATAACTGGACTTACCATTTCATTATTTTGTTCGTAAGGCAAATACTTGGCAAGTAATCTCAATAGATCGTATTTAAACACAGGTTTTAATAAAAAATCGTCAGGAGCGATTTGAAATTTGTCTTTTTCGTGCTTCATGCCCGATGCGGTAAATGCAATGATGGGTATATTTTTGAACACTTCATCGGTTTTAAGAATATTGATAGCAGTAATTCCATCCATTACAGGCATTTGCAGGTCCATCAAGATAATATCGGGGCAGGTTTTGCGGGCTGCAGCTATGCACTCTTCGCCGTTTTCGGTCTCAATAATGGTAATATTGAGGGCTTCAAGATAACCACTGACTACCTGCCGGTTGGAGTGGATGTCCTCTGCCAAGAGTAAAACAGGATTTTTAAAACGGATTGTTTTGAGCCAGCTTTTTTCTAAATTGATTTCATCTTTGGAAATTAATGCTCCAATTTCTATATTTAAAAGAGAGATGCAAAAAACCGATCCTTTGCCAAATTTACTTTCTACTGTAATTGTTCCGCCGAGCAATTCGGTTAAACGGCGCGTAATGCTAAGGCCCAAACCTGTGCCGCCGTATTTATTTTTATCTTTGTGGAACACTTGTTTAAATGGTTCAAAAATTGTTTCCAGTTCTTCTTGGGAAATACCTATTCCGGTGTCCTTAACTGAGACAATGAGGTCAACTATACTACATTCTTCATTTTTAGGAATTAAAACCACTTTGATTACCACGCTTCCTTCGTGTGTAAATTTAACTGCATTTCCGATGAGGTTGAACAAAATCTGGCGCAGGTATTTTTCATCGGTTATCAAACTGCCGGGCATATTGTTATCCATTTCAATAACAATATCAATTTTTTTCTCTAAAGCTTTAAGCTGATAAATGGCAAGTATTTCTTTAATCAGGTCGTTCAGGTTTACCGGATGAAGATCGATCACCATCCTGCCTGCTTCCACTTTCGACAAGTCGAGGATGTCGTTGATCAGATTGAGCAACACTTTGCTGCTTTGAATGATGTTTTCCAAATATTCACCATATTCAGTGTTTTCTTTTGTTTTTTCTTTTAAAATACTCGAAAAACCTACTATTCCATTAAGTGGAGTCCGTATTTCGTGGCTCATATTGGCCAGAAATTCGCTCTTCATTTTGTTGGCATCTTCGGCTGCTATTTTTGCTTCATATAGTGAATCCGCAACCCGCTTTTGTTCGGTAATGTCCCAGTTGGTTCCTATCATGTTCAATGGATTTCCTGCAGGGTCGCGAAGCACTCTGGCAAGGGCGCGGATAAAATGGATTCTTTGGTCGGGCCATACGACACGGAATTCTGTGTCAAAGTCCTTCTTGCCAAGTATCGCTTGTTGTATTTCCAAATCGGCCCGAGCCGTATCATCCGGATGCAATCCAGCTTGCCACGCTTCATAGACTTCACCAAATTGGTCATTACCTATACCATATAGAACATACATCTGATTGTCCCACAAGATTTTATTATTGACAATATCATAATCCCACGTGCCAACACCTCCTGCAAGGGTAGCCAATTCAAGCCTGGTAGAAATTTGTTTGATATTGTCTTCTACCTTTTTCCTTTGCGAAATATCTTTATGTGTCCCTATCATCCTGACAGCGTTCCCTATCGTGTCGCGGCCCACAACTTTACCCCTATCAATAATCCATAAAATTGAACTGTCTTTGCATATCATCCGGTGGATATTGGAATAAAAAGGTACTTTTCCATCCAAATGCAATTGAATGTCGGCAAGGCATTGTTCCAGGTCTTCAGGATGAACCCTTTTGCTCCATTCGTCAAGGCTGCTGGTAATTTCGTTGACTTCAAAACCCAGCATCGCTTTCCATTGGTCCGAAAAATACACCTCGTTTGTCAACAGGTTCCAATCCCAAACCCCATCGCCGGCCCCTTCCAATGCAAACTTCCATCGCTCTTCACTTTGCCGGAGTGCTTGTTCTACTTGTTTTCGTTCCTCAATTTCTTTAAGAAGCCTTCTATTTGATTCAGCAAGTTCGGTAGTCCGTTCATTTACTTTATTTTCCAACGTTTGGTTAAGTATCCGTATGTCACTTTCCCCCTTTTTCAGTCCGGTTATATTTTCGTGAGAAATAGTAACAAAAACAGGTCCTTCCTCAGAAAAACGTGTAACTCGCAAAACGAACCATCGTTCCACTGTTAGTGAATTGCACGGATATTCAATTTCAAACACCTGCATTTCCCCCTTGATAACAGTTCGTATTCCTGTGGCTGTGAGCTTTGCAATTGCGCTATCGGCAGAACCCTGTATTACATTGTCGCAAACAGTAAGATAATTGGAACCTTCATAAATATTGGCGGGGGTAGGTGGATTGTCGTTGCCAAAGTCGCGCCAAGCTTTGTTTACAAAAATAATTTCGCCAATCTCATTCAATACAGCAATGCTGGTTGATAAAGCATCAAGGGTTGCCTTGCTGAACCGCTCAGATTCATACAGGGCAGTTTCTGTATTTTTCTGTTCGGTAATATCTGTTACTTCGCTCAGATAGAATAAATTGCCAGACAGTTCTATAACTTCCATTGAAAGTTGTACAATTACTTTTTCTCCGGTTCGTTTAAGGCTGGTGACAATCATGTTTTTTATAAAACCATATTGCCCCAATTCTTTCCCGGCACTTTCACGCTCGACAATACTCCATAGATTCAATTCAGTCGAAGTATGTTGCAATACTTCCGAAAGTGTATAGCCCCAGATAGAAGCGAAGGAATTGTTTGCATTGAGGATTTTCCCTGTTGAAGGCTCTGAAATGCAGATGCCGGTTGGACTTGAATCGAATATTTTTGAAAAACGCTTTTCGCTTTCGAGTAAAGATACTTCTATTTTTTTCCGTTCGGTTATATCATGTAAAGTGATAATGGTGCATTCTTCGCCAATCCATTTAAGATATTCTATTGATATTAAGATATATAGTAATTTGTCAGATCTAATCTTTGATTTTACTTCATAACCTTTCAACGGTTTTTTATCGATCATAAGATTTCTGATTTCCTTAATTTCATTTGCATTTAATAAGTTTACAGAATTGGTATTTTTCCCGATCACTTCCTGGCTGGTCAGCCCGGTCAATTGGAGAAAACTTTCATTTACTTTGAGGAATATCCCATCTGAATATCTGGAAATAACCATGGCTGTTGCGTTGTTTTGAAATGCTTTCGAAAAAAGGTCTTCCGAGTCCTTCAACGCTTTTTCGGTAAATTTCCTTTCGGTAATGTCAAGTTGGGTTCCGGCCAAGTTAACAACTTTTCCTAAAATATTCGTCTCAGCATATACCGAAGGCAGAAAGTAGCGCATTGGACCATATTCCGGGTTGCTTCTGAACTCATAGGTTCGAGGTATCTCCCCTTTTGGTAATTGACTAAACAACACTTGTAATTTGGCCCGATCACCGGGATGAACATGGTCGAGAAATTGTTCAAAATCAGGAACGATATCAGAAACTTCAAATCCGTTCATCCGGTACATCTGCTTTGACCACCAGATTTTTTGAGTCATTAAATCCAGCTCCCAGCTTCCAAGTCTGCCCTGGTATTCAGCTTGTTCAAGTCGATTGGTATATTGGAAAACTTTTTCTTCGGTCTTTTTGCGTTCGGTAATGTCACGGATCGAACCGAGTACATATTCCACTTCGGCTATTTTTATTACAACTCCTGTTATTTCGATATGAGATTCCGAGCCATCTTTGCGAATCAATATGGTTTGAAAGGATTTGCCTTGCATTTCTTCTTTGTTATTAAAGAAACGGGTTGGTTGAAAGGGTGCCTTTACATCATAAATTTTCATTTTCAGCAACTCTTTCACAGTGTATCCGGTCATTTTACTCAGAATTGGATTGACAAACACAAATGTCCCTTCCATATTTGTGAGGCAGATTCCATCAACGGACATGTTTGTAATTGCTTGAAATTTCTGATCGCTTTCTTCAGATTTTAGGTAAGCCCTTTTCAATTCTTCATTTATCGTCCTGAATTCTTCATTTTGTTCAGAAATCTCTTTAATATTTTTTTGAATCAGGTTTTCGGCTTTGGAGTGCCACGTTGGGTCTTTTAGTTTTGTTTGCAGACGGAATTCTGTTTCACGTAGTTCGCGATCCACAGCCGGTCCCAAAAAATGGATATGCCCTTTCATGATATAATCGTTGGCTCCCGATTTCATCGCTTTTATTGCAATTTGCTCTCCAATTACACCGGAAACCATAATAAACGGCATTTCAAAATCATATTTTTTATATTCTTCCAACGCATCCAAACCGGTAAAGCTCGGCATTCGATAATCGCTTATGATGCAATCCCATGATTCGTCTGTCAATGATGATTTGAAGTCTGCCAGTGTAAATACCCTTTTAAAAACAGGATCGTAATCATATTCTTGTAACGCATTAATTATCAGAAGTTCGTCGTATTCGCTATCTTCAACCAATAAAACGCGAATTGCTTTTTTCATATCATTCGATATTAAAACTGATTGTTATTTTCGCATATTCACCGTATTTGCTTTCAACTGCGAAGCCAATTCCATATAAATTGCAAATGGAACTCACATTGTACAGGCCAAGTCCACTGCCCTGTTGTTCAAACCTTGCGCGTTCGAATTGGATGAATGGCCCAATTTTCTCAATATCTTCAGGCCTAAAGCCTCTCCCACGGTTATAAACTGTAAAAATATAGCTCGCGTTTTCAACATGTCCGGTAACAGCTATTGTTGTATTGGTATCTGAAAAATTGACTGCATTTTCGATCAGCTCAGTAAAAATTGCAGCCGCATTGTTCTCGTCCAAATAAATGGTTGCCGGGTCAATGTCCATGTTAAGAGTTGTGGGCTTGTTTGCCTTTTTGGAAATATCCCTAACCAAATTTTCGATGTCGTGCTGCTTTATCTTATATTCGGTTTTTTTCTCTGCAAGTCGTTGCCGTTCGTCGGGGGATAAACTAATAAGTTCGCGAAAAAGCACAGTTTTATCAATAGTTTTCTTTAACCTGTTTCCTGACACCTCAATCATAGCCAAAAATTCTTTAATTTGGGAGGAAGAGAAGAAATCGTAATTTGACAGGATCAAATTGGTAAACCCCAATATCCCGTTTAGAGGTGTATGGTATTCGTGAGATAATGTATTGTTTGATTGCTTAATAATCCATTCAACTTTTTGATTTAGTTCATCCTGTATTTTTCGGTGTTTTTCTAATCGAGTATTTATTGCATTTAACAATTGGTCAATAGAAAATGGTTTAAACAAATAATCGTCTGCACCCAGTTCCATGCCCTGACGCCAGTCGGAATATTGTGTATTCGAGGTAAGAAACAGAAAGGGGGTGTTGCAAATTTCTTTATTAAAACGGACATTTTTAAGCAAATCCATGCCATTCATCACCGGCATCGTAATATCTGAAACTATTAAATCGGGAGGTTGCTCAATCGCCAACCTTAAACCTACGCTACCGTTTGTGGCCAAAATAACTGAAAACCCTTTCATTGCCAATATTTCGGCAATATTTTCACGGATAACCGTTTCATCTTCAACGACAAGAATCGTTTTTGGGTTCATAGTTTTATTTTAAAAAGTGGTATATTTACCATTTTCCTCAAATGTACATGAATAAAAGATGAAGTGCAACAGGTTTTCTGAATGTTAGTCTAAAAGCGCTGATGTTGCAAAGGTAATGATCTGTGATACAATAGTATATATGCGTAATTTAAATTATACTAAATTTGCAACATATTGTTTTAAGGATTTTTTATTCTTTTTTAGGCTGAAAATTTTACTACGAGGAAGAATTCTTCAATTTAAAGTACTAAATTTTTGGATTATTAGTTTTTAATTCATCACGAATTTTGTTTATTTGTTCGTCTGTCAATTTTGTGATTTTCTTTATTATCTCATAAGTAAGACCTTCAATAATCGAATTTTTGACAGTTTCATATATTCCTTCTTCACGTCCCTCCTCACGTCCTATTTCACGTCCCTCTTCACGTCCTGCTTCACGTCCTTCTTCTTTCGCAGTATCAACAACGTCTCTATCTTTAGCCAGATTTATTAAATATTTATTATAGGCTTTCCGTTTTTCTTCGGTCATATTCATAACCGCAAGTTTTTGCCTTGCTTTATCAATATTTTTAGATGTTGAACCTTCAGCTATTTCACTGTTTTTAATCATGTAAATCCATTCATCAATTCGTTTTTGAACAATATTTTTGTAGCGCTCAACTGTTATCAGATAGTATTCGGGAAATATTTTCTTTTCTATAAATTTATACCTCGGTGAGAGTGTTTCAGAAATTTCAACTCGTTTTTTTACCGAAAGAGGATGCCCGGTATTAAGCCCCTTAAAATCAGTAGTTCCGTAATAAATATAATCATCACCTGTTCCCAGGTTAAAGTATAATATACTAATTGATATTACTTTACTTATATCTTTGAAATTATCTCCTAAATCCTGATGCTCCACTATTATTTTTGATGTGGCGTACAATAAACTTTCCAAATAGTCCGTTTCTCTTGTATTTTGTATTTCGATGTATATTTTCCGGTTTTGACTGTCTAGAACCAATAAGTCAACGCGATTGAATTTATCATCTTCATCTTCTGAGTTGGTTTCACTCTCTAAAATATTCAATATCTTGATATTATCGTCTTCAAACAAGGCACATAAAAATCCTTCCAGGACATCGAAATTTGCTTTATCCCGCAACAATGTTTTCATTGCCCAATCAAACCGGATTAATGTTTTGCTCATAATTTTACAGTTTTTATTAATACAAAATTAACCATTTTTTGGTTTGAATGCGAATATATTGGGACAAATTCAATACGAGATCAGACTGCGAACAGACAAGCCACCCGTGCACTGAAAACCACTCAAATAAAGATAATGAATTAAAAAAATCTTCGCCATAAAATTACACATTCAATATCATTTTGAAATTAGCCATGATTTTTCATTTCTTCCCAAAAAAATTAAAACCTCAATTTTCTACTACCCAAAATGGGATATATCGTCTAAATAACAATCTGTCAAAGACTACTGCAATCCCAACAAAAATCACCGTTTAGGTAGTTTCCAACCCCAAAGGCATGCATAAGAACAATAATAGTCATAATACTCAAACCTACTATTCTTCTATTTCTTTGCGTAAGTCTATTGTCTTTTTCTTTCATCGGATTGTATTGTTAAATTAAAAAAATAATAAAAGTCATTTATACACTGTCAAACAAAAAAAGATGAAGGAGCGGTGAACCCTCATAAACCGGTTGGCTGGCAACTGCTCATCTTTATTTTTCATCCTTACCATCGTTATGACCGGTTTGCTTTGCAGAAAGTTGATTCTGTTGTATTCGTGCAGGCTTTCGGTGTAGGTTATGTCAACCAATTCGATGCTAACCAATTTATTTTTCGGTTTTATGAACAGATGGCTCGATGCAACCTTGTATTTTCAACTTATTCTGTAGAATTTAAAATCATTTTTTTACTTTAGTTGATACTCTGCAAAGCTAATCAAATAGATGCAAGAGCGGTAAATTGTATTTAATAGGTTGAATTAAAAAAAGTTTAATTTTGGAAGGTTAAAAGGGATGAAAAATAATAATTAACCATAAAATGAAACTCTCTAAAATTGGTGAATTGGCACAACAATATTGTAGCGAAATACCCCATCATATTCCAATGGTCGAATTAGTTGCATTTCAGGTGATTCCAAATCATTTACACGTAATTATCATAGTCGTCTCTACAATCGCGCAGACAAAAAAATATTGGTTGGTGAAATTTGCCCCATTCCAATGTGGTTGGTAAAACATATTGCGACATGGAAAATTTGAAATTTTTGAACCTGTGGCTACTTTTTTTTGACCAAATTGTTAAGTGCAATTAGTAGTTCAAGCTGACAATTTAAGGGTGGGATATTAAAACCCAATAAAAAGCAACCAAAAACAGTTTTTTCTGATCTTATTTAACAAACACAACATCGCCAATAAAAAGTATGAAAAACGTTATCCTGTTGCTTTTGCTAACCACTATTGTTGGGTACTTCCCATTATTTGCACAAAAAGAAAAACATGCCAATTCAAAACGACAGATTGGAATCACCTACTCTTCGTTCGGGAGCAATGATGTTTTTCGGAAGGAAGAGTTGACAGGTGGGGCGGGTTATTATGGCGACCGGTTCTATAATCTTGGGATATGTTATTTATATCCTTTGACCCGCACATTTGATCTTGAAACGGGAATTGAATTCGGTGACCATAAAATAACCATTACACCTGGTGTATCACCCTCCCATTATCCGTCATATAGTGCAGGGTTCTCGTTGATTACCATTCCTGTTGCGGTAAGGGTAAATTTTCTCGGGTATTTTTTCATCAATGGAGGCTTAATTTTTGATGTTGATGCGAGTCCATCAATAGCCATCACTAATCAAACAGGATTGGGATTCAATCTGGGCATTGGGTTTAAATACAATTTCAAATGTGGGTTTACCGCTTTTGTAAATCCATATTCCAAATTCCATTCTCTTGTTCCATTCTCGTCTGAAAAGTATCCGCAACATTTGTTGGAATCGGGTATCCGGTTGGGATTGATGTACAGGCTTAAGTAACCGACATAGCCAAAAGAGAAAGTAAACAATTCAAAATTTCGGCAGTTAAAGCTTTGTGAACCTTTGAGCCTTGGTGACTTGGTGGCAAAATAACAACATGCCACAAAGACACTAAGTCACTAAGATTCACTAAGAAATCACCAGCGAGAATGTTAATATTACCTAAACAAAAAATTCATCAATATAACTCTGAAATTTATCCTTGTATTGGTCGCTTACAGGGATCAACACCTTGTCGTCGAATAAAATCCGGTTCCGTTCAATGGTCGTGATTTTTTTTAGGTTGACGATAAAGGAACGATGGATCCGCATAAACCTGTCGGTAGGTAATTGATCTTCAATTGTTTTCATACTTACCATCGTCATTACCGGTTTGCTGTTCACAAGGTTGATTTTGATGTATTCGTGCTGGCTTTCGATGTAAGTTATGTCATCCAATTCGATGCGCACCAGTTTATATTCCGATTTTACAAACAGATGGCTCGAAGTAGCCTTTATGCTTTCAGCGGGTGTTGGTGTTGTTGATTTTAAATCAATCAGGTTTTTAACTTTAGTTGCTGCTTTCAGAAAGCTCGTATAGTCAATAGGTTTTAAAAGGTAATCCACCGCATCAACTTTAAACCCTTCGACAGCATATTCGCTGTAAGCTGTTGTGAAAACTATGTATGGTTTGTTTATCAGCGATTTCACAAATTCCATTCCGTTCAGATCAGGCATATTGATGTCAATAAAAAGGAGTTGTGCCTCATTGTTATTGATAAGATCGATTGCATCAAAGGCGCTCCGGCACTCTGCTATCAGTTCGAGGAAAGGGGTTTTCTGAATAAAACCCGAAATTTTTTTTACCGCAAGGGGCTCATCGTCAATGGCTATACATTTTATGGTCATGATAATGGTATTGTAAGGTTTACTTCATAAGTTTTTTCGTTGTCCGCTATGTTTAATTTGTAATCTTCGCCATAAAGTAATTTAAGGCTCTTTTTGATGTTTTCAAGTCCTATCCCGGAATATTCGTCTTGATGAACTTCAATGGCCGGATGTTTGCTGTTTCGGACCGAACATTGCAAATTTGATCCACTAACCTGCATCTCAAAGTAAATAAACGATTTAAGAGGATAGCGCACCCCATGTTTGAAAGCATTTTCGAGAAAAGAGATAAACAACATAGGCGGAATCCTGACATCGGGGACGGTAGTCGGAATAACCAAATGAACTTCAACCTCGTCCGAAAATCTTAATTCCATTAGCGAAATGAAGCTTTTAATAAATTCCACCTCCTTTTTCAACTCTATCTGGCCACGTGCCGAATCGTACAAAAAATAGCGCATCAATGTTGACAGCCTTACCAGAGCATCTTTCGCACTTTCGGTATTGATGTCAACCAAAGTGTGGATATTGTTGAGAGTGTTCATAAAGAAATGGGGGCTTACCTGATTTCTCAATAAGGTCAGGTTGGTTTGAAGCTGTTCCTTCTCAATGTCCATTCTTAACTTCTCTTCATTCAACCATTTAGTAACCAACTTAGTAGTAGTTCCGACACCTGTAATTAGAATACAGATGATAAGATTATCAACAAAAACTACGAATGGAGATTTGGGTTCGCGCCCGGGCCCAAAACCATTATCCGGAGGCATCAGTTGAGGTTTCAGTTCAGTGGATGGACGGTTAAAAACCGGTTGGTCTTGAGGT
>CAILKW010000031.1 GCA_903834845.1 uncultured Bacteroidia bacterium | reverse complement strand
GATATCACCTTTTTTATTGGTTTTATTGAAAAAACGGAACAAAGCATCCCACGATTTTTTCTCATTCTTCGTATTCGTCAAACTGAACAAGGTTTGTGAAAAAAGATTGTCTGTTTCAGCTTGATTATTGAATTTATCTTCCCACCAAAAACCTGTTGTTCCATCCCACGAGGCAATTTTGGGGTTATGTCCCCAGGCAACTCTGCCAGGATAAATGCCTTTGGCCAAACCAAGTGGGATGTTGGGTTTATACCAAATTTCCAAATTTTTCGCACTTGTTTTTGCATCAGACTGTATTGTGTAAACTGAGGCAGAGGCAATTGCAAGAACTAAAAACAATGTTGCCGCAATATATTTGGCCTCGAAAAGTTTCTTTTTTGCCTGTTTAAATGCCAAAGCCGCACCTGTCATGGCAATTAGCCAAATTACAAAACCTGACATAATTGGTGCTGCCACTTGCATACAGGGGTAAGTAGCTCGCGAAGGTTTTGGAATAACCCTAAAAAGAAACCAAAGGGTTGCCATTATTGAAACAAGGATGTAAACCAATTTACCCGGAACTCTCATTTTTTGTAAGAAAAAAATGATTTTTTTTATCCAATCCGGTAGTTTTTGAATTCTTTCTTCTGATATCATTTTGAACAGTTTTATAAAGTTGTTATTTCACTAATTTAAAATCCAAATAGTCGTAGTTCATATCACCAACGTCAACGGTATGAAGGGTGATGGTTTGAAATCCTTTTTTCAGATCAACAGTAGCCATTTTATCAAGATAGTTCCAGTGATGCCATTGTCTCCATGCCACACTATCAGCTTCTACAAACGTTGACGGGATTATTATTATACCTGTTATGTCTTTGTCGTTCACCGATAAGGATATTTTTCCGGTTTTGTTTGAAGTAAACATGATTCCCAGTTGGTAAGTTCCGGCTTCGGTAACGTTAACTGAATACTTAGTCCATTCTCCCGTTTTTGTCCATCCAACATAAAGCTGATCTTTAGACGGTTCTACAAAGTTATATTGATTATTGTCAATAGCAGGATCCCTGAATTTGGTATAAGAGATATCCACAGGTTCATTCATTCTGAATTCATTAAGGTAAGTTCCATCAGTTGGATTCAGGCGGCCGCTACCTGAATTTACTGAGTCTGTGTCGTGAAACGAGATACCTTCACCGCCTGAATCATAATATTCGCATTGAAGTTTACCAGGAATAATTTGAGCACCACTTTTGTAAATCGAATCACAATATGGCTTCCCAAGATAATTGGATTGTGTTTTATTTGATTGACATGCTCCAAGCAATCCGAATCCTAATACGATTAAACTAAATGCAATATTTTTTGTATTCATAAAAAGCTATTAATTTTATACTTTATTTCACAACTTTGCAAAAGTAATTATAATTTCATTTGTGCCATGTTTTAATCGTTTAATTTTAGTGTTTTTTTGTGAATATTTTCGTTTTTCGCTTTGTTTTAATGATGTGATGTTTTTATGTGTAATTTTGCCGCCAGCATTGAGCTTTGATGTTTAATGAGGCCGATTAATTGTAAACGTATGTTTGGAGACAGACCGAAATAAAGTTTTATAAAGTCAGGAAAAAAAGATGGTAAAAAAGATAACCCAAATTGAGAACCCTGAAATTCAGGGTAATGTGAATAAAATAAAAGTATTGCAACTGATTCGGAATGAAAATGAGATTACAAGAGCTGAAATAATACGACTATCCGGATTAAGTGCACCAACAGTTACACGCATTGTTGAAAGCTTGGTTCAGCTAAACCTGATTCAAACCGATGGTTTAGGTTCTTCCATTGGTGGCCGCCCGCCACAACTGATTCATTTTAATTCCAAAGGAAATTATGTGATTGGAATTGATTTGGGAGCCACTTTCATTCGCTCGGCGCTTTCAAACTTAGATGGTGAATTTATTTTTGAAATTCATGTGCCGACAAATTTGAAAAAAGGATTTGATAGTGTTATGGAACAGGTTGGCGGAGTTATTGAGAAACTGTGTGAACGTGCCCGACAGAAATCCCTTCCACTTTGGGGAATTGGCATTGCTGTTTGTGGGATGGTAAATAAGAACTCTGGTATTGTTGAGTATTCACCTGTCTTTGGCTGGAAAAATGTGAATATTCAGGAGGCACTTTCAAAATATACAAAATTAAAAATTGCTTTTGGGAATGTCACTCATCTGATTGCTTTGGGAGAGTTGTTATATGGAGTGGGTAAAGATTACAAAAACTTTATTTGCCTCAATGTCGGTTACGGTATAGGATCCGGAATAATCATTGACGGTAAGCTATTTAGCGGTGTTGATGGTATTGCCGGTGAGGTTGGTCATATAGTTGTTGACAAACACAGCTTGCGAAAAGGACTTGAAGGTGTGCCGGGAACTCTGGAAGCTCTTGCTTCGGGTTATGGAATCGCTGATGTGGCACGTGAGCTTGCAAAGTCAGATTCGGAGAGCGTTTTATATTCGTTAGATTATGAGGATATTGATGCCAGAATAGTTTTTGATGCAGCCAAAAATGGTGATCTTTTAGCCAATAAAATTCTTGATTTGGTAGCTGGATATTTGAGTATAGGAATTGATACTTTGATAAAATTGTTCAATACTGAGTGTATAGTTTTATCTGGTGGCCTTGTGAAAAATGGCGATATCCTTATAGATAAGATACTTAAAGAATTACCGAAATATTCAATGAGTGCTATTTCTCGCATAGTTCCAATTGTACCCGCGGGTTTTGGTGAGAATGCTGCGCTTATGGGGTCGTTTTCTCTGATTCTCGAAAGAATTTTATTGTTGGAAAGTATTGACCAATGATATTCGAATTAAAAATTCCGGTTGTTACATTTGGCAATTCTTTGTATGTATAATTTCATGATTTCCGATTTACTTTTTAAAGGGAACCTTTTTTGTAAGCCTTTCAAAAACAATTCTTTTGTCATTGCCGAAAGTTCTAATGCCTTTGCCAAACGCTGTTCTGGCGTCATCCTTCGCAAGGTTTCCAAATATAAATAATGGTTAGGATGTGGTTTTATTTCCATGTATTAATTATTCACATTTACTTTTTAATAAGTTTTATGGTTTCTCTTTCACTGTTTGATGCTAATTTGATTAAATAAACTCCGCTTGGCAGATCATTCATATCCAGCTCAATAGTTTGGTTTCCAGCTTCATAAACTTTATTACAAAAGGATTTCAGAAACGCTCCATTGACCTGATACAATTCGATGATTAGTTTTTCTTTTTCTGATAACGAAAAATTGAGATGACACCAATCGGTTGTAGGATTGGGATATAAGTTTGCTTTGAAACTGTTCATTTTCAAATCCGATTTTACAAAAGTACTAAGACCTGTTATAATAATGGTATTAACTGATAGTGGATCCAGTTCAACGTTAATCTGATTGCTTTTTGCGGTCACGTATGTTTTTACCAAAGCATTAGTGGTGTGAGAAACAAAAGTTTCGGTGTTGGTCAGATTTGATAACGATAGCATTGTGTAGTTACCATCTGCCACCGTGGATCCGTTAAAATTCAGATTAACCTGATTCTTGCTTGTCAGCGAGCGGTTTACTAATACTACTGATATCGAATCTTTTGAATTATTTACTGATGGATACGCTGAAATTAATGTTTCGTTTTGTGACACTGCCTCTACATAATTTGCCTGATTATATCGGCTAAATAAATGGATGGTTTCCCACATCCCTACCTCCCAACTCCAAGGAGTGAAAATTTCGACACCATTCTTCATGAATTCACCTAAGGTTGAGGCGTACCAAACCGCCTGAACATTGGGATCTTTGGATGCAATTGCAGTTTCGGTAACTGACAAACCCACTCCATTGTTGACACCCATGTAAGTGGTAAGCCAATCGTAACAACGACCAAGAATATATTCTTTGTTTAGGCTGGTGTCCCATCCTCCATTAATACTTTTTATTCCGTTGGCTTCAGGAAAAGCGAAAGTCCTGTCGAAATAAACACGGTGAAGCTGAACACTTTGAGCGGCATCGCTGGTTGAGGGATAAAAATGAATATCCAATACATCCAATAATTTGATTCCTGAAGCTTTTTCTTCTTCTGCAATTCGCTTAATGAAAAACTCGAGCCAGGGATATTTTTTCCCGTTTATTATACTGCCTCCAGTCCAGTTGTACCACTGCCATTCGTTGGCAGGAACCGGCCCAACCAATTTAATTTCAGGATATTTAGCCCGTGCAGCTTTGGCAACCTTAAAATACAACTGCATAAATTCTTCGGCAGTACATTGGGTTTTCATCACATCATCGTGCGTTCCAGACCAAATTTCAGGTTCATTATCCATACTCCAATATCGGATTCTGTTTTTGTCGTAACCTAATCCTTGAGTCCCAAACCATTTGTTTAGTATTCCAACGGTTGAATCAGCAGGCCAATCCATTAGGTAAAGGTTTGGATTGCCTTCCACGGAAGCTTTGCTACCTCCTGCCAGATTAACTTGTCCGCCACCAGCCAGATTCTGATTGACTCCGTCCCACCACTTCGACTGATTAAAAGTCCAGTCAGCGAAATTATACTTATTGTTTGCAGCCGCTTTCCCCAACAGTTGGAATGACCACATCCCATGAACTCCCGGCAGTTTTTCAAGCATAGACTTGGCTGCATAATCCCAGTCGGATGAATATACATTGTTATACCAATCAGGATGACTTGCAAGCTTATTTCGCCAGTTGTATTTGGTGCTGTTATTTCCTCCTCCCTCACGAACTATGCGGATGCCTGCATCTTTTATTTTCTGGATGTCTTCACTTGGGACCGGATTCCCAATTGAATTTGACAAAACATTGTTTTTGCCATAAATTAAAGGTGAAATAGTTTTTTTGCCTTTTGTAATGTCTATATCAACACGAACGGGAGTTTGCGAAAAACCCGTATTTACTGAAATAAATAGCAGTGACAGTATTTTGAAAACCGAAGGAATTTGTATGATTTTGGGAATTATGTTCATTTTTATAATAATTTAGTGAATGATTTCATTTATGATTAGCATT
>CAILKW010000030.1 GCA_903834845.1 uncultured Bacteroidia bacterium | reverse complement strand
GGAATAAGTAGAAAAATATTAAAGGGTTAAAATAGTATAAATCGTTTTTCTATAACACTAAAAGATATTATTTTTGCATTAAAAGCACCAGGAACGATTAATTAGTTTATTAATAGATTATTGCAATGAGAAATTTTAAATTAAATTATTTGGTTTTATTCATTTGTAGCACGGCCATTTTAGTGAGTTGTGCTTCCCTGAAAAAAATGAAAAATGAGGCGGGAAAAGTTAGTTATTCCGTTGTACCTCAAATCCTTGAAGCTCATAATGGCAAGGTGGATGTGGCATTACAGGGTCGTATTCCCGAGAATTATTTTCTTAAAAAAGCAACTATAGTTGCAACACCTGTTTTAATTACTCCTGAAGGTGAGAAATTTTATGAACCATTCTTTCTTCAAGGTGAGTCCGTAAAGGCTAACAACAAAGTGGTAAGTTATGCAGGAGGTGGCAGCATATCATACAAAGGTTCAATTCCGTTCGATTATGCCATGCGTAAATCGCAACTTACTTTAAAAATTCGTGCATCAAAAGGGGGTCAATCACTCGATTTTGACCCGGTAAAATTAGCCGATGGTGTCATTGCCACATCAACTCTGGTTGACAATAGTCCGGTTTCAATACTTGGTGTTCAGAAAAGCAAGAATACAACCGGAGTTTACAATGCGGCAACTGATAAATTTCAAAGAATAGTTCCAGAGAAATATGTAGCAGACCTTATTTATTTGATTAATAGCTCTGAAGTGCGTGGAAAGGAAATGACTAAAGAGGAAATCAAACAACTAAGCCAATATATTTCTGACGCTTACAAAGCCGACCGTAAAGAACTTAAAAAAGTTGAAGTTTCAGCCTATGCCTCACCTGATGGAGCGTTGGAGCTTAATACAAAATTGTCTGAAAATCGTGAAGGTTCTGCCTCTAAAGTAATGGAGACTGAGTTAAACAAAAACAATGTTCAGACAGAACTGAAAACCAAATATACACCTGAAGATTGGGACGGTTTTAAAGAGCTAATGGAAAAGTCCACAATTCAAGATAAGGAGTTGATTCTTCGTGTACTGTCAATGTATTCTGATCCCGAAGTCCGGGAACGCGAAATTAAAAACCTTTCATCAGCATTTTCTGCTGTTGCAAATGATATTCTTCCGAAACTTCGCAGGTCGAAAATCACAGCTTCAGTTGATTTGATAGGTAGGACTGACGATGAAATTGGTTCACTCGCAGGTAGCGATCCTTCGAAATTAAATCAATCAGAATTGTTATATGCCGCCACTCTGACCAATAATCCTCAGGTTCAGAAAACAATATACACTAACTTTACAAAGGTTTATGCAGATGATTGGCGTGGTTATAACAATCTTGGCAGTATTATTTTGGGTAGTGGTGACATTGATGGTGCTGCTGCTAATTTTGAGAAAGCTGACAAACTTGACCCAAAGAATCCTATCATTCAGAATAACCTTGGATGTATTCAGTTGAAAAAGAATAACCTTGCAAAAGCTGAAGAGCTTTTTGGTGCAGCCACCGGTGCAGGCAAGGGAGTGAGTGATAATCTTGGAATCGTAAAAATTATGCAAGGTCAATACGAAACTGCTTCAAAACTCTTCAACGAACAAACAGAAAGCGTTGCAAACCGCGCTTTGGCTCAGCTTTTGAATAACGATAACAACAATGCTTTACGGACTTTGACCGCTGCGCCTGTTGAGACAGGACGTATAGCATATCTAAAAGCTATTATTGCTGCTCGTACTTCAAAAACAAGTGTTATGTACGAGAATTTGGGTAGCGCAGTTAAAAAGGATCCCGCCTATAGGACTTTAGCCAAAACTGATATCGAGTTTGCAAAGTATTTCGATGATCAGAATTTTAAACTGATTCTGCAATAACGTTTCAATTAATCGAATATATTATAGAGGAGGCTTTAATCGGCCTCCTTTTTTTATTAGGACGAATAAATTCAGATCGTTCAATACAAATTTCTGTAAAGAAATATGATTTCAATTATGATATTATCAGATTGTCAATATGTTTAGTAAAATACTTTTGTACTAATACGAGTAGTTCTTCCCTTGCAATGGGTTTTGAAATATGCTCGTTAGATCCTGCCTCAATAGATTTTTCCTTGTCGCCGGTTAGTCCATAAGAGGTTTGTGCAATAATGATTACATCTTTATTAAATTGTCGGATTTGACGAATAGCTTCATAACCATCCATTAAAGGCATTTTAATATCCATCAACACTAAGTCAATGTCAGGATTATCTATGCACATTTGAATGGCTTCCTGACTATTAACAGCTCTGACCAATTTATCTGCATACTTTTTCAGGAAGATCTCAAGAAAAAGGTAGTTTTGGTCATCATCTTCAGCGATTAAAATGAACGATAATCTTTTAATTATTTTTTCGGAAGTTGTAAACGCTGTTTCCTTATTAACTGTATTTTGTTCAATGGGCAAAGTAATATACACAGTTGTCCCCTGATTTTTTTCAGATTCTATCCTGATATTTCCATTAAGTAATTTAATCAGTCCGGTGGCAATGCTCAAACCCAGGCCATTTCCCTCATATACACGGGTATTGGAAACGTTTTCCTGCATAAAAGCCTCGAAAACTCGATTTTGAGCATCTTGGGTAATGCCAATGCCAGTATCTTTAATAAAAAATTCCAATCTGTCATTTATAAATTCATAACCCATTGTGATTTTACCATTAGATGTAAATTTTACTGCATTGTTCAGTATGTGGGTAAATGCTTTCTCTAATAATGCTCTGTCTGAGATTATATTATAGCCTTGTGTATTTTTGGAATGTTGCAATTTTAATTCAAGATATTTTTTCGTGCACTGCTTATGAAAACGATTATGTAAAGTTTGCATTAATGAAAAATAATCAAGATCATGTAGGTTAACCTTTATGTTACCTGAAACAATCAGGGATATGTCCATATAATCGGTGACCGTATTGACTAACCTATCACTACAATTGTTTATAATATTCAGGTACTCTTCTTTTTCTTGCTGTGAAATATCAGGCTCGACAATAAAAGACCCAAAACCAAGTATGCCATTAAGCGGTGTTCGTATTTCGTGTGATATGGTATTCATGAAAGCAGTTTTAAGCCTGTCGCTTTCTTCGGCTCGTTCTTTGGCAATAATGAGTTCTGAGTTTAATAGTTTTAATTGCTCGTTGGCACTTTGTAGGTTTAAAGTTCTTTCGGCAACTTTTTCTTCAAGACTGCTATTTATTTTTTCGACTTTCTCAAGAGATGATTTTAGGGCAAGGTGTGTTTTAACCCTTACTAAAAGCTCTCTGCTATCGAATGGCTTTGTGACATAATCCTGAGCTCCCAGTTCAAAACCTTTAAGAACGCTTTCACGGTCCGAATCGGCAGAAAGGAAAATTACCGGTACTCTGTTAAAAACGGCATTTGACCTTAGCTTTCGGCAAACTTCAAATCCATCCATTTCTGGCATGTTAATATCTAAGAGAATCAGATCAAATGATTGTAATTCAAGCCATTCTAATGCTGACTTTCCATTTGTGGCAAATTCTATTTCATAGTTTTGCTCTTGAAGACACCTTCCTAATACCTGGAGGTTTTGTGGATTGTCATCTACAATCAGAATATGGTTATTCGGGTCCGATTCCAAAAAATTGTTTTCAGTGTTCATAGCCTTATTTTTTTATGTTCTCTATTATTTCATTATATTGTTTAAGTAACCTTAAAATATTTTCAATATTGAAGCTTTCGGCAGCATGAATAAAGCTTTCACCATATTGGATTATCCTTTCGCTACAATGTTTTTCCCCAAGACCTTTCAATTCTTTCCCGAAATTTTTAATTTCACCGATGGGTTGTCTTGTATTAAATGATTCTCTTTTTGCAGCATATTTGCCTTCAAGGGCTATTATTAATCCTCCAAAATCCGTTATTTTCTCTTTTGCAATCTGCATATTTTCATTTTGTTCCAATCCTGATTTATTTTTTGATTTATACGGCAGGTGGTTCATTATTGCAACATAAAGTTCTGATATCTGAACAGGTTTAATTAATAAATCAACAAACTCACTATTATGTATTTTTTCCTTCTGCTCTTTCATAACTGATGCCGAATAGGCTATTACCGGAATATGTTTAAAGTTCGAATCTTCTTTGATTTTACTTAACAGTTCAAAACCATCCATACCCGGCATCCTTATGTCGGTGATAACAAGATCAGGAATATTAATAATCATAATATCCAAAGCCGAAATTCCATTTACAGCTTCAATAATAGTCAAATAGGTTTCCCTAAGGGCATCCTTTATAAATTTACGATTTTCATCAACGTCATCAACCACAAGTATGGTTGCCTTTTCAAAAATTATGTCCGAGGTATTTATTTCTATTGTGTTTTTCATTTTATCATAACTTCTAAGGAATGGGATATCCGGAATAGTCACCAGAAAGGTGCTACCCTCTCCCAATTGTGATTTCACATTAATTGTCCCCTTCATAAGCTGAATCAAGCGCAATGATATTGGCAGTCCAAGCCCTGTGCCCCCTTGATTTGACTTGCTTTTAACCTGAATGAAAGACTCAAATATATCCTGCAAAAACTCTTTTGGAATTCCAATACCTGTATCTGCTATTTCTATTTCAAGATCAATTAGCTCATCATATTTATCTTTTGAATAATGAAATATTCTCGGATTTTTAGTTAATACCTTCACACTAATCTCTCCTTTTTGCGTAAATTTTACTGCATTCCCAACGAGGTTAAGTATTACTTGCCGAAGACGCGTTCCATCAACATATAGGAATGAGGGAGTACCGGACGAAATAATAATATTGAATTTTAATCCTTTTTCTGAAATTTTGAAAGCAAAGATTTTCTCAAATTCAAGAAAGAATTTATTTGTATCAATATAATCGAACTCAAGATCAAGTTTGCCTGCTTCTATTTTCGAAAGGTCAAGAATATCGTTAATTAAAGTAAGTAGAGATCGTCCGCTGGTTTTTATTGAATTAAGAAAATCTTTCTGTGTCTGTTCCTGCACAAGCGAGCCTAGTAATTCGGAATAACCAAGTATTGCATTCATTGGTGTCCTGATCTCATGGCTCATATTTGCAAGGAATTCACTTTTTGCTTTGTTTGCCTGTTCAGCTTCCAACCGAGCTTTTCTGATTTCTTCTTCAGCATTTTTTCGATCGGTTATATCAACAGCAACAGTAAGCAAACAGCGTTTGTCACCTATATAAATTGTATCAGCTGACAATAAAACGGTTTTTAAATTTCCAATTTTTGAGCGTATCAAAACTTCAATCTTACGAACTGGAATCTTCATTTCAAGGTTTTTAACAATTTCAGATCTCTGATTTTTGTCCTCAAAAAGTCGGAGTTCTTTATTGGTCTTTCCTATAAGCTCTTCGCGCGAATAGCCTACTATTTCAAGAAATGTGTTATTTACATCCATGTATTGTCCCTCATCGAAATATGAGATAGCCATTAGTGCCGAGCTCGATTGAAATGCCGTAGAGAATTTCAGTTCCGACTTTTTCCGCTCATCAATCTCTTTTGTCAGATTGGCGTTTGTAACTCCTAATTCAGAGGTTCTTTCTAATATCTTCTTTTCCAGATTGGCATTCAGATCAAGTATTTCCTGTTCAAATTGCTTTCGCTGTGTGATATCCTGTTTGAGGGCAAGAAAATTTATAATTTTGCCGATATCATCAAGAATTGGGGTTATTGCGACTTTTTCCCAATATAATTCCCCATTTTTTCTTTTGTTTATCCACTCGTGTTCCCATACATGGCCACTTTTGATTGTAATCCAAAGATCTGGATAGATACTTTCATCATTCATTCCTGACTTGAGTATTCTCGTATTTTTTCCTAATACTTCTGTAGAAATGTAGCCTGTTGTTTGCTCGAATGCAGGATTGATAAACTCAATATTTCCGTCAAGGTCGGTAATCACAACTGATACTGGGCTTTGTGTTACAACAAGCGAAAGTTTCTGTATCTGTTTCTCCGCTTGTTTCTTTGCAGTAATATCCCTGACAAAAGTTAGAACTTTGTCAGTCTCCACGGGAATCATCCTCGCTTCAAAAAATGCAATCGAATCGCCTGATGGCATGGCATAATCGTAAGTGACTAATTGTTGCTGTTCGATACATTTGTTAATCCCTTTTTGATGTAGATTTACTGATTCATTATCAAACAGATCTTTAAGGTTTGAGCCGACAATATTAATATCTGATAAAAGCAGTTTTTTTATTGCATCAGCAACATAGTATTCGAGATATGTTCCATGTTTATCGAATAGAAAAATCAAGTCAGGCATAGCCTGCATAATTGCATTTAAACGTTCATTTTGTCCTTTTAATTTTTCTTCTGTCCATTTCTTCTTATCTATGTCAATATTAACCCCTTTCAATGCTTTTAAATTCTCACCTTCAAAAATGGGTACTATATTGTTTTGAATCCATTTTATTTTGCCATCCGGCATGATAACGCGCATGTCAACATTTGTACTGCTTCTTGATTCAATAATTTCTTTTAACATTTCATCGAGAAGGTGCAGGTCATCGGAATGCACTATTTTTAAAAAATAATCATCCGGTATCCCATTCTGAAATGGTTTCAGGCCAAATAACTTAAATTGATTTTCTGACCATTTTGATTTCCCTGTTGTAAGATCCATTTCCCAACTTCCCATATTGGCAATCTCTTGCGCATAATTCAAATCGGCTTCGCTGCGAATTAAGGCTTCCTCCCATTCTTTTTGCTTAGTTATATCTATGGCGGTAGCCGACAAAAATAACGGTTCGTTCTTTTCATCGTAAATCAAGGACGCATTCATAAGTGTTGGGAATACCGAACCGTCTTTTCTCGAATGCCAAACCTCTTCGGAATTGAATTCGCCATTCAAAAATAATGTTCCCAGCAAGTCATTTATTCGCGATAATTGCTCTTCATTATGGAATATTTTAATATTTTTTCCTATAAGTTCCTCTGAAGAGAAACCATGCATGCGAGCAAAAACTTCGTTAATGTATAGGAAATCTCCTTGCAATGAGGTAATAGAGGTTCCATAATTTGCTCTGTCGGCAATGGTTCTGAATTTCATCAGTTCTTCCTCTGATTTCTTTCTCTCAGTGATATCTTCTTTTATCGCAACAAAATTTGTTATTTTACCCTGTTCGTCAATAATTGGGGTAATTGTTGATGATTCCCAGTAGAGTTCTCCGGTCTTCTTTTTATTATGAAAGGTTCCACGCCATTCCTTGCCCGAAACGATGGTATCCCAGAGTGCGGTATATTCACCCTTCGAGGTTTGACCAGATTGGAGAACTCGTGGATTCTTACCAAGGAGTTCGTGCTGGGAGTAACCGGTGGTTTCGCAAGCTTTGGGATTTGCGTATTCTATGGCTCCGTCAAGGTTTGTCATAACAATGCTTAAGGGGCTAAATTCGACAACGCGTGATAGTTTCCTTAGTTCTTCCTCTATTCGATTTCGTTCCTTTTCAGTTTCAATAGCTTCTAATGCATAACTGATATTGTCAACAACTTCCTTCAGAAGTACAATTTCTTCAGTATTAAAGAAATTAGGAATCGAAGAATAGAGGGCAAATGCACCAAAAATATTTCCGAATTGCCTTATTGGCAGAGCTATAGAAGAGCGGTAGTTACGTTTTAATGCCTCATTTTTCCAAATAGCCATCCGTGGATCATTTTCAATGTCATTGCATATAAAAGGTTTCCCTTCTCTGATTGCGGTACCGGTGGGCCCGCGACCCTCAGAAACATTTTTTACTGAAATTTGCTTTATCACCGAAAGGTATCCGTCCTCAAATCCATCGATGATATACGGTTTAACTGTTTCTGTCTCTTCATCAATTAAACCTATCCATGCCATCTGAAATTTCCCCGAAACAATTGCAATGTTGGTGACTTTTTTGAGGAGCTTTTCTTTGTTTTTTTCCTTTACAATAGCTTGATTGATATTACTGATAACAGATTTCAGCCTGTTTACTCTTAAAATATTCTCCTCAACCTGTTTACGATCTTGAATATCGGTTACCGATCCATTACTTCCAATAAATTTACCATTTTCAATGATTGGTGCAGTAGAGGAACGTACCCAACGCGTACTTCCATCCTTTGCAATATATCTATACTCAAGATTAGAAGAATCCCTCTTGTCTGAATTTGACAAAACATCCAAAAGAATCGGTCTGTCATCTGAATGAACAAATCCAATTATGCTTTTATCTATGAGCTCATCGGGTTTATAACCTAACAGCTTTTCAACGGCTGGACTTATGTATTTGATTATACCCTCATAATTAACTTCATAAATCACATCTTTGATATTCTCAATTAAGTTTTTATACTTGGTCTCTGTCTTTGACAGCTCTTTGGTTTTTTTATCTTTATCAATAAAGTTTGCAATTCTGGCTGCTATTGTTTTCAGTAATTCTGCTTCTTCAGTAAGAAATAACTTGTCAGTGACGATAAAATCACCATAATAATAAACCTCTATTTGTCCAATTTTTTCCCCTTTAAGTTTTATTTCCTCTATCAGCGAATTTTCATTTTTTAAATAATCTGGTGTTTTATAAACAGTATCAAAACTTGTTATTGACGCTTTCGCATGTTGAGGAAATTGCATGCTTAAAGGCAATATTTCAACAATTTTATAAATTACTTCATCTAAGGTAAGATTTGGATCAGACATAAATTCAGATATCCGGTTATGGCATTTCAGTTCTTTAACACGTTCGTTAAGGTCGTATTCAATTTTTTTTCTGTCCGAAATATCTTTTTGTATTCCAATAAACCTCAGAGGTTTTCCTTCGCTATTATATGATATTACCCGTCCTTCATCAAGCATCCATAAGTATTTACCATCTTTGCAAAGAACCCTATGTTCGCAGGAATACTTCTCTGTCTCACCTTTAATATGCTTTTCCAACGCTTCGATGGTACTCCTTAGATCATGAGGATGAACGCGCCCCATCCATTCTTCGTATGAACAAGTCATCTCAGACTCTGAAAATTTGAGCATTGCTCTCATTTGATGGGAAGAATAAACGGTGTTTTCAGAAATATTCCAATCCCATAAACCATCTGAAGAGATTTCTAAGGCAAGCTTATACCTTTCCGGAAGTTCCATATTTAAGGAGCTTGTTCCTCCGTTTTTTAAGGCATTGCTGAGAGATAAGCATAATACATTTTTCTCTTCCTCTGATTTCAATAATGCCTCAATAAGTTCTTCCTTATTTATCTTGCTGTATTCCATAATTTATTATAATTTCTCTAACAATAAAAAAATGAAAAGTACCGAAAGAATAACATTTGAAGTTGCAAAAACTAACAAATGTCAAAATCTTTCCTTTGAACAAAAATAGTAAGAAATCATAACATCCAATATTCAAATGGATTTTGTTTTTGATTCTGTTAAAAAACTATTATCAGCATTACATTTATCTACATTTGTGACAACTGTTGCCGGGAAGTAAGTTTCCTTTTTGTGCAATCTCTTTTAAACACCGATTTGTTTTGTATTTTTGTCACGTAACATATTTTTGTTAGTGAAATTTATCATTACTATACTTTAAATAATTATTTAATCTATGAAACAGCTTAAACTGATTCTTTTTTTCACTGTAATAATCATTACATCTACATATTCTGCATGTAAAAAGAGGGAATTACCTCCTGATCCTCTCCTCGAAATTGCAAATAATGATCTTACAATAAGTTTTCCTGCAGAGACAGCTGTTAAAAGCATTGTTATCAATACCAATGTTGCAGACTTATCCGCAGTCAGTGACCAGACATGGTGTAATGTTTTAATAGCGAAACAAACTTTGAATTCGATAAACATAACTATTTCGAAAAACGAAACATTTGATGTGCGTAATGCAACAATTATAGTAAAAGCTGGTACTTTGACTAAAACTATATCTATAACACAACTTGGGCTAAAACCTGTCATATTACTAAAGTCAAAAAGCAAAAATGCCGATTTTAAGGCACAAACCTTTTCTGTTGAATTGACAACTAATGCCATTCTGGAGATAACCTTTTCGGAAACATGGGTGAAACAACATCAAAGTTCAAAAAGTGCCAAAATTGATATGGTTGATTATTACTATGAATTTGACGTGGAACTGTTGAAAGATAATCTTTCAGCAAGGAGCGGTAAAATATATTTCCGTCAGAAAAATGGTTCACTGTGTGATAGTGTTATTGTGACCCAATCTATCACGACAACTGATATTTACAATCCTGAATTAACCTCGGCATTTGAAAAGGATAAAAAAAATAAAATCATTTCGGCTTCACTTTCACCTACCGACAAGTATCAAATAAATGAAGAAATATCAAAATCAATTGATGGACTGCTAAATACACTTTATCATTCTCCTTGGTCAGGAATGTCAGATAAACCAAAAATCACTATTGAATATAGCCTCGATCCATTGGATGCAAAAATTGCCAATTATGTGGTTTTATATCCCCGAACAAGCGGTATGAATGGCATTATTAAAACCGGAACAGTATGGATTAAAACAGTTGATGACCAAAATTATGTGCAGGTTGGAACAATAAATGCCTCATTATCCAATAATCCGGTTGTTGTACGTTTCAAAACGCCTGTAATCAACCCGCTTGCAATTAAATTGGAAATAACAGATGCCTATTCAGGAGATGCTGGAAAATACTATGTTTCACTTGCCGATTTTGAATGTTTTGAAAGCAAAGCTATGAACACATCAACCTCGGATTTAAGATATTTTACCGACATAACTTTCTCTGAATTGCAATCCGGTACAACTACGCAAGATATTGCGAACATAAAAAATACATTTCTTCAGAATATTGCAGCGTTTTTAATATCAGGTAAATATCCTAAAGAATTCAGAGTTCAGCAATTTGAGCCCTACCGTGATGTTTCGGATTTGGCAAAAGAATTAAAAACCAGTACGTACAGCCAATTTGAAAATATGACAGGTATGTACTTCACAAAGGATGAAGAGATAGTCGTATTTGTAGGTTCTACAAATGGCCAGGCTATTAGTCTGCGTGTAAAAGACTTTGGATCATCGGGTGACGATAATGGATATCCTTTATCTGAGGGAGTAAATGTATTCAAAATGAAAGGTAAAGGAAACGGTTACATAAATTATTATACTCCTGATTTTCAATCTGCCGGGAGAATAAAAATCCATATTGCTTCCGGTAAGGTAAATGGCTATTTTGACATTGTGCGCCACTCCGAGGACGATGGTAAAAAATTGCTTGATAATGCAGTAAGCGAAATTATGGATATACGGGGGAAAAGAACCCAACTTGCTTACAGCGTGGCATCGTTGAAAAAGCAATGTTACGGACAGCTGGGAGAACTGATAAAAGAGTATGACAATATTATTGGCATTGAACAAACTATGCTTGGATTGGAAAAATTCAACAGGTTGCCAAAAAATCGTATGTTTGGACGAGTAATATGGACAGGATATATGTATGCCGATGGTTGGGGAGCTGGTTTTCACGACAATACAATGGCAACTGTGGCTAATCCAACTAATATTAGAAAAGAAAACTGGGGTATTGCTCACGAATTTGGTCATGTAAATCAGGTACGTCCCGGAATGAACTGGGTAGGAACTACCGAATGTACCAACAACATTTATTCCGCTTGGGTACAGTATTGCTACACGCCGGATAACCTGCGTTTGGAGCATGAAAATATTGGCGGGTCTATTGGTGGCAGGTTTAATGCCTTTCTTAATAATGGAATTGTTAAGGGGCAGGAATGGGGTATTCAGGGTGGACCCGATGCCGCTTACGGAGCAAATAGTGATGGGAAATGGGGTGGAGACCATTTTGTAAAACTTGCTCCCCTTTGGCAATTGCAATTATATTACCATGTCGCAGGCTTAGGCAATAGCTGGTATAAACCATATTTTTGGGCCGATATTTTTGAAAAAGTGCGAAATACTGACGAAACCGGGCTGACGCATGGTCAAATGCAGATTAATTTCGTTAAAAATACCTGTGATGCAGTGAAGGAGGATCTTAGTGACTTTTTTATTAAAATTGGAATGTTGAAAGAAGTGGATAAAATATTTGACGATTATACTTCAGCGCGAAAAACCATCACCAAGCCTATGATTGATGAAGCTATAAATTATGCAAAAAAATATCCTAAACCAATAACGGATTATATTTATTATATTAGTGGAAATTCCATTGATGTATATAAATATAAGCTAAAGGTGAGTGGGCAGTATAATATTGGTATTTCAGGTTCTACGTCTAAACAGATTTTACATAGTAATTGGAATAATGTTGTAGTATTCGAAACTTATGCAGGTAGTAATCTTTTGAATATCACTATGGTTGGAACAGGAAGCAATGGAAATTTATTAACAAATGTGCCTTACCCTGAGGGAGCGACCCGCATTGAGGCTGTCGGATACGATGGAACAAAAATTTTGGTTTTTGGTGTCAGATAAATTATAACACAAAATACATAAAATAATGAAAGATTTAATTCTATTTTTCGCATTTATTACTCTTTTTTTGTCTGGTTATAGTAAGAAACAACCGGTTCCGGTTCCATCCGACAAAAAAGCAACCAAAGAAACAGTTACACTCTTTCAGTCTTTGTTAAGACTTCAGCAAATAGGGATTATGTACGGTCATCAGGACGATTTAATGTATGGTTATTCATGGTGGTACGAAAAAGGTCGTTCTGATACAAAGGATTTTACAGGTGATTATCCTGCTGTGGCAGGGTTTGAACTTGGAGGTCTCGAAATCGGGAATGTGAGAAGCCTTGATTCAGTCAGTTTTATTCAGATAGCTGAACAGATAAAAGCTCATTATAAGAGGCGCGGGGTTGTTACAATCAGTTGGCACCCGTTCAATCCGCTCACTATACAAATTCCAGAGGCTAAATCACGCCGCCAAGGTGGAACAGCCTGGGATGTAAGCTCAAAAGAAGTAGTAGCTTCAATTCTCCCAAACGGTAGCAATCATGAGTTATTCAATACTTGGCTCGAACGGCTTTCTACCTTTTTTAGTGGTTTGAAAGACGAAAACGGAACACCTATTCCTGTAATATTCAGGCCTTATCATGAACATTCCGGCAGTTTCTTCTGGTGGGGGACTGGT
>CAILKW010000029.1 GCA_903834845.1 uncultured Bacteroidia bacterium | reverse complement strand
TGACTAGATTTCGATGACTTCTTGAACATTTAATGCTTTTTTGAATATGCAAGCAAGATACATAAAACAATTGAATTACACAACTATATATCTGAATAATAATTAATTAAAAACAAAAACACTTTTCGGAGTGGACTCAATACTTCAGAACACAAATAATAAATACAAAACGGATTTGCAATGATAAAAACTAAAAATCGATTCCGCATTTGCGGGATCTTTATCATCTGCATCATCAGTGTCATCTGTTTCCACGAACCAAAAAATAAATTTTCAAAATTCTGTCCCTTTTTTCATTTTTGATCCTCTTGTGACTATAAAACTTGAAATATGACTTCTTTTGATCAAAAATATATAGAAAATCTTGAATTCCTTAAGTGGATATTCAATACTACTCCGGCTATCGAAACCCATTGGGAACATTACCTGCTTGAACATCCTGATGAAAGAAACAGAATTCTTGAACTAAAAGATCGTCTGTGCGACCTAAGGTTTTCAAACGATAGGCTCCCTCTTTCTGAAAAAGAGGAACTGAGCAAACGGATTATCAATAAAATCAATCACGATTTAAAACAAAACAAAATTCGGCTGATGCTTCATACCTTTTTGAAGTATGCGGCTGTTGCCCTGATTTTTGCCGGGATTGGGGGTTTGGTGGTTTATACAAAAATGGGAAAAGAAACTATTTATCAGGAGTTTGCAAGGCAGACAATTCAGGTTTCTTCTTCAAC
This sequence comes from uncultured Bacteroidia bacterium, assembly GCA_903834845.1. Classification (GTDB taxonomy): domain Bacteria; phylum Bacteroidota; class Bacteroidia; order Bacteroidales; family Prolixibacteraceae; genus JAAFHB01. The sequence goes on along the minus strand of CAILKW010000029.1, from coordinate 58,649 downwards.
TCAGGGGCCATTGCTGATTACTTCAAATGGCGAAAATGTAAATCTTAAAAAATCAAATTCCACAGTTGATTATTCTCGTAGCGGGGCTGTAGTTTTAAATAATGATTCCGTTCTTCAGACAACTGAAGATGCTCTAAACGTGATGAATCAATTGGTTATTCCTTACGGAAATCAATCAAAAGTTGTATTATCTGATAATACTGTGGTTTGGCTGAATGCCGGAAGCCGTCTTGTATATCCGACATTGTTTAAGGATAAAACCCGTGAGGTGTTACTATTCGGCGAAGCTTATTTTGAAGTTGCAAAAAATCAGGAAAAACCTTTTATTGTAAAAACTTCAAACATTGATATTAAAGTATTTGGAACAAAGTTTAACGTTTCGGCCTATCCTGAAGATAACGTAATTCAAACAGTTTTGAAAGAAGGAAGTGTCGCTATCAGACAACAAGGAGCTGGCCTTTTCGTGAATGATATACTTATTAAGCCCAATCAAATGGCATCGTTTAATAAAAGCAACAACAACACGAAAATATATGAAATTGACACCGATTATTACACATTGTGGACAAAGGGGTTGATTAGTTTTGATGAGATAGATTTTGTTCGTGTCATTAAAAAATTGGAACGTTTTTACAATATTTCGATCAATTTTTCAGATCGCCAAAAGGAGATAATGCGTATTAGTGGTAAACTTGATTTAAAGAGAAGCAGAAAGGAGGTGATGGAATATCTGGAGAAAGTCTCTTTGTCCAGATTCGAACAAGTGAATGAAAATCAATACACTATAAAGTAACAATAAAAAACCGGAAAATGGTGGAACATCTCCCGGTTTCAATAAACACCAAATCAATACAGTATTTATTCATTAAAACAGTTCAAAAGTATGCAAAAAAATTGGATTAACGGCTTTCCTGACAGGGGAAGTCAAAAAAAGCTTTGGAAAATTATGAAATTGACCATTGTACTTCTTTTCGGTTTTGTGATGACTTTATCGGCAAATATTACAAATGTTGATAATTCTCAGCAATCACAAAAAAAAGAAGTAAAGGGTTTAGTATTTGATTCAAAAGGTTTACCTATACCTGGTGTGACTATTCTGGCCAAAGGAACAACTATTGGGATTACCACTGACATTGAGGGAAAGTTTAAATTTTCAGTGCCTATTGAAGCCAAAGCTCTTATATTCTCATTTGTTGGGATGAAGACGCAGGAAGTTATAATTGAAAACGGTAAAAACTCCTTCACTATTTGGATGACAGATGAAACAATTGATGTTGATGAGGTAGTAATTACTGGTGTAGCCAGTGGGACTCCAAAACGCAAATTGGGTTTTTCGATTGAGAAAATAAGTTCAAAGAGTTTACAATTGGTTCCTGCAATTGACGCTGCTTCTGCAATCCAAGGTAAGGTGGCCGGAGTAAAAATAACCAAAACAAGTGGTGCACCTGGTTCGGGATCCGACATCCAGCTTCGAGGGGTAAAAACAATTTTTGGAAGTTCCAACCCATTGATAATCATAGATGGTGTCCAAACAGAGTTAGGCTTGTCCGACGTAAATGTTGAAGACATCGAATCGATTGAAGTACTTAAGGGAGCTGCGGCATCTTCGCTATATGGATCGCGTGCAGCCAACGGGGTTGTCAGCATTTTTTCAAAAAGGGGAAGTTCTATGGCAGCAGGCAAAGTACAGGTTGATTATCGAATTGAAACAGGTAAAAGTTTTATTGGCTATGTTCCACCACAGTCGAAGGCAACCAACAAAATTATTGAAAACGGTTTACTGACAAGCAATGATGACCCAGATCAGGTAATGGACAATTTATATCCGAATACATACGATCATATTGGTCAGTTTTTTAATCCGGGTGGATACACAACAAATTATTTATCTTTGAGGGGGAATTCCCAGGATTCGCGCATTTCGGTATATTCTTCAATTCAAACTACTAAAGAACAGGGTATTGTGAGCTTAGTCGATGGCAACAGCCGCAATAACCTCAAGCTTAACCTTGATTATCAGATTTCTGATAAATGGAAATTGACCACATCAAATCTTTTTTCGCAGTCAAATACCGACAATCGTGCTGCAGGTGCATTTGGGCTCCTTCTTAACAGTGACCCATACGCTGACCTTACCCTTCCTAACGCTGATGGTACACCCTATAAAGTAAACGTAAACAAGATTAGTTCAGGTTCTTCCAACCCACTTTATGAGATTGCAAATACGGTTAGTGATGGAAAAACACAAAAGTTAATCTCTTTTACAGGACTAAAATTTACACCTACTGATTACCTGCTTTTTGAAGCTTCGTATGGAACAACACGCAGCATAGGCGAAGACTTTTACTTGTCGCCCAAAGGCAAACTAAAAACGGATCTTACCGAAGATAACGGTTACATCAGCAGAAGCCAATGGAACAGCAAAGAAGAAATTGTAACTATCGAAGGTTCCTTTTTTAAAAAATATGGCGATTTCAATACAAGGTTAAAAGCCCAGTTTCTATACGAATCATCTGAAAGCAACAGTTTGTCAGGTGGGGGCAATAACTTAGGCGTTAGAGGCATGGGAGTTACCTCAATAAACCTTAGTGCCAACCAAAGTTCCTCGTCAAGTATTTATCAGAACATTGCCTACAATTATGCATCAATTGCTGCCGTGGACTATAAGGATAAATACATCGTTGATGCTCTGGTCAGGAGAGATGCATCATCCTTATTTGGAGCCGATGTCAGATGGCAAACGTTTTACAGGGCTTCAGCTGCATGGCGTATTTCGCAGGACTTTAAAATTCGAGGAATTGAAGAATGGAAACTAAGGGCATCTTATGGAGTTGCCGGTTTAAGGCCTCCTTTCGATGCTCAATATGAGGTTTTTTCATTGGTTAACGGAGTCCCGGGTAATATGGAGACCCTTGGTAATAAAAACTTGAAACCCTCTTTTTCGCGTGAATTGGAAATAGGTACTGATCTGGCCTTCCTCAACAAGTTCAATTTTAGCTTTAGCTTTTCAAATGCTACAAATACCGATCAAATTCTGAAAGTACCCATTTCCCCACTTTCAGGTGCCGCCTTTCAATGGCAAAATGCAGGTACGATCAAATCAACAGCTTTTGAAGCAAGCTTAAGCTATAATGTAATTAAAAACAAACAGGTCAACTGGGATGTTTCTTTTTTGTTTGACCGTATCAGACAAAGAATTACAAAACTCAACGCAACACCTTACATGTTAAACGGTACACGCTTCCGCATTGAAGAGGGCGTGGACTTTGGTGTTCTTTATCTCGATAAATTCGCAAGGACGCTTGACGAAGTTAAAAACCAGATTCCTGCCGGCAGGACTGTTAACGAATGGTTTGCTATTAATAATCAAGGATTTGTTGTAGAAAAAACTTCTATAGGTACTGTAACTGAAAAACCGGTAAAAGTTAAAGATGACAAAGGAAATATAATGGCTTTACCCTGTGCAAACTTCAATCCCGACTTTAATGTGAATTTTACATCGACACTTACTTACAAAAAACTGACACTGTACGTTTTGGCTTCCTGGCAGAATGGTGGACAGGTTTATAACCATTCCGTCCGTTACACCACAGAACCAAAGCTGCTTGATCAATCAGGACTACCATGGAATTCAGTTAAACCAATTGGATACTACGAGAATAGCGGCCAAACAGGTGGTATTTTGGGATGGGACAATGATGTATTGGCATTTGATGCCTCTTTCCTTAAAGTCAGGGAAATCTCGTTAAGTTACGACATCAAACCTTCATTTCTGGAAAAATACGTAAAAAATGTACGGTTTAGCCTGATAGGAAGAAACCTTTTCACGCTTACCACTTATCCTGGATTCGATCCTGAAAGTGTCAAAAGCGATCCATCAAAGGGTGTTGATTCAAATGCTTTCCGATTTGATTCAAACGATTCGTATCCGCTTTATAAGATGTTTAGTGGCTCTTTAGCTGTTACCTTTTAAAAACTTTAGATATGAAAACATTAAGATACATAATATTCACTTTAGCAGTTCTATTCACCACTTCGTGTAACGATCTGTTCAAGGATTTGAATGTCAGAAATGAGAATCAGCCGAATATTGCCGATTTATATACACCGGAAGATTTTTATGCACTCCTTAAAAACGGTTACAACACATGGTACAATGGCGCAACTGCTGCCAGCCCGGCAATCGCGTTTTGTAATGCCGACTTATTTGCTTCAGGAACTGCATCATGGGGTTCTGGTCCGCTCTGGTTTATACCGCGGCAACCCCTTTTCAATGATCAACATCCTGATCCGGTAATTGTGATCAACTTTGGAGCATGGTACAATTTTTATTCAGGTATCGGCACGGCTATAAAACTCTCAAAAACTTTCGAGAATCCAAACTACAAATTAGTCCTTCAAGGAACCGACTATACCAAAAGGGCCAAAGCTCATGTTTATATAATCGAAGCACTTTTATACGGAAATATTGCCCTGCTTTACGACAAAGCCTATCTTTTTAAAGAAGAACACGATCCTGTTACTTTCGACTATGTCGCGAATACAAAAACATACAAAGAAGTTATGGCCTTTGCAATTAAACGTTTGGACGATGCGATTGCATTGATCCAAAGTGATAATGTTGATGCCGACTATCAGTCTGTTATTCCTGGAGTTGAGTTCAATAAAGAGAAATTGCTGCAATTTGCCAATTCCATGGCTGCCAGATTTCTTGTTTCAAATGCCCGTAACGTTGCAGAAAACACCGCTACAGATTGGGCCAAAGTGAAATCTTATGCAGAAAAAGGATTAAAACAAGATTTTAATGTGCTGTATGAAGCTGGCTGGAGAGGAAAAGTGATGACACGGGATGAAGGGGCAAACTACCTTGCTCTTTATAATTGGGGCTATATCAGAGGAAATCAGTGGCTTATCAATAAAATGGCTCCGAAGGATCCAGCGGCAGTTTATCCATGGCCAACAGGTGTAAACCGATTGGGAGAGGTTAAAAACTGTCCCGATGCAAGGTTGAAAAAATATTTCAAGTGGGAAGAGAAATGTGATGAATGGTGGGGCTGGAGCCGTGTAGGAAGAGTGGGTTACGGTTATTTCATCCGCTGCGAATATATCTATTACAGATATTATGATGTTATCAACGTTGAAGATGGTTATGTTGGCCATTTTCTTAAGGCTGAAAACGACTTATATCTTGCAGAAGCTAAGATCCGTCTTAATCAGAAAAGCGGTGTCGCCGATCTGGTCAACAACTCGCGGGTAACAATCGGTGGTTTAACCCCTGCAACCGACAATGACAACGATCTGATAGATAAGCTTTTCTACGAGAGGTACGTTGAGTGCGATCTTGTATGGGCGCATCTTGGGTATTTTGACAAACGCCGTTTGGGTCAGTTATTGTCAGGAACAGCTTACCATTTCCCCATTCCTGCACCGGAATTGATCATGCACGGACAGACTGTATATACATTTGGAGGAACTCCTGGAAGCGAGATGTAACAATCATTAAATCATTAATTATATGAAACAATTTATATTATTCGCCGCATTTGTTCTTCTCTTTTCTTCATGCAAAAGAGATTTGGTCTTCGATACAACTTCAGTTACTGAACCATCACTCACAGTGGTTGTTGAAACAAAAACAGTGAGCGGGTCATTAACAACTTATACAAAAGTAAACGGTGCAGTAGTCAAATTATACAACAAACAAGCCGATTTCGACTCAAACGCCACACCGTTCAAATCGAAAAGTACTGGTTCGGATGGGAAAGCCATTTTTACAAAAACAGAACTTGGAAATAAAGGTGTTTTTTATGTTAAAGTTACTTCAGGCACTTTATCAGGAAGCGGAAATACTCCATATATGTTGCTAAATGATGGAGAAACCTTGCTGCCAATTGCATTGAATTGATCCTCAATATAAGATTTCTGAAGGGCTGTTTGTACATAAAAAAGATTAAACCGGAATTTGATTGTTCGCCTTGCTTTCGGTAATAATGTTACAAATGGCCCTTCTTATTTTAAAATTTTCCAATGTCGAAACCAAAAATCCATTTAATCTGCAATGCACATCTCGACCCGGTGTGGCAATGGCGCTGGGAAGAGGGTTGTTCTGAAGCAATCTCGACCTTCAGAAGTGCTGTTCAACTTTTGAAAGAAAACGATGAACTTATTTTCAACCATAATGAAGCCATTTTGTACCAATGGGTGCAAAAATACGACCCAGCCCTTTTCAAGGAAATACAATTGCTTGTCAGAAAAGGGCGATGGGCTATCTGTGGCGGCTGGTTTTTGCAACCGGATCTGAATATCCCTGGAACAGAATCATTGATCAGACAGATTATTAACGGAAAGAGATATTTCAAAGAATACTTTAATGTTGATCCTCGTGTCGCCTGCAATTTTGATTCGTTCGGTCACTCAGGCGGTTTACCACAGATATTGAAACTATCAGGATATCAGATGTATATCCACATGAGACCCCAACAGGCAGAAATGGCCATATCCTCCGATTTTTACTTATGGCGCGGGATCGATGGAAGTGAAATTCCCGCTTACCGGATTACCGTAGGTTTGTACCATACCGAATTCGGCAATCTTGAACAGCGGCTGCTCGAAGGTACTGAATTTGCGATCAGGCAAAACCGCGATATCGGGTTATTTTGGGGAATCGGAGATCATGGGGGTGGTGCTACCCGTGACGATCTTGAGATCATAAAAAAATATATTGCAAAAGAACAAAGGGTCGATTTTGTCCATACCACAACCGAACATTTGTATGAAAGCCTGAAACCTCATCTTGTGTCGGCTCCCGTGATTGAAGGGGACTTGCAACGGGTTTTTACCGGTTGTTACACATCTTTATCGAGGGTCAAACGTGCGGCACTGAAAAGCCTTTCTCAAATTAGCCAGACAGAGACACTTCAAACCGCAGCTTGGTGGTTGTATGACCAGAAATATCCCCAAAAAGAGCTTGCCGAAATTTGGAAAGATCATTTATTCAACGATTTCCATGATATATTGCCCGGAACCTGCATTGAGCCTGCCGAGCAGGATGCGTTGCAATTATATGGCAGAGCCGAAGAATCGGCACGCCGGTTGCGAATGGGGGTCGCAGCTTGTTTTGCACAACAACAACCTTTCGAAAATGCATATTTGCCAATAACTGTATTAAATACCAATCCGATAATAAAAGATGTACCCATAGAATTTGAATGTATGTTTGGTTATCGCCCGGCGTGGGAAGGAGAATGGCATTTGTGTTTGTACAAACCGGATGGCACTGAAATACCCTGCCAGGAAGAGCAACCCGAAGCACTGCTCCCCTTTCATGACTGGCGGCGAAAGCTATCTTTTTATGCAGATTTACCTTCCTTGGGTGCAGCAAATTACAGGGTAAAACCGGTCGAGGGGAAGAAACAAATATCGGAAGGAACGCCCAAGGTAAAATTCACATTAAATCCGGAAACAGGTTTTATCGAAGAACTGTTTTGGGATAACCGCCAGTGCCTGAACGGGCCTTTGTTAAAACCTGTCATCATGAAAGATACGGGCGATTCTTGGGGTACGGACCAATGGAACTTCAAGCAAACAGCGGGTGATGTCCATTTTGAAAAAAACAGTTATAAAGTCATTCAGAAAGGGCCAATCAGGACAATAACAGAAGCCATCTTCACCTACAAAAAAAGCAAATTGATCTATCGCATCATTTCGTACAGTCGGTTTCCGGTTATTGAATACCGTATCCGGATTCATTGGAACGAAGAACGCGAACATATTAAATTATCGGTACCTACAATATTTGACGCATCAGGCATCCTTTGTGAAGTTCCCGGAGGGGCCATTGTCAGGCCGGCTGATGGGGAACAACATGTTCATGGAAGATGGTTCATTGCCGAAGACGACCAGGCAGCCATTGCTGTGATCAATAACGGACAACATGGAATCGATTTCAGCAAAGGCCAGGCAAATTTATCTGTTCTCAGAAGTGTTGCCTATTGCCATGAACAGGGCATGAAATTGGAAGACTATCCATACAGGAAGTTTATGGACCAAGGAGTTCATGATATTCAACTAATGGTTACAGTGGGTAATCCCGTTGATTTAAAAGAGTCGGTTTCATCGTTGGCCGATTTCATGAATATGCCTCCTGTTACCTATCCCCATCTTCCTGTTGGACAGGTCAATAATGATCAGATAAAACAACCGGAAATAAGTGATCTGCTGAATATTGATAAAAAAAATATTCGGATCCTTGCCTTTATGAGATCCTATCATAGGGACGAACTGATTATTCGGATACAGGAATCGATAGGAAAAGCGACAAGTGCAATCTTAAAATTACACCATCCACTGGTAGAAATGAGACTCAGTTTCAAGTCGTTTGAGATTAAGACCTTATTAGTAAAAAAATCAGGGAACTGGAGTGAAACGACGATAATGAAATAACAATCAAACACTAAAAATAGAATGATGAAATCAAAAGAAAGGATGTTGCTTGCCATCAACCGAGAAAAACCCGACCGTTTACCGGTGACTGTTCACCAATGGCAGCAATACCATCTTGATGTATATATGAATGGCATGACCGACCTTGAGGCTTGTATTCATTGTGGATTGGATGCCCAGATCCAATATCCGCTCGAAGTTGGGCAATTCTGGTTAAATGATTTTGCCAGATTCAATACCAAACAATGGCAGGATAATGCCAGAGTCGTTTGCAATGAGCCGAACAATAAGATCATCGAACACGAAGTGGCTACTCCGGATGGAATTCTCACTTACAAAGTTGCAGTGAATGCACAAACGACCTGGGTGAGCGAATACATGATCAAAAAGGACGAAGACATTTATTTAATAAAAAAATACATGCCTGTGCCAGGGATTGATTTAAAGAACATTGCGCAGGTGTACGATAAAGTGGGCGACCATGGGATTCTTCGTGGCACAGTATGGGGCGATCAGGCAGGGTGCTGGCAACATGCTGCATGTCTGTTTGATATAACAGAATTGATAATGGCCACATTTGAAAAACCCGAATGGATACATGAATTGATGAACATCCTGCTTGACAAAAAATTACAATTTATAGAAACAATGAAAGGTGCGAAGTTCGATTTGATAGAGACTGGTGGCGGTTCTTCCTCCTCAACATTGATTTCACCTGATTTGCACGAAGAGTTTTGCCTACCTTATGACCGCAAAATGCACGATGCGCTACATGCCAATGGTTTCAAAACATCCTATCACACATGTGGTGGCACATTTGGTATTGAAGAACATATTATTAATAATCATACCGATGTTTCTGAAACACTTGCACCTCCAAGTGTTGGGGGAAACCAGGAGCCATGGGTATTTAAGCAAAAAGTAGGCAATCGCATTGCATTGATTGGCGGTATCGACCAGCACAATACGCTGACCACCGAAACTCATGAGCAAATCAGGGTAAAAGTTCATGAATTGTTTGAGAAGGTGGGGTATGATGGAGGGTTGATTTGTTCAGCCTCTGATCATTTCTTTGAAACTCCGGCTGAAAATATTGTTGCTTTTGCCAATGCAGCCAAAGAATGTATTTATAAATAACCTTAAAACATACAAATTCATTATGTCAGCAACTATGCATTGGGTCGATATTGCAATCATCATTTTTTATCTGTGCGTGATTGTAACAATAGGGTTTATCGTGAAAAAAATGGCCACTTCCAAACTCGACAATTATTACCTGGCAGGGCGCAATATGCCCTGGTGGCTCCTCGGTATGGCAGGATGTTCAAGCTATATTGATATGACTGGAACTATGGCAATGATAGGCGCACTTTACTATTTAGGGTTGAAATCAATCTGGATGACCCATATTTTCTGGGGATGGTTGATAATTGCCGGGTACATGGCTTATCAGGCCAAATGGATAAGGCGCTCAGGGGTAATGACTTTTGCGGAGTGGAACGAAACCCGTTACGGAAAAAACAAAGATGCAGAAATGGCAAGGGTTGCTGCCGCTACCTTTTTGTTGCTTCTGATGATCTTTAACCTGATCTATGTAGCAGTGGGAATCGGAAAATTTGCAGAGGAGTTCCTCCCTTTTACACGGGAGCAATCAACCTTTATGGTTTTTGCAGTTGTCGGGATATATGTGACCCTTGGTGGATTCCTGGGGGTAATTATTACGGATATCATGCAAACGATATTGATTGCAATCGGAGCGGTACTATTGACTTTTTTTGTTTTTAGCAACGATATTGTTGTTGACCTTGCAGCACAGGCTCCCGGATGGAGTTCCATCGGGTTATCCTGGAACCTGTGGGACAATTTAACCGCTACTGCACCTGCAGCCTATCACCATTACTATTTGTTTGGGCCAATGATGCTTTATGGGTTTACATGGATGGTTTTCCGAATCCTTGCAGGACCTAATGTCTGGGATTTTCAGTTTTTCCTTACTGCCCGTAGTTCACGTGATGCAGCCCTTGCCGGAGGGATGTGGACTGTAGGCTATACCTTGCGCTGGATTATCGCAATTGCATTTATGGTTTTGGGGATCTCCCTTTTCAGCCAGAAAGCAGGGTTTGATGCCGAGAAAATTATGCCAATGGTCATCAATCACATCCCCATAGGGTTAAAGGGATTCTTCATTGCCATCCTTTTGGCCTCCCTTATTTCGATGCTCAACGCGATGATCAATGTGACCAGTTCCGTGGTATTGAACGATTTCCTAAAGATCTATTTTTTTAAGAATTATCCCGAAAAACAATTGGTCAGGTTTGGTCAGTTAGCCTCCGGAGCGTTTATGTTGGTTGCATTGATAGCAAGCTTCTCTTTTGACAACATCATATCGGCCTGGGAAACAATGATATTCGTGGTAGTCACGATGATTCTTGTTCCGGCGACCATGCGCTGGCATTGGTGGAGATTTAGTGCGAGAGCCTTTGTCTTTGGCATGATTGCTTCAGCAGTATTCATCATTTCACAGAAGCTGTTCCTTCCAAACATTACGATGACACAGTCGCTGGGAGTGAATATTTCTGCAAGTCTTTTGCTCTGTACAATCATTGGTTTACTGAACAAACCTCCTGAAATGGATGTATTAGTAAAATTCTATGCACATGTGAAGCCCTTTGGTTTTTGGGCCCCGGTACGAAATGCCGCCATTGAAAGAGGTTTAGTAAAGCAAGGGGACAAAACACCCTATTTAGATGCACTTAACCTTGTTTTAATTTGTGTTTTCCAGTTTTCTCTGGCCATGATGCCTTTTTATGCCTTCCTGCGCAACTGGGCAAATTTCTATTGGTCAGCCTCCCTGACCCTTGTTCTAACATTTGTCCTCTATTTTATCTGGTATAAAATCCTGCCACCAAGGGACGAAAATTGAGGCAAAAAAATTATTACATTTGTTGATTATAACGAATGTTGATATGGACCCAAAACTGGTAATTGAAAAAACGAATGTTGAATCTCCCGTGGACTTTCAGTTTAGCGATATTTTTAATATTGAGGAGATTCAACGCTTACAGGACCTGTTTTCGGATGCAACAGGTGTTGCATCGCTTATAACACAACCCGATGGAACCCCAATTACCAAACCGAGCAATTTTTGCCGATTGTGCAAAAACATCATTCGCAAAAGCAGTAAAGGCAATGAGAACTGCATGAAATCCGATGCCCTGCTTGGCAAGCAAAATCTATCTGGCCCAAATATACAGCTTTGTTTGAGCGGAGGCATTTGGGATGCCGGAGCAAGCATAACGGTTGGCGGCAAACATATTGCCAATTGGATGGCAGGCCAGGTACGGAATGAAAGAATGGATGAAAAGCAGATGATACAGTATGCCGACGAAATTGGAGCAAATAGGACCGAGTTTATTGAGGCACTCAATGAAATCCCTTTTATGTCGGTCGGGCAATTTGAAAATATATCGAAAATGTTGTTTTTCTTTGCCAACGAACTCTCTGAAAAAGCATATAAGAATTTGCAACTTAAAATGCAAATTGCTGAAAATGAAAAAGTAACAGCGGCTTTGAGGGAAAGTGAAGAAAAGCTTGACGAAGCGCATAAATTAGCACACCTGGGTGTTTGGGAATGGAAAGCTGATACAGATAACGTAACATGGACAACGGAACTATATCGTATTGCAGGTCTCGACCCAAATCTCCCTGCACCCTCTTTCAACGAACAATCTAGGATTTACACATCCCAAAGCTATCAGGCACTGGAACAGGCAGTTGAAAAAGCGATTAAAACAGGTGAACCCTACCAGCTCGAACTCGAACTTATACGACCCTACGGCAGCTCACGGCATGTGAATGCACTTGGAGGGGCGAAGTTTGGTGCCAGCGGTAAGGTTGAAGGGCTTTACGGCACATTACAGGATATCACTGATCTTAAACAGACCGAAAAGGCACTACGCGAGAGCGAAGCAAAATTGCGCGGAAGTGAACAGATATACCGCTTCCTGATTTTGAACCTGAACGAAGGTATTTTACTTGAGGATTCGGACCGGAATATTGTTTTGACAAACCAGTTGTTTTGCGATATGTTTTCCATTCCGGCACCTCCCGATGCCCTTATAGGGGCAAATTGTTCCGACTCTGCCGAACAAAGCAAAATATTCTTCAAAAATCCCGAAAAATTCATTGCCGATATCAATAGTATCCTTTTTGAAAAAAAAATGTCGCTCAGCAACAAACTGGAATTGGCAGATGGACGGTATTTCGAAAGGGATTATATCCCTTTATTTATTGAAAACAAGTACAACGGGCATCTCTGGAAATACAGGGACATCACCGAATCGGTAAATGAGGCCGAAAACTTCAGGCACATAAAAGAGTTTGAGGCCATTCTGCTTAAAATATCCGAACAATTTATCAACGATTCCGATGACAACCCAGACTCCGTTATTAACCTTTTGCTATCAAAAATCGGTAGTTTTAGCAACTGCGACCGTGCTTACCTGTTTTCGTTCAACAACAGCCGTCAAACCATGTCGAACACGCACGAATGGTGTGCTGAAGGTACCGAACCGGAAATTAAAAATCTTCAGAACCTACACAACTCTCTGTTACCGGAGTGGATGGAGGAACTCAAACACCAACGAAGCATCTATCTGCCCGACATTAGCAACCACCCGCTTAGAAGTCAGCCCGGAAAAGAAACACTTGAACATTATGGCATAAAATCGCTCATCATAACCCCTTTTGCCCTTTCAGGCAAACTGGCTGGTTTTATCGGTCTCGACTCTGTAAGGCAACACAGCCAATGGTCAGACGAAGAACAAGAACTGCTTAAATCGGCAGCAAACATAATCGAAAGCGTAATTGAAAGGCATAAGGTACAAACTGAACTTAAAAAGGAACTGACTTTTTCGAACGCGCTTCACCAGATTGCCGAAGTAATCATTTCATCGGATGAGGCAAAAGCTTTACTTGAGCAGACTGTAAGCATAATAGGCCAGGCCATTGGAACTGACAGGGCTTTGATTTATGATGTAGCCATTGGCGAGGGTTTTATTCATGCCTTTTGCGAATGGCTCAATCCTGAAACAAATGGCTTAACCGCAACAAAAGGTTCCTACCCTGTTGATCTATTTGGAGTTGCGCTATGGTGGATGTACCACAACAGGCAGCCCTTCCAGAGTCATGTCAATAATGTTTCCCCATTGCTCAGTGCAGACGATTCGGCCACGATAATTCACGATTCGATGAACATAAAAAGCGGGCTTTGGTTTCCGTTTGCCTTATACGAAACAGGATACTATCTGATTGTTCTTAACCAAACCACCATTGTAAGGGATTGGACAGAACAGGATATTGGTTTCCTGGAATCGGTATGTAACCAGATAAGCATCGCATTGAACAAGATAAAGTTGTTAGAGGAGAAGAAAATACAGGAAAAGCATATCCGTAAGTTATCGCTTGTTGTAGAACAAAGCCCCAATTCCATTCTGATTACCGATATCAATGGCATCATTGAATATGTAAACCCAGAGTTCTCTGAAATATCAGGCTATTTGCCCCAGGATGTAATAGGCAATAAACCTTCTTTATGGCAATCGGGCATGCAAACCAAGGAGTTTTACGATGATCTATGGAAAACAATTTTGTCGGGCAAAAATTGGTACGGTGAGTTTCAGAATAAAAAGAAAAATGGCGAAATCTATTGGGAAAGTGCCGTAATAACCTCTGTATCTGACGATAATGGCGACATTTCTTTTTTTATCGCCATAAAGGAAGATACTACCGAAAAGAAAAAAATATTAGACGATCTCGTTAAAGCCAAGGAACAAGCCGAAGAAAGCAACAATCTCAAAAAAGCTTTTCTAAATAACATCTCGCACGAAATACGCACCCCGTTCAACGGCATACTAGGTTTTCTGCGATTAATCAAGGATGACCCTGATCTTACGAACGACGAAAGGGCAAAATTTATTGACATCATCAACGAAAGTGCCTTCCGGCTTATGAATACGATCAACGATATTGTGGAAGTCTCGCAGATTCAGGCAGGGCAGATCAAGGCGGTAATTTCAGAAATAAATATCCGCAGTTTAATGGACAAACTGTTTGGCCAGTTTAAAACCAGTTGTGAATTTCAAGGATTGAAATTTGTTATCAATAACCAATTGCCCCCAAATATCGATAGCATCTCCACAGACTTTAAAAAAGTGTACTCCATAATCTCCATTTTGATAGGCAATGCAATAAAATTTACAAAAACAGGATCAATTGAATTTGACATTTGCATCGTTAATAAGGCTGGCAGTAAGCTCAGTAAGCTCCAATTTTCGGTTAAAGATACCGGTGTTGGTATTGGCAAAGACAAATTGCACGTTATATTCGACCGGTTCAGGCAGGCCGATAGCACAAGTACCCGGCAATTCGAAGGTTCGGGATTAGGTTTGTCCATTGCAAAAGCTTATGTGGAAATGCTTGGCGGAACTATTTGGGTCGAAAGCGAAGAAGGCGTTTGTTCAACCTTTTATTTCACCCTGCCATACAACGTAGGGCCAGAAGAAAAAATCGATGCTAAAAGTGTTGTTGTAATTGATAAAACAAATAATCAAATTGACCCCAAAGTTTCTGGATTGAAGATATTGATTGTAGAAGATGATAAAGTATCGGAAATGTTGATTGATATAACCATCAAGACTCATGGCAAAGAAATTTTGAAAGCAAAGTCAGGCAATGAAGCAGTTGAGATTTGCCGCAATAACCCTGACATCGATTTAATTCTAATGGATATTCAAATGCCCTTAATGGACGGATATGAGGCTACACGATATATTCGTCAATTCAACAAAAAGGCTATTATCATTGCACAAACAGCTTACAGCCTATCAACCGACCGAGAAAAAGCAATAGAAGTAGGTTGCAACGATTATATTGCAAAGCCCATCAACAAAGACGAATTGCTTGGATTAATACAAAAGTATTTCAAGTAATGGTTAAATATTCGGGGTGCTATTCATTCCCACTTTGTACGTCTTTCATCATTCTGTTCATTATACCGGTCCAGATATAGGTTTTATGGTGCCCGCCCCATAAATTGTCGGGACTATAGAATTCCCATAAGTTATGGTTGTTTGAAAGCCTGTCGGCCATTACTTCCGATACTTTAGCTACCAGTTCCCTGGCTTCCTTTTTGTACCCGTAATTTAGTAATCCACACTCTATCAGGTAGTTCCATTGCACCCACACCGGGCCATTCCAATAACCCTTATCGTTGTAATAGCTGTCATCGGCAGCAAGTGACGGAATACCATATTTTCGCCAGAACTTTGCCGGATCTGTCAGATGTAACACAAGGGATTTTGTTTGCACTTCGTTGGAAATTCCAGCCCACAAAGGGAGAAAACCTATGATTTCCATTCTTTTCAGGTCGTTTGGCTTTTTATACGTGAAGCTGTGATCGGTCTTGTTTACATTGTAATAAAATCCTGTTTCCTTGTCCCAGCAATATTTATTGATCAGGGCAGTTCTTTTTTCATGGTCAGATTTCCATTTCTCTGCATCGGAATTTAATCCCAGTTCTCTGGCCATCTCCTCTAACGATTTAGCCTCCATAACCAACATGCAGTTTAAATCAAGTCCTTCAAAATTAGATGGATACCCAACCTCGTCCCATACTGCCACCAGGGCATCACGCACCGATTCGAGGACTGCCTCCCCTCCCCATTCGCACAATCCATCGCCGTCTTTATCACGGTTTCCAGTGTAAAAGTTGTAGAATTTGACAGAAGATTTATACATCTCTTTTAGAAATGCCGTCTCCCGTGTCATTTTGAATACTTCCAGGTTGAGCCACGAATACCAGGGGGCAGAAGAGGTAAGTTCACCGTTGTTCTCAATGATCTCATCCAGGAACGATCCTGTCCGGTAATTGATATAGCCATTGGGATATTGTCTTTGTGAAAATACCCGTTGCGAATTCATCGCACTTAAGGGATCGACATCGGCATAAGCAAGCATGGTTATACTTTCGTGAAAAACCTGGCCCCCATGTCCCCAACCCCACGTAGGTTCCCGCGAAAAGACGTAATAGTTGTAATTCGATTTAGCCTGTGGAGGGTAAAAGACTTGTCGCATCATGTTTACATTGCTCCAAAACAATGCTTCCTGTTTCTCATTTTGAAAGTCAAATATTTTAACTTTTGAAAGTTGCCTTTCATTGGTTTTGATAATTGAACCGATATCGGTTTTCAGGACTTTTTTGGTTTGAGCAAGGAAACTGTCCTGATTATCTTTTTTTGACCTTACCGAACGAATAACCCTTAGGCTTGTCGTAATGCCTGGGTTCAATTCAAGTTTTTTTCTAAATGAAACGATACGGGCATTTTGAGGAATGACAGGAGGAATGATCTTATTTTTTACATAGTCCGTAAATAGAGTGTTAGCCACATTTAAGACTTCACGGGACTGGATACCTGACTGATTATTGACCTGACACGTAACAACATATCCATATAAACGACCTTTCTCTACCCCACTGTCAACAAATGTGGAAACATTGATTCCTTTTGCTATCCGGCGGTAAACAGTTTCGAGATAGGTTCGCCGATAAACTGAAAATGTTGCTTCTTTTTCGGGTTTCGACCATTCGATCCGTTCGTTTTCAAACCTGATATTTTCGATTACAGGCATCTGTAAATCAGTTAGTTTAAGATCGCACCGGTCTGATTCACCTTTGAAAGTGCCGGTTATTGTGGCTTGTTTCCCATATTTTTCATTGTAACCGGTCAGCCTATACCTTTTTGCTTCGAGGTCTATATTTCCTGCTTCAATGCGGAAGTAACCATCAGCTTCAATGGAGGATGCTGATGTGCCCCAAATGCCACTGTTTTCAGTAATAAGGATCTCCTCATTATCGTCTATGGTTAGTTGAAGCCGGTTTACCGGGGATCTTCCGGCCAGGCGTTCGCCTTCTTTTGAATACAACCGTCCCGTTAATTGGCGAGTTGGTTTTTTGGACAAGAAAATTCCTGAAGGAATAGGGGCCGATTCGCCTGCCTCACTTGAAAAGGCAAATACTTCGTCAACTGGCACCGAAAGCATAAAAACATTGCGGATGCTGTCGGAATAGGGCAGTTTTTGGGAAAGGGTCCACCCATCCGGGTATTCTTCGTGAGAAAAGGTCGCCCTATTTTCCCCTTTATTTAACTCAACGGAATGAAAGGACCGGTTATTGCTTCGCATAAAAGGATACAGGTCGATTTCTGCTTTTTCTTTGCCTGTATTGACAATGGCAAGATCAAGTAATGCAGCACGTGACGAATAGGTTAGAAACGATGCAAAAACTTTGATGCCTTGAAATGGTTCATACTCATATTTAACAAGATCGGGATAAGAACTTGTGATTACCGGTGGCTTGTACATTTCGGATATTCGGTAAACCCATTGGCCGTTTTTTCGAAATCCAAGACAAATATCCCCACCTGAATCTGTTATAAAATCGGCTCCCGAGGCATCAGAATCATATCTGAATTCATAACCTTCATCAAGAACAAAGTCCGACCTTTCCTGTGCTGCTGCATAAGTAGTATAAAGCGGGAAATTTTTTCCTGCATGAAGGGATGACAGGAAAGATGGTTTTTTTTTGCCGGAAACATTCAGAATCGAAATCAGGAATACCAGAATAATGATAGGTTTCTTCATTTTGAATCAATTGATAATGTGCCTATTAGACCTTCAAGGTTTTTGAAACCTTGAAGGTCTTGTATGTCATGGTTTTACAGTTACAACCGGAAATTCGGAAATGCGCAACGTTGTGCATCCATAAGGGATTAAGATGATGGGTTCGGGCGCTTCTGATTTTAACTGGTATTGTTCGCTGTAGGGCAAAGGTCCTGCCGAACCATTGTAAATTGTCCAGAAAGGGATTTTTACCCCCTTTGCCCTGATTTCAACCGGGCTGTTTTCCGGGTTCCATGGATATGAATTCGCAGGAACATTGCGTTTCACCACCACAAAGTTCCCGCTCAGATTGCCTATTGCCGACTCAATCAAACCGTAATTCCAAGGTGTTGTGGGTTCTACTTCGTAGTAAAACTTCCCATACTTGTCGTTGTTTTCAACTCTTTTCCAGTTTTCACCAATTTTGAGGGCAAAGGTCAACGGGCCAAGTTCGATAGCTACTGAATTTTCGTACCAGCGAGAGGTTTTCAATTCCATCGGAAGAATCAATTCCATACAGTCGCCACTTTTCCATTCACGTTTGATTTTAATAACTTGGTTTCCAAGATACTCGTCCCAAACTTTTCCGTTGATTTTAACAGTAGCTGTTGTGCACCAGGCTGGAATTCTCAGATGGAAGGGGAAGCTGATCTGTATATTAGATTTCAAAGTGAATTTTATGGATTCGTCAAAAGGATAATTGGTTTCTTCCACAAATTCCACAATCGTTCCATCACCTATTTTTAAGTTGACTTTTGAGGGTGCGTAAACTAGGGCCGCAATTCCTTTGTCTGCAGTAGCATACCAAAGGTTCTGCGTGAACTTGGGCCAACCCTGGTGCATGTTCGATGTGCAACAAGGATAACCGGTAAGCGGGCCAAAAAGGAGTCCGGTTCCTTCGTATGCTGTGTTAAAATTACGGGGATGACGGGTAATCATTACCTGGTTCGCCTGCTGATAATATTGCCTGCCGTCGTAATTGTCGGTGGCCTGGGTTGGAAGGGCGTTAAAGGCAACTTTTTCCAACTGGTCGGCAAATTCAACATCTCCGGTAATCGGCAAGATGGTTTCCATCGAGAACATCATTTCCACTGCGGTACAAAGTTCTGATCCCTGGGTTGGATTGTTGCCATGCAGCATTTCGTCGGCCCCATATAAACCATGCGGCATTCCATGGTAAAGTCGCAAATAGGCCAACCCTTTTTTTACTGCATCGACATATTTAGGCTGTTGACTTTGCTGATAATAAACAATAGGTTCCTTCATAGCCTGAGCCACATTTACACAATGAAAACCCCATTGTTTTGACAGTTCCCCATCAAGGAAAGCATCCGTCCAATTTACGGTTTGGTGGTGGATCAATTCTGCCAGATTGAGGAGCGATTTTTCTCCTGTGAGATTGTATAACCAATATACCACTGCAAGGTTGTCACCACCACGGTCCTGACCCCAATGGGTCCAGTTGTTGAGAGGTTTTTTGGGCAACTCCTCAAGCTGATAACGGAAATACCCCAACATCAATTTGATGATACGTTCGTCATTGGTGGCTGAATAATATTGCTGCAGGATTTTCAGCATGACCATTTTGGGCCACCAGTCCTGTGCATTGGTGCGCTGTAACCCCGGTTCATTCTTCCTGTCCGTATCCGGACCAAAGTAACCATCAGCTCTTTGGCTGTTGATCGCCCATTCGATCCAAGGTTTGGATTTTTCAATCAATACCTTATCATTCAGGATATAAGCTAATGGCAATAAACCGTCGATCCAGTAAGGACCGCGTTCCCATACATCGCCATCTCCGCCAAGCCATCCATTGAGCTTCCCCATTACCGGTTCATAAATCTCATCGAGATGCCCTGTCATTCCATCTTTTTGGCGGATCAACTGGTCCTTTAACCATCCATCAGGTTTTATTGCCCCAAGCGGTAGTTCCATATAAGGTTTCACCCTCAACGGTACCCGGTTGTTCAAATAGAGTGATTCATTTGATGGCTTTTGACCATAAACCCAGGCTAATGGCAGACAGACCAGTACGATCATGATAACCGATTTGATATTCATATTTTCAAGTTTAAAGTTTTATCAAAGTTAATGTTCAATCAACATCTGCGACACACCGGAACCCTACAGTTGCATTCCGTTCAAATCCTTCCGAAATACGGAGGAGGTATTGCCTGTAATGCAACTCCCTTGGTCCTCCCTGCACATACCACCAACTCGACGAAGGCCTGAAGTAACTTCCACCTTTCATGATGATATACCGATAGCTTCCACTCGCATATAAATCGTTGGTCAATTGCCACACACAGCCAACTAAATCTTCTAATCCATAAGGATTTACACCTTTCGGATATTTGCCAACCGGATATGGTTTTCCATCTCTCAGGTTACAATATTTAGGATTAATTCCTTCAATGGAGGAAACAGTCAATGTTTCCGTAATCACTTCCTGACCTCTTTTGATGGGGGTTTTTTGCACCCATGGCCACTCGTTACCGGAAGAGGTTTGAGCCGCATATTGCCATTCGATTTCGGTGGGTAATCGTTTGCCTGCCCATTTTGCATAGGTCTGGGCATCTTCGTATGAAATATAGACTACCGGATAGTTTTCCTGTTTTGCCGGGATTTTCCCATCGGTCCAGTTTTTCAGGAAGTTGGCCTTATCCTTTGGTTCATAGTTGGTTGCATCCATAAATACTTTGAACTGTTTGTTGGTTACCGGATACTTATCCATGTAAAGGGTAGATACCTCATACGTTTTACCCTGATTATATTTGGGGTAGGGTATAAAATCATCGCCATTCGTAGTTTTGAAAACCAGGTTGCCGGAAGGAATTTTTACCATACCTGATGGAATTGTCGCCGATCCTTTTGTTTTGATCGATTGGCTGTATAAACGTGGTGTACCTGCTTTAATCTCGTCAATTCGCTCATCGATCAAAATTCCTTTTTCAAAAAGCTGGATGACAAACCTTCCCTCGAAACGACCAAAATGCTCCATTAAACGAATACTATTTTTACCCGTAGGAAGAACCAACGGTTTCTTTTCATAATCGGGAACTCCTGCCCATATTTTTATTTCATCCCCTTTTTCGGCAATCACCTCAAGGTTATCGCTTTCGCGGGATACGCGAAGCAGATTAGGAAAAGAAGCAATACAGTCAACCTTTCCTTCGTTATTTGTTCCCAACCATGACTGGTTAAATGCATCTGTTTCTGCCTCGATCAGCCATTTACCATCCACTTGTTTGGGTACTTTTTCCTGATGGTGCCAGAGATCGACAAAATGCCAATCCTCTTTTTTGTCAACATTAAAAAGGTAGCCTTTATAACCTGCCGGGATCAGGCTATAAATGGTATAAATCGTTTTGTTTTGCGTATCCCACCTATTTACCCAGATGTTGTCGGTGGTTGTTGGTATTAAAGGTGTGAAATCGTTTGAAATAAAATTAAAGGTGTTCTCACGAAGGATGCGGGAGATCCGACCCAGATAACGGTATTGTTCTTCAAGCCATTCGGGTTTTCCCGGAGCGAAGATATTCATTTCGACACCATAGCCATTAAAAAGGGAAAGATTATACTCGCGCCTGATCGGTTCTTTGTACAATTCCACCACCCTGAATATAGCAAATTCAGTCTTGATAAACTTATTCAGGTTCAGCATAGGGCAGTAATACAACGCATTGTGTACACGTCCGGAAACGATTCCCTGCATATCTTTGGGTACCGCCATTCCTTCGCTGTACATGACAACTCCCGAACGGACTGAGTCGGCTGCATGTTGCAATTCCTTGCTCGATCCACCCTGGGTATCCAAAACAACACCATCGGCACCCGTGGCAGCTATAATGTTCGCCATTCCAACAGTATGGCTCTCATTCCGGGTGCTTTGGTCCCACGGATTGTAGCAGATAAACAGACGCGATTTATAACTGTTGCACATTTCTGCCAGTTTTTTAATTTGTGACATTCCCCCCGGCAGGTCGCGGAACAAGTCCCATTGGTTACGTTGGTCCATCCCCAAAGAAGGCCACGTAGGCCAGATACCAACAAAATCATCGCCCCCGTACAAAGTTTTCCCCTGTTTTATAAGGTCTTCCATGTGAAATTTCCCATCTGTGGAGTCGTAATAATAATTGTCCCAGCATTGTATAAGGTGTGAGACATAAGCATGGCGTGCCCATTTCAGGTCGTTGCGCTCAAACAAAGTGTTGTCAAATTGGCCGGGTTCCACATCATATAGCATCCGCTTTTGAAACATGACCCTTAAACCTTCCTGCCATTCCCCTTCATAGAAATCAGCCCAAAGGGAATACTTAACCGAACCACCAGGAAACAATTCTGTTTCAAACCTTCGCCGTTTCCCCTTTTGGACCGAATCTTTTGATCTTCGGACAAGGGAACAGACTTTTTTATTGTTGCTCAAATCTACCGTTGAAAAACCCAATTCCCAGGCATTGTCGGGAACAATTACATTTACAGGCTCAAATCCCGGACGGAAAAGGTGGGTCCTCGACAATCCGTTATCCCCTTTGCCGGTGATATAAACCCGATTTGCCGACTCGCCAAACGGAACGATGTTATGCAAAAGAATTGTATCGTTTGAAATGTTCCGGAAGGTGACGGACATTTTCACCCCGGTGGTATAATCAATTGGAAAGTGTTCAATTTCAATCACTCCGGGAAGTGCCCATTTCCCATCCTTTTCAGTAACCTGTTCAGTGTTGTAGTGCTTTTCATCGATTTGAAAGGATACCAAAGGCAATCCCGACAAGGGTTTGAAGCTCTTGTTAAACGATTCGACCAGAATTCCGCGTAAACCTGAAAATTCAATTGTTTTGAGTTCCTGAGCCACAAGAAAACAGGGGAACAGAAAAAAGGACAGGAGAAAAAGTTCGATAAATTGACTTTTATGTTTTAATGACATTGATGAAAAATTTTAAATATTGTTATAATAGTCTTTATACCAGCTATTTGCAAAAACAACAAGATATTTCCATTATTTCTAATTATTTCAGTTTATTGTTGAAGGAGAGATAATCGAGGCCGAAAAATGCCTTTCCTTCAGTTGGCCCCGAATTTATTATTTCGATCAGAATCCGGTTTTCTCCTTTGATCAGAAATTGCTTGCCCAGGTTTATTTCCTTGCATGCGACATTTTTGTTATAAAGGCCAAACACTTCTGGAAGCCGTTTGCCATTGAAATTAATCCTGAATACCCCATAATCTGGTGCAACAGTAAAACCTGCTATCACCCCGGTTTCAACACTTTCGGTTGAAATAAAAGTCAGTTCCAGTTGATCCCCTTTTTTTCCATCGGTCCAAAAAGCCTGAAAGTTATTGCTCCATCCGTAATCTGATGAATTCTGATAACTGAAATCACCCGCAGAAACCGAGGATAAAACCATGTTTTCCCCTTCTATCTTTCCGTTTGTGATTTCTGGTGAAAGGATATCGCTCCGTTTAAGAACAACACGAGCTTTTGCCCCCTCTGTGTCGGGAGCGATATTGCTTTTCCCGCCAGGCAATATATACCAGAATGTTACAGGCGCAAAATTAATCGTGGCTTCCCTCACCCAGTGCCACATTTCGATATCGAATTTTAAGGAAGAAGTAAATGGGATGTTGTCCAATCCACGGTAACGGATATTGACCGTATAACCGGGCCAAAAATTGCCGCTCCCATCGGGCTGGGCTATGAATGGATGATTGGCGAATTTCTCGGGGCGGCACCAGGCATACCCGTAATAGTCTTCGGATCCTGTTCCGATATGGGATGGAAAAGTTTCACCGTTCACGTAAATCTTTTCGTCACCTTCGCCCCACCAGGCATACACCGTATTAAAAAGGGTTATCGCGTCTCCAACATAGGTGCCCTTCCCGGTAAGTTCCACGTAATTCACATCGAAAGGCTCAATCGACCCGGTAGTTTCATTCTTTTTACCCGTTATAAGATGGGTAAATTGATGCCACGATGTCCCGAAGTGCATTGAATTTTGATCCCAATTATAGGCAGCAGTCACGATTTCACCTTGAAAGATCTCAACATCTTCTACCCCAAAATTGTGGATGATGACTTCAGCGTTTTTCTTGAAAGGCATGACCCAATATACACAGATTGTTCCGTCAGGATTAACCGATGAATACCAGGTATTTGAAAACCTCAACTGATATCCGGTACCAAAAAAGTCGCCCAACGGGCACCAAACAGTACGTTCCCCATCAAATAGAATTTCCATAACTGTTGTACGAAGTGACTGGGGATCGGCCAAAGGATTTAACTTCAGCACGATCTTTCTGATTGCCTTAATCCCGGTGAACGATCTGGAGATAAAACCTCCTGCTGGTATTGTGCCTGAAACAACACTTGTTTCCGTTGCTATTATATCCAATCCACGGTCACGGGTTTCGAGCAACTGTTGCACGTTTTCAAGTGTCGGTGACGCTTTGGCCAATTCATTGAATGAAAAAGAGACGACTTTTACATTAGAAGCATAAGTGCGGTAATCAATATTGTAATACACCGCTTCTCCTCCGGTTTTGGCACCGGCATCCTTGATGTTATCGCTTTCGTAGGTTATTTTGCAGTGTGCCGAATAAGGAATGGGCAAATACAGGTTATGGCCGCGCATTTCATATTTGGTAGAATCGGATACCGAAGAGGCGAGAGGTTTCCCTGTGAGCAGCTTTCCGCTAAGCACATCAAAAGCAGTTCCCTGGATGGTTGGATTTTCCTGATTGTCGAAATAAATCCGCAAAGTTCCACGGCCTGAATTTTCTCCGGCAAACGTCATCCAGAAACGGACAATTGCGCCTGGCCCATCGGCATCGAACATTACCTGCTCGATCCTTCCACTATTCATTTCCTTCCTGATGAACATCGTCCGATCCGCATTCGCAAACCATGACGGATCTCCAGGCTTGGTTGTCGCCCTATCGTAACTGCTGAACTGCCTTAAATAAAACGATGGGTCAGGGAATCGAGCCAATGCTTCGCGATTGACCATTTCGCGCAATAGACTTTCAGTTGTAATTACTGGTGTTTTTGTACACGAACAAAACAGTAAAATTGTGATGACAAAAAGAATCGTATTGAATCTCATTGGATTAAGTTTTTTGTTCGAAAAAAGTTACTGAGATCAATAAATGTACATAAATCTCAGTAGATAATTGCTAAACAAATTCCGAAACTGTTTAAAATTATAATAAAGTTTGATCATCGCCGTTGTTGTCCATTCTGCGAAAGTGCATGACAGCATGCTAATTTACCTCCAGCTCTCTCCATCCTGGTAGTTTAGGAAAGGATGTATGTGGGTCGGTCTGATACCAGAAGCAGGTGGAAGCAATGTCCGAATGCTGTTCCAGGTAACGTCCACCATGATGCCATCCCAGGTCCTGAATGGTTATTTTCAGGTCTTTATCGAAACGAATTGGATCCATGATGTGCCAGCGGTAAAGACCGAACCTCATCATCACGTTGTAATCGCCGCTTGGCCGGATTACCTGATGCAGACCGGCATAGGGGGTAGAAAATTCTTTATATTTTCCATCGCGGTCAAAACCGTACGATCCACAGAAATAGTCTTCGGCACCAGTGCCGCAAATGGTAGGGAATTGCGTGTCGCCATCGAGGTAAAACTTTATTTCGCCCTCTCCCCACCAGCCATTGTTGGTGACGCCCCAGGCCATGTAGAGTCCGACAAACTGCCCTTTGCCTTTGATCCCATCAACAATGGTATAGACCGATGATTCTACCGGATTGTTCCGACGAAACTGGGCATGGAAATAGGCTGCATCCGAGGGTATTTCGGTCAGCGTATAGTCTATCTGGTAGTAGAGAGTCATCGGATCCTTGTCGTTGATATTTTCCATGGTGATCCTGCATTTTTTGCGGAAAGGCATCGTCCAGTAACAGTTGAAAGCACTTCCCGGATTGACACACACCGGAAGAGAGGTTAACTGCGCGTAGCTGTTCCAACCCTGGCCAAAGAAGTCTCCGACGGGACACTCCACCGAAGGTTCTTTTTCATCATCCCAATAGATGCGAAGGATCGAGAACCGCCAGTTTCCGGTAGGAGTCATCCAGATATGCTGAATGGCTCCGGGTTCTTCTATTTCAGCCAGTGTGAAAGTTTGCCCGGATTTAATAGTGACAAAAGGGTTAATTTTCCAGCCTTGACCAAGGTCACGAGCCGAACCGGAGGCGTTGGCAACATTGGGTTTGTTCTTGTCGGCAGGATTGGCCATTCCTCCTTTGCCCTTCTCTCCGGTAAAATTCTCCGGACTGATGGAACGGGTTTTTGCATCTGATGTGCGGTATAGATTTCCCAAGTTCATGTCTAATCCGCTGAATTTTGATTGTGCAAAACCAACAAAAATCGAAAAAATAAAAAGGGTTGCCATGAAAATTTTTCTGTTCATCTCGTTGAAGTATTGGGGTTGTTTATTGAATTTAAAGAAAATATTTACTGTTTTTCCAATCGAATCGCCTCGTTATAATCTACTACGTAACGCCACCAATTATTCAGTTTTTTATCCTTTGGGTTAATGCCTTCGTAGTGAGGTATGTGCGTGAACCACCATTTCATATAGCCAATGTGCGAACATCCCCATTCAGAACAATCTATTTCTCGTGCATTCTCATCTATAATGTTGGGATAGTTCATCCAGGTATCAGCAAAAGTCTTAACCTTTGATTGGTTGTTCCAATCGTAATCCTTAACTCCATTGGGTGGGAAATGAATGTTGCCGATATGTGCTGTTCCTGCGTTGAATTTGTAATACTTTTGACCGTAAGCAGCATATCTTTCCCAATTTGTCAGCCTATCTTTCTTGTCTTTGTTGTAATAATCCCAATTGCCATATATTTTGCCCATTACAGACTCAAACCGATGTCCATAAGCTTCCAATGCGCAAGCCAGATCGCGTTCAAAATTTAAGCCCATTACACAAAGAAGTTCTTTGCAATTGACATCCTCCGTTGGTTGCGAGTTGATCCAGAAGGCATCTTTACCCATCATGTTCGACTCCCAGAGTCCGCCATACGGAAAAGACCACAACCAAACCTCATGAATTTCACCGGCATCACGTTTTTTGTCAAATCCATAGAATTCCACAAAAGCTTTATAGTCAAAGGTAGTATTTTCAGCTCTTAATGTTTTCCATCCTGGTTCCTGAAGCAATGAGACTATCCGGCTTTCGGTGAGTTTTTCGCCTGACTTTTTTAAAATAGTAAAGTAATCTAGTGCATCAATAGTGTTTACTATTTGATAATCAATAACTCCATGACTGATTTCTTCCAGTGCAAGTTCATAATTTTTTGTGAGAAGCCAAGGGTCGCTCCATCCAAAGGTTTCGTGCATCCGTTTCCCGTTTATCATGGGATCCTGAATGACAACGGTTACTTTCACAACTTTAGGTATAACTTTTCCATCGGCTTTGGCTTCGACCTCCTGTTTGCAAGATAGGGCTAAAAAGAATAACCCAAGCAATGCTATTGCTTTTATTTTCAACATATTTTCCTATTGTAAAAAAGGAAGGTGCCCTAATTTCAGACACCTTCCTGATAAGCTGATTAAAATTTCTTGTCAATATAAGTATAAGGTATCTTACATGTGATTTCCCATGTACCACTTTCGTAGAATGTAATGATAGAGCGGATACGTACAAACCATGCGGTAGCATCTGACCAGTTGTTGGCAGGCCAAGCAGCTAATGTTACCAGACTCGGAACTCTTCCCGCCTTAACATCGGCATATAGACTTGTTATGTCAAATGTAGTAAAATCGTTTGCAGTCGGGCCTTTCATGTACGATCTGAAATTTACATCAACAGGCCATGGGGTTGTCGGAAATTCAACCACCATTCCGTCAGCAGTGTTCTGCCGGTTAATCGACTGATCAATATAACTATACGTTCCAGAACCATACCCGTCATATTTGGTTGGGTCAAACAATTTCCCTTTAGTGTCGGTTAGTTTAAAAATAACCTTAATTCCGATTCTAGGTTCATCAGAAATTTTGTGAATTCGTGCAAACTCTTTCCCATTGTCGTCATAAATGTTTTTACGACGTGCAATAAAATCGGGTTGGGCACTGTTTATCTGATCATACAACACAAAGTTGTTGGCCCCTCCTTTAACAACCGAAATTCCGTTAATCAACTCATCAATGGTATAAGCCCTTTTGGTGGAAGTTAATTTTAAGATGGTATAATCTTTATAAATTTTCGATCCTACGGAGTTTTCAACTTTCACATCGACATTGAAAACATCGTCTGGGTTCTTTAATGCTGAAGTTGTCTCCGTATATTGGATCAGTCCATTTACCGGATTAATCCAGAAACAAGGCAATATTTTATCCGACAATTTTGCCATCACTGACTCAACGGTTTTGTCCTTAAGGAAATCATAAGGTTTAATCCAGGTGCGATAGGGGTATGTTTGGAAGAATTGTTCCGAACGTTTTCCATCTTTATCTCTGATGTTATCGATGCTGAAGGTACAGGGTTGTGAAGATCCATCGAGCCAAGCATAATTGGTTTCACCTTTTCCGCCGATGGAAACCATCATAGTGTCGGCCCCTTTTAAATAGATATCATCGCTTAAAAACCCAACATTTTCAGGATCTTTAAAGCATGACACGAAAAATATGATTATAAATAGGAAGCAAATAAATTTGTTCATCTTTGAGAGTTTTAAAATTATAATTTATCATCGGTTGTTTGCCCAAAAAAGAATAAGGTGTGGTAGAACGTGTGCTCGCTACCACCACTGTCACCCTGATACAACACATGAACAATTCCATTAGACGTTTGAATGTCGGAAACATACATGCGGTACATCTGGTCACATTCAGGATTGTTGTAGGTATTGACTAGTGCACTACGTTCCAAAATCGTTTTTTCCCAATTTACTCCTCTTTTAAAGAGTACATGCACAATCTTAGGATTTTGAGCCATGAAGTTTGAATATTGGTATCCAGCACCCGGACTTCCACCCCCATCCCAAGCTGCTCCAGGATCAGTGTTGGTTCTATCAACCGAAATGTAAACATCGGCTCCATTGTAGGTCTTTACGTATTTACCTTCTTCAGGGATAGTTTGGCTCCACAATTTACCGGGTAAAATATACATACCCATTTGTTTTAACTCATCTGCCGATATGTCGTTAATAGTAATAGGAGCGGCTGCCGGATTTGAACGCAATACCTGATTATATCGGCGGCGTAAATACCGGTTAACCGACCACTGGTTGGGCGAAATTATAGTTACATCTCCATTAACAACATCTTTTAATCCTGCTTTTTCGAATAGAGTTGCAACGGTTTTGGTTTCTTCCATTTTACTTAGCAAATCGAAGGTGGTTATATCCAATTTTTTTGTTGGGTTTATTTCGCCACCACTGATGTAATCTTTGCTGCATGAGATGGATAAACTTGCCAGTGATATAACCAGAAGACTTTTATAAATATACTTTTTCATATTTTTATTGTTTTAATTACCAGGTTGTTTTACCATTCCAATAAGGAGTTTGTGAAATAAGTTTATTGGAAACAAGTATCGATGCAGATACCGGCCAATAATAACCCTGTTGCAAATAGCGCGAGTTGTCCATGGTTTGCGGGTTGGGGAAATAATTATTTCGAACAAAATCATAATAGATTTGTCCTTCGCCGATAAGTTCACCTGAACGTTGTTGAAGTACTTCCTTTAATAAATCGCTTCCGGTAAATGGAGTCAGACCGGCCCGTGATCGGATTGCATCGACTATAACTTTGGCTTTTGCAGACTGGTTGGCTTTTACATAGGCTTCGGCCAATAACAGATAAGCGTCGGTGTATCTAAATACCGGAATATTGGCTTCGGCAAAGTAAGGAATGTATTCGTTCCACGTATGCGCAGGGTCAACAGTCATGATCGCGTATTTTTTCAACCAGGTAACCAGATTCCGATCTCTTTCAGTTTGACTTACATCACTAAACGGACCGTTGTATGGCGAATCCCAGGCATCAAAAAATAGTTTAGGGCGAATGTCTCCACTCTGGGTATTAAAGTTATACTCCGGATAGATCAAATTTTTCTCAACCATGGGCACAAAATTGATACTTCCTGCTCTGTCTTTTGTTACGTCACCATCAAGGGGTACAACTTTACAGGTGAAATTTACTACACCTCCGTGGTCAATCCGATATGATTCATTTTGGTCAGAAGCAACATTCAGTTCAAAAACAGCTTCACTTGATTGTCCTTTGTATAAATTTGTTATCGCATTAGGACTATCATAACTTATTAGACTATAGCCCCCTTGTGTTTGTAGTGATTCAAGGGCGGTAATCGCATCGGTTACATACTTTTCCGGGCTTGGCAAATTGTTGCGTTTGGCCAGAAAGTTCATCCACAGATTAACATGTCCGGCAAGAGCTTCGGCAGAACCACGATTGGCGCGTATTCCCCATCCAGTGAGTGCTTGATTGGAGTGTTTCAACATGCTAATGGCTTTATTTACATCGGCCAGTACATTCTTCCCGATTTCGGTGTCTTTGGTCCGGCCAATTAATACAGGTGTCAGGTCTTCGTTAATAACCTGTTCCGAGGATTCAATAGCATCGCTGATGTAAGGTGCATTTCCCCAGTTGCGGAGAATGTTAAAGTAAACCAAGGCACGTAAAAAATAACCTTCGCCTAAAAGTTGATTCTTTTTATCATCCGTAAAAAGATTCTCTGGCATTCCTTCAATTTTTTTGATAACCAGATTGGCATGTGCTACAACTTTATAAAATTTTGACCAATCAGAGAGGCCTTCGAGTGCTCCAAATGATTTTGCCGTACTGGTATTGCCAAAGTCACCTGGACGGTAAAGCTGGTCGGGTGACCCACCAAGCCATCCCTTGTTGAAAAAACCGGTAGTTGCATCAGCACGATGAAACCAGTTACCGTCGGCCATAAGTCCGCGGTACAACGAATAGGTTCCTAAAAGTGCTGTTTCCGCGTCTTTTGGATTTTTCCAAAACACATCGTTATACACCAAATTTACTTGCTCTGGTTCTAATAGATAGCTGCAACTATTTAACAAAGGTAAAAGTAGCAGGATTATAAATATCTTTTTCATAAAAAAAATGTATTAGAATTGTAATCTTAACCCAAAAATAAAACTGCGTGAGATTGGATACCCATCTCCGCTATAGTATCCTGTTTTCGACACTGTGCGAGGATCGAGTACTCCTGAAGCTTTCCACATAAAAACATTTTGTGCTGTTCCGTAAAGGTTTAATCCACGTAATTTTATGCTCGACAATAATTTCTTTGGCAAGTTGTATGAGAGCGTAACATTATCGATACTCCAGTAGTCTCCTTTTTCAAGAAACATGGATGACCTTCTGAATGCACGAACAGAACCTCCATCGGCATAAGAAATAAAGCGCATTGGATAGTATGATCCATCTCCTGGTTTCGACCAGAATTTGCTGTCATCAGTTTGGTAAAGGGCGTCAAGGAAGAAAGCATGATCGTCATATTTTGTAAGCTGTTCCTGAAGAGTGGTATTGAAAATATAATGACCAAAGGCAAATGATGATTGTACTCTTAATGAGAAGTCTTTGTAACGAATTGTTGAATGTAATCCTCCCATGATTTTTGGCTCAGGCGATTTATTTGGAATAATCATCTTATCGTTACCGTAATCGCCGGCATCAATCTGGAAGTCGCCATTTACATCTGTAAATAAAGGCATCCCCGGGAATATACGGCCTTGAAGTCCTAAAGCTAAACCAGCGTCACCCCATAAATAGCTCATTGGTTTTCCGGTTACTGGATTAACTTCCAAATCATCAAATGAATCGAGTGCTCCGGTGTATTCATAGGTATAATACTGGAATGCGGGTCTGCCAACAACAAAGGCATAATCTCCATTGATATAATCACGTCCTCCATTGCCCAGTTTGGCAATTTTAGAGTTGTTTTTTGAAAGGTTAAGGGTCCATTCCCACTGGAAATCGCTGGTTCGGGGGAAAATATAACCGGTAAGATTTAACTCAAATCCACTGTTGATCATGTCAACCAGATTTGATTGTATAGACGTAAAACCAACATTTTGTGGTAGAGTTGAGGTATAAACCAAACCAGAGATGTATTTTGAATAAACATCACCGGTAACAAATAGTCTTTTCTTAAAAAGCTCTAAATCTATCCCATAGTTTATTTCACTCGATTTACTCCACGATAAACCTTTGTTCGATACTCTGTTAAAGTCGGAAATAACAACGGTTTGGCCTCCATAGGTTTTTACGTCCATTTTATTGCGATAAATATCGTTCATTCCAGCACCAATGTTGTTGGTTGATATCAAGGAATTGTATTGCAATAAAGGATCACCCGCGATACTACCTGAGTTACCATAAGATACACGAATTTTTCCAAAGTCGAGCCAGGTAGAGCATCCTTTTAACCAAGGTTCTTTAGAGAAAACCCAGTGTACCTTTGCCGATGGGAATGTAGCCCACTTGTTGTTAGCACCAAAACGAGACGAAGCATCGCGTCTGACCACACCTTCAAACTGATATTTATTCTCCTTATAACCGTAGTTTAACGAACCAAAGTAAGATAGCATATTGGTTTTTACAATATTCGAATATCCATCGATATTTTCTTTTTGAAATCCCTGAATTACTTTTAAATAATCAGATGTACCGTTATCGGCTTGAATCCACGACATTTGTTGATCGTCGGAGTTAATTTCGGTTCCGGCCAATACGGTTACGCGATGATACTTGAATGTTTTATTATAAGTAAGAACAGAATTCGCATTAAATGTTGAATTTACACTCGATTGCGATTGGCCAAAGCTCTTATTGTCGGCCCTGGCAGTTGAGGGGATAAAATAATCGTTTGATCCAAAATTTAAGGAAACAGATGCCTGATTATCCAATGATAAATCTTTTGTAATCTTAAAACGCAAAGCATCGCTTAACGACAAACTATGACTTCTGTTTTTATTGTAAGCGTCGCCTAATTGACCCGACATACGTGAAAGTTCTTCGGGAGTGCGATAGTATAATGATGAGGGTAAATTAGTGGGGGACGTAGGCATAGCTTTCATATAGCTATTTAAACCACCCTGACGATCAAGGTAACTATATCTTAATGAAAAATCGTTATGGATAAATTTGTTTACATCATTTACTAAACTAGCGTTTAGAGTGGTCCTTTTAAACCCATAACCAACCAAGACTCCTTTTTCGTTGTAATGGCTTAATCCAATACGGTATGAGCTTTTTTCAGTTCCCCCATCCATACTGAGATCAATATTTTGAGTATTACCTGTTTGGTAAAACAACTTTTGAAAATCGTAGGCATTGTTAAAAGCCGGATTATATTTGT
Organism: uncultured Bacteroidia bacterium; assembly: GCA_903834845.1. Lineage (GTDB taxonomy): Bacteria > Bacteroidota > Bacteroidia > Bacteroidales > Prolixibacteraceae > JAAFHB01. The sequence continues at coordinate 25,115 of CAILKW010000029.1, read as the reverse complement.
CGGTAAGCACAGAAGGTAAAAAATAACCCATTACTTCAAGGCCATTACGAACATCAATCCATGCTTTATCTCCAAAAAAAGTGGTAAGGGTTTGATCGTATAATCTAAGTTTTTCTTGCCGTTCAGCTTCACCTATAAAAACTTTCATCTTTTCAGGAGCCAGGATTGAACCATAAGAAACGCTTGATGAAAAGCGGGTTTCTCCACTAATTCCTCGTTTGGTTGAAATAATAACAACACCGTTCGCCCCACGTGATCCATAAATCGCGGTTGCAGCGGCATCTTTCAAAATATCAATTGATTTGATTTCGTTCGGGTTAAGTGTTGAAAGGAAATCGTTTTGTGAAACGTCAAATCCTGCAAGATCCTGTAGGGACATTGGAATACCATCCACAATATACAAAGGGTTGCTGATACCATCTATACCATCGGAAGCAGAGAGGGATGTATTTCCACGAATTACCAGGCCACCTCCTGAGATACCCGGTGCCCCACTTCTGATAACAGATTGAACTCCTGCCGCCTGCCCAACTAAGAGGCTTATCAGTGAGGCCGTGGGGTTATTTTCGAGGGCCTTCATATCAATCTTGGATACCGAGGAAGAAAGATCTCGGCGATTTTGGCGTATATAACCAACAATAACGACCTCATCAACTCCGATTGTTTCTTCAAACATCTTGATATTTATAATGTTATTACCATTAATTTCTATTTCCTGAGTCTTCAAACCCACAAAGGAGAAGCTAATAATTTTTGTATCGGACGGAACAAAAAATCGGTATTTTCCGTCCAAATTGGTCGTGATCCCGATTGTCGTACCTTTCGCTAATACCGTTACACCTGGAATTGGCTGGTCTTTTGAATCACTAACTTTTCCTGATATTTCTTTTTTTTCGGGTTGCTGAGCAGTAACCGCTGATTCAGTTGACTTTCGGATGACAATCTGACGCTCGTATACGTCGTAAGCCACTTTTTCGTCTTTAAGCACTTGATCCAGAATCTGGAAGATGGTTGCATTTTTGATGTCAATGCTCAATTTTTTTGAGGTATTTAAATCTTCGCTCCGATAAAGAAAAACGAATTCACTATTCTGCTCGATATATCCAAACAGACCTTTTATGGTCGTGTTAGATAGTTGAATATCGAGTCTGGTCTTTTGCGAATAACTATTCGCTGATACAGTCATCATAAAACCGATTAATAGAATAAGGGTCAATTTCATAATTTTCCATATTTTATTTTGACTTCCCTGATAAGGAAAGCCGATAAGCCACTTCTTTAACATTCTCTTGAACTGTTTTAATGTATAAATACTGAATTGATTTAGTGTTTAATAAAACCTGGAAATGTTCCACCATTTCAGGTTTTTTTTAATTATTATAACATATTATATAGAATTTTATTTATTTGCTCGAATTTAGACAAAGAGACTTTCTCTAAATATTCCATCACCTCCTTTCTGTTTGCCTTTATATTGATTTTACCATTGATAACCATTGTCGCTTTATTTGTGTCTGAAAAATTGAATGAAGTAGTGTATAACTGCACAAGTTTTTTCATTAAGCGGATAAAACCAATTTCATCGATACCAATCAGGTCTTTTGTCCAAAAGGTATAATAATCAGTAACTACTTCATAAATTTTCTTATTGTAACTGATTTTATTAAACGAACCCATTTGGTTTTGCTTAATCAGGAAATCATTCCCGAAAATATCAGTCTCTTGTTGTTGGAATGTTTTACCTCCTTCTTTCAAAACAGTTTGAATTAGTTTATCATCACGATAAGTCGAAACCTTAAAATTAGTTCCAAGTACCAAAATATCAATAATTGAGGTGTTACCAATAAAAGGCGTTTCCTGGTTTTTCGCAACTTCAAAAAAGCTTTCGCCGATTGACAAAATTTTCTGGATTTTGTCAATAAACAATGTCGGATTTTTGAGTTGGTTGCCAGAATTCAGCCAAACCACTTTATTATCGGATGATACAACCCTTGATTGATTTCCGTAAGGAATAACCAATGGGTTAGTAGCAACATTAGTCGTTTGAAGAAATGAATCGATATTTAATACTACAACTTCACTTTTGGAATATTCAACTGTGGAATTTGTCTTTATATGGTTTGCATTTTTACAATTTGAAGTAATCAGCAATGGCCTTTGGGTTATGGAATACACCTGAATAGCCTGCTTTACAAACTCATGAAAAACTGTCTCTTTTCCCATATTTGTATAAACCACTAAACCCCATATACCAAATAAAATCAGAGCAATAGCTGCGTATTTCATTGCACAGTGAAACACCACCCGGATCTTTGTTTGTTTAAAATTGTAGTTGATTTTCCTAACAAAACGTGTCCTAAGTTCTGTTTTTTCAGAAAGACAGTTCATATCATTGGAAAACCTAAGTTCGATAATACGATCTTTAAGTTCTGGGATTCTTGTTTTCATTTCTGGTTGTTCAAGGAGATATTGTTCCCCGTAGATATCAATAGCTGGATTCGTATTGAATATCCATTTCAGGAATTTTGGATTTTTGATATATTTGTGAATGAAAGAAGTCATTTTTCAAGTTTTATACTTGTAAGAGGAACAAAAATGAAATAAGGGACAGAATTTTGAAAATTTATTTTCTTTAAGGAAGAAAGAGATAAAACAGAACACCGAAGAACGCTGACCCAGCAAATGCAAAATTATTTTATCGTTAGAATCCTTACAAATCAGTATAATATGTGTTATCTGTGTTCCAAAAAATCAGCAATTCCAATAATTGGCCAACTTAATACTAATACCAGACATACAATACTTTCGCATATTAAGATGCGATTGACTCTTTATCCGGTATCAAATCCGTACAAAGGAAATAGTTTTATGAATAAAATATCAACATACATAATTTGCCACATTGCCTGATTTGTTTTTTTGTGGTAGTTATTGTAACCTATCCAAAGGATAAGTTACCCAATTTGCAGGTATTCCGAATGAATTATTTACGGCTCAATAAATTTGCCATCCTTAATTTTCGATTTTTGTACGACAGTTTTTTTCTATATGAAGAGAAAAAATTGATATTTTAAGACATCAAAGTTTTTTTAACGTGTTGATTTACTCCCATTCCATTCCTTTTCTTCTCGATTTGAGTATCCGCTTTTACCTCAATCAGAATACCAAAATACCGTTACATAGTTTATTTGATTAACCCCTCTGGATAAACGACCAAATCCAATTGGTAATGTTTTCGATGTTATAACCAATAACATCACATACCTGCGAATTTTTCTTCATCCACCGGGTCGTTTAAAATTTTGATGCCGGATAAAAAGTAAAGCCAATTTTCGAAGTAAATTGATCTGATTGGTATTTCAGGCATCAACAACGAAAAGCTTGCCCCCTGGCCGCATACTCCTGAAGATACGAAACAGCAAAATGCCGACTACTATTCCTGCATATCAGGACTCGATTACCATTTAGGACGCATCTTTGCTGAGTTGAAGACTAATGGGCAGTGGGAAAATACGATTATTATCTTCAGCGGCGACAACGGACTCTCGCTTGGAGATCACGGACTCTTTGGAAAACAAAACCTTTATGAATTCGGAGGGATGCACGTTCCGCTTGTCATAGCTGGTCCAGGTATTCCCAAAGGCAGTAGCGAAGCATTGGTTTATCTGATGGATCTGTTCCCGACTATTGCTGAGTTTGCCTGCGCAAAAATTCCCGATGGAGTAGAAGGTAAGAGCTTATTGCCTATTCTTAACAGGAAGAGTAAGAAAGTACGCAAAGTGCTTTACACAGGCTACCGAAATGTTCAGCACTCAATCCGCGACGAACGGTGGAAACTTATCCGTTATCCAATAGTGGACAGAACCCAACTATTCGATTTATATAATGACCCTCATGAGTTAAATAACCTCGTTTATAAACCGAAATACCATGAGAAAATCCAATGAATGACTGCTTTGCTTGCAAAAGAAATGACAAGTTATGCTGATACTTTTCCTCTTAATATTGCCAATCCCAAACCGGTAGAATGGACTCCACCCTTACTTGAAGCTTTTCCTGAGAAAAAACAACCAAATGATTTTATGCAGTCAAACAGAAACGATGGAAAAAATAATGGTTTTTACATTTCAACCATGCTAAACTGTTTTTTAACTCCAAGTGATTCGTATTCGACTTCCGTCCATTTGATCCGTTCTTCCCATGATAAAACATCGGAATTCTTCAGTTCAAAAAGAATCAGGTATCCGTGCGTTTGGTTTAGTTGATCGAGATAATGGAAAAGTTGTTTATAGGTCCGTACCATATTGGTATTCGAACGTTTTATCTTTAGCTCCAGTACAAAACAATCTCCATTGAATTCAATCACTAAATCGGTTCTGCCTCTACCTACTGCCATCTCACGTGCGATTGAGCCGCCACCATTGACAATGCGTTGCAGGAATGCCATCAGTAATAGTTGTTTGCCACTTTCGTGATAACTAAATGTGTCGAGCCAGCTTTCAGAATGTTCGCGATAAAAATCCTGAAATTCACGAAGCAGTGCGTCCATATCAAGATGACCGTCTGCTTTTATAAACCATTGTGGCGACACCTTTGCCCCGATATTGGCCATGAAACTCAAGTTTAACACTCTGGGAATAATCTCTTTGTAAATTTCGTTCGATATTACGATTTCGCTACCTGTGTTCTTTATAATCCCCAGATCAATAGCATATTGCAGGTTATCGTTGAAATTATTAAACTCCACATCGGCACCCGAAATAATCGAATCAACTATTGGGCGTACGCGGGAATCCATCAATTTATCTATCAAACTATCAAGATGGGTATCCCTTCGCAGAATCAGGTTTTCTTTTGCTTGATTAACGATTTCAACAATAATTGGTTTTGAAGTATCTCTTTCTAAAATTTTGTCCGTTATTTCACGGGCCAAAGCATTTACAAGCCAGGGTTGACCTCCTGTAAGTAAATATATCAGATTAATAATTTCATCTTCAAAAACCTGTCCACCTTCATCTGTATATTGTTGAAAAAGACCGGCTATTTGATGTCGAGAAAAATTGCTGATTGTTAAAGATTCGGCTTTGACATTAAAGGGCGAACCGCTGCCAATAGAGCTGTCGTTATCTCTCACTTTTTCTTTGTATTCCCTTACATCGCGTAAACCGACAAGTGCAATAGATGAAGGAAAGGCTTCTGGCCTAAACTGAAATCCGTCGCGTAACTGCCTAAGCACAGATATAAGCACATCGTCATACAAAGAATCTATTTCGTCAATCAATAAGATTATGGGTAAGCTACTATTTCTTGCCCAATCTGTCAAATAGTTTTTAAAAACATTGATGGATGGTTCATATTCTGAAGGATAAGGAGGGTAATTGTTAACAGTAACTTGTTCCTGAGATGCACTATACAGACTTTCTATAATAGCTTTATTTGCCTTTTCGACCGAGTTGGAACGGAAACCTGCAGTTTCGAGCGAGAAGTGAACAGCAATATATTTTTGGGACATATTCAACTGTTTCGACAAAGAGCGCAGAAGCGTAGTTTTTCCAGTTTGACGTGGAGCATGTATGGTGAAATAATACTTGTTAGCAATTAAACTTAGTATTGTTTCACCTAATCCGCGTAAAGGGTCAACCATAAAATGGTCGTTTGGATTACATAAGCCTGTAACATTAAAAAACCTTTTCATCTCAAGTTGTTTTTTTGCAAATATAACGATTGTTTAGTATAAAATCGTTCATCAAACATATCTCGATTATACAGTCTTTGGTGATCAATACATTTGTTGTTTGTACTATATGTTATTAACTACTAATAATAAATAGACTTACTGACAGTTATTTTCTTGGCCATACTCAACTGTTCCTGAATTCTTGATATTTAATCCAAATATTTCTTCCTTCTTTTATTTCCTGATTAACACTTTAATTGTTTGTGTCGCACCTTTATCATTGATGTTTAACAAATAAAGACCAGATTTAATATTTGGCAGGTCTATGATATTTAGGATACCCGCACCCAAAATTTTAAAAAGTATTATACGACCAGAGGCATCGTAAAGGGTTGCTTCCGCACCGTCGCTTACCTTGCCGATTAATCGGATTTCTATATTACTTATCGAATACGCAATACGTTTTCCGTCTGTTATCTGATTTTCAAAGCCTTTTATTTTGGCAGTATAGAGAAAGAACCTGTTGGATCCAGCTGTATTGGCAGTAACTTCTGTTTTATAATTATTTTTTGAAAGATCAGTAAATGAATTAGTTATTACATCTTCTAAAATCATTGTACAACCAGCATCCAGATTAGAAGCTAAAGCGGAGAAGACAACCTCACCACCATTTTTGTAATCAAGACCAATTGGAATTACAAGTTTGTCGTACTGGTTAGTTGGTAAACACTGCAGCTGAAAGTCCGAGCCATTGTCTTCAACCAATTTGGTATATAGAGAAAATTCCGGGTTTACTTTGAATATCCCGGCATCGTATCCTACATCCAGCCCTTCATGAGTTGTTTCAATAAATTTAATCTTTGTTGAAGCACTTTTACCACTACCCGATACGGTCAATTTAATTTCAGGATAAGTAAGTTCACCAGTTTTCAATTGATCTGAGGTTATATGAAATTGCATTGCCGGAGTAACTGACATTGAGGTAACTATGGCATTATCCTTTTTCTTCACAAAGAAACCCTGACCTACCTTTGCAAAGGTATTCCCTGAGGTTTTATTTATAACTTCATATTCATCATTATCGCCAGAGGCACCGTTTAGTTTATAAACACCATACGAATTTGGGTCGAAGTTGGCCTGATTGACCTCCAAAAAATTGTCTGTTTCGCTCGTTTCGGGTGTGTTATCAGATAACTTGATTGCGGCAGCTAACGGGTTACCGATCAAATTCCAACCATCAGCCGCAGTTGAGGATAGATTAATACTTGTAGTTGATGGACTATTTAAAACACCTTCGAAATCAAGCCTTTCAGGATTAGCACCTGATGCAGTTCGTACCCAATAACCCTTTCCAAATTCCAATGCCTTAGTTGGGTTCTTATTTAAATAATCAACTGTAAAATTTGGATTCCACCCAAATATACCCGAGTTTGAAAATTCTGAAAACTCATAAGCTGTTGTTGACCCTATAACAGGTATGTTGACATTTTTTGCGATAAAATCTTTCAGTGTCTGCTTACCAATGGGTGAAGATATTAAATACCCTTTTCCATTATTCAAAAACCGTTGAACAGTAGCTGATGCCGTAATACTTCCTAAAACCTTTAACGAACCAGTGCCGTTGACATCAGATTTAATAATCAAACCTTTTATGCTGTCCGAACCGATAATGTTGCCATTAACAGTCAGTGCTTTGCCTGGATTGATGGTAAGCAGCCCACTGGGTATTATGGTGAGGTTGTTGCAAACAGCTGGTTTGGCAGCATCCTCGTTCACGACAGGATCGTCATAATTGGATAGTATTGTAACATTATCTGTTGCTTTTGGAACAATATTCGGTTGCCAGTTGCCGGGTGTGTTCCAGTCGGAGGAGATCGAACCAAACCATTTGACAGGTATCGATCCACTGCTAATATTGGCCAGTGTAACTACTGAGGCAATGGTGGCTTTTGTGAAGATTCCTGCTTGTTCACTATTATTGTAACTTATCCCGACTACGTCGTTGAATGTGTGAATGTAAGGACTGTAATTCTGTTTGTCCTCAAAAGGAAAAATACCCATGTAACCGGCACTATTAAACGAATAATAGTCGCTCATACCCCAGCTGGCAGCGGCTGACCTAACGTTAAATTCCGGTAGATAAATTGAGCAAACCTTTTGATAAAACTCAAATAACGGTAAAGCGGTGGTTGTATAATAAACATCGGTGCTGATAGGGTTACCGGGTTTGAGATAACCAATCATGTCCAAGTTGAAATACCCTAGAATTCTCATCCCTTGCTCTGAACATCTGTTAGCATAAAAATGGCTTCCATATAATCCATACTCCTCACCTGAAAATGCACAAAAAATTATTGTGCGGTCGAAGTCATACTGGCTCAAGATCCGTGCAGCTTCCAATAATCCTGCTACTCCTGAAGCATTATCATCAGCTCCGGGTGCAGTTTCGTAATAGGAATATGAATCATAGTGTCCACCAAGAATGACATACTCGTCAGGGTATTTTTTCCCAATTTTGGTAGCTATCACGTTGTCACTGCCGTTTGGATACATCTCAAAAAAATCCATCACCTCAACCTTATAATTAAAGCCGGTAAAAACGTCCTTTATCCAGTTTTGTGCTTTAAATCCAGAAGGATTTAACCAACCGCGGTGGCCATAATCTTGCAATTGCTGCACGGTAGAGGTAATATTTGAAGACTCTACACGATTTATCATAGCAGCGATATATGGATCGGGAATAAGACTGGCACTTTTTAACAGGTTATTCGGTTCTGGTAGTTTGGCTCCGATGTTGAAGAATCTGACCATTCCATCATTTTTTGCAGGTTTTAATGGCCCAAAAGCAGTTTCATCTGTCTTCAAAATCAGGTATTGCCCACTGTCATAAAGTACTTTTACTTGTGAGCCAACCTCCGAAAGATATTCAGCCCGGTTAATAATGTCCAAATATACAAGGTAATAGCTGAAATTGGTTTCCCATGCTGAACCATCAAGCTTGATAAATGGTCTTTCCAGCGATCCATTAAGCGTAGCAATTACAAACTCGTTACTGTAAAAATTCACTGTTACTACCGGGTTACTGAAAATGGCTTTTGTCTCGAAATAGTTTTTTGTTGGAATTAAAACCAGGTCAGAAGCTAATATTCTGAAAGCCATCATATTGAAAATCATAAAATATAAAATTCGTCCCATGAGTGTTTCAAATTTGTAGGTAAATTAATAACTAATTATGCTGTTCCAAGTATTTTCTATTTGCCACAGTGACCTTTGACAAAGTTACAATATTTTTATATATGATTTGCTTTCTTTGTGATACTCCTGAATTCATCACAATTAGATTCAAACATATAAAGAACGAATACCGTTCACTATTTTCATGTTCGATAGAAGCAATTATCTCACCCTATTAAACAAGAATTTGCTTTTCAATTTTCGTTTCTTGTCAGTTAGTGGCGGATATTGGTTTATCTGTCCCGAAAAGTTTGTTTAACAGAACTTTAGGACTTCAAAAAAAGATTAGTAGCTACATTATGCTTCACGAATAAAGAAGTATTTGAAGGCAGTTTCATAAGATCCTGTAATTCGAATTTGAATGTTACATTTCAACTACGCTAAACTGTTTTTTAACTCCTAGTGATTCGTATTCGACTTCGGTCCATTTCATTCGCTCTTCCCATGATAAAACATCGGAATTTTTCAGTTCAAAAAGTATCAGGTATCCGTGTGTTTGGTTTAGTTGATCGAGATAATGGAAAAGTTGTTTATAGGTACGTTCCATATTTGTATTCGAACGTTTTATCTTGAGCTCCAGCACAAAACTATCTCCATTGAATTCAATTACTAAATCGGTCCGGCCTCTGCCTACTGCCATCTCACGTGCAATTGAGCCGCCACCATTGACAATGCGTTGCAGGAATGCCATCAGCAATAGTTGTTTGCCACTTTCGTGATAACTAAATGTGTCGAGCCAGCTTTCGGAATGTTCGCGATAAAAATCCTGAAATTCAAGCAGCAACGCGTTCATATCAAGATGACCGTCCGATTTTATAAACCATTGTGGCGACACTTTTGGAATCATTAGGTCTTGCAAATTGGAATTTAAAACACGGGGAATAATCTCGCTGTAAATTTGATTTGAAATCTTAACTCCATCTTTTTTAAGATCTTTAACGACGATTCCTAAATCTTCGACATATTTCAGATCATCGTTAAACTCATTATAATGAATATCTGCACCTGAAAGAATTGCATCAATAATTGGCCGGACACGAGGATTTTGTAATTTATCAATCAAGCTATCAAGATGGGTATCTCTTCGCAGAATCAGGTTTTCTTTGGCTTGATTAACTATTTCAACTGAAATCGGTTTTGAAGTATCTCTTTCTAAAATTTTGTCCGTTATTTCCCTGGCCAAAGCATTTACCAGCCACGGCTGACCTCCTGTAAGTAAAAAAATCAAATCAATAATTTCATCTATAAAAACTTGTCCACCTTCATTGGTATATTGTTGAAAAAGACCAGCTATTTGAAGACGTGAAAAATTGCTGATTGTTAGAGATTCGGCTTTGACATTAAATGGCGAACCGCTACCTATTGACCGATCATTATCTCTCACCTTTTCTTTGTATTCTCTTACATCGCGTAAACCAACAAGTGCAATGGATGAAGGAAATGCGTCGGGACGAAACTGAAATCCATCACGTAACTGCCTAAGTACCGAAACTAAAGCATCATCGTACAATGAGTCAATTTCGTCTATCAGCAGTACTATCGTCTTTGGCAACTCCCTTGTCCATTGAGATACAAAATCTTTGAAGGACATTTCACTTGCCTTTTCCCAATGTTTGGGTTGATACTCCAAAGGTAAAAAAGATTTGGCAGATTCAACAATAGCCTTGTTAATATTTTTATTGGCATCATTAACAGAAATACTGCGATAACCAGCCGTTTCGACAGAAAAATATAAACATATCCGGTTGCCATCGGTGTTAATTTGATTCATCAATGCGCGTAGGAGCGTGGTTTTTCCGGTTTGACGTGGAGCATGGATGGTGAAATAATACTTGTTGGCAATTAGGCTTAGTATTGTTTCATCTAAACCACGCAAGGGGTCAACCATAAAATGGTCGTTAGGATTACATAAGCCTGTAACATTAAAAAACCTTTTCATCTGACATTGTTTTTGTGCAAATATAACGATTGTTTGTAATGTGTTAAAATTTTGCAAAGTATTACCTCTAAACCCAAACGAAAATAATATTTTATTCAAAAGGACGGATGAGCTGTAAGGAATTCTTTAACGGTCAAAAAAAAATATGTAATTTTGTAGAATAGATTATAAAAATGGAAAAACCATGTCGTACAATAAATATACATTAGAAAAAGTTGTAAATGATTTTCAACTAACTGTTCGATCGTGGTATTCTGGAAAAGGGCTGTGAACCGCTGTGGTGATTGCATTGCGCATTTTTAACCAAAATTATAATATAAAACTTCCAACAATGTATGGAGTTATTACATCCGGATTAGCCTGGCGATTTTTGAAGTTAGGAACTTAATTGATTTACCTTACGATTTCGAAATCCAAACTGACGATTTGAAAATATTATTGGGTATTTTTAAACAATTTCTTATCCTATAATAACTCTGGAGTAAGTTCATCAAAAGCGGGTATAATAACTACTTTTGTCCGCGCAGCAGCAGATTTGGTTTCTGTTATTTTCAACTATTAGTTCGTATGATATATGGAGAGAATTAAAATTGCATTTCTACACAACTGGCAGATATACTGTATGATAGCAGTATGTCAATTTTTTTTACTTTATTCGTGTCGGGCACAAGGTCAGGATTGTCCTCAGTGGGGCGAAAAGTACACCCGAAACATGGTCTCTTTTGAAACAGGTTTGCCAACAACATTTAATGTTGAAACAGGGAAAAATGTAAAATGGTCGGTATCTATTGGAAGTAATGGATATGCAACTCCAGTAATTTCAAATGGAAAGGTTTTGATTGGTGCGAACAATGCAGACGAACGTGATCTGCGTCACAAAGGAGACCGAGGCACTTTACTCTGTTTAAACGAGTCGGACGGCAGTTTATGCTGGCAATTGGTTGTTCCACGTATTGAAGGCGACAGGCACAATGATTGGCCTATGATTGGAATTTGCTCACCTCCAACTATTGAAGATAATCGCGTTTATTTGCTTACTAACCGTTCGGAGGTACTTTGCCTTGACCTGAACGGGCAGTCCGATGGAAACGATGGGACTTTCCAAGGTGAGGGATGGTATATGGCTCCATCAGGTGAATTTGCTTATGAAGTAACTTTAAAGGATGCGGATATTATCTGGTCATACGATTTAAAATTAGAATTAGGTTTATGCCCACACGATTCACCACATGCTTCCATATTACTTGACGGCGACTTTCTTTACCTTAACACTTGCAATGGTGTTAATTACAAACATCTTGAAACCAATGCTTTAAATGCTCCAAGTTTGATCGCATTAGATAAAAAAACAGGAAGACTTGTTGCAAAAGATAACGAGCATTTTGGCCCAAGAATTTTTCACTCTTCCTGGTCCTCTCCCTCAATGGGGGAAGTTAACGGACAAAAGTTGATTTTTTTTGCTGGTCCCGATGGGATTTTATATGCCTTCAAAGCACTCTCACAGACAACATCACATGAACAAGTACAATCGTTTAATAAAGTATGGCAATTCGACTGCGACCCAAAATCACCAAAAAAAAATATTCATGATTACCTGAATAACAGGGTTGAAGGCCCTAGTATTTCTTTTGGAATGCCTGTGTTTTATAAAAATCGCGTTTACCTTACAGTGGGTGGTGATATTTGGTGGGGGAAAAAAATAGCATGGCTTAAATGTATTGATGCCACAAAAAAAGGCGATATAACTGATAGTGGTGAAATCTGGTCATACCAACTTGAACAACACTCAGCATCAACCCCTGCTATTTCTAATGGATTAATTTATGTAACCGACTGTGGTAAAAATCTGCAATGTATTGATGTTGAAAATGGTATTCCTTATTGGAAACATAAGCTTCAAATGGATTCATGGAGTTCTGCCTTTGTTGCCGACAAGAAAGTTTATGTTGGTTCGTGTGGAGGTGATTTTTGGATTCTCGAAGAAGGTAAAACACTAAAAGTGTTGGATTCCATAAAATTGGATAGCCCAGTTCATTCAACTCCTGTTGCTGCTCATGGCGTTTTGTATATATCAACAATGAATAGGCTTTATGCAATAAAAAGATGAGAAAACCTGAATCTTAGGATATTATCTATTATTACGACAATTTCATTGATGATTCACGTATGTTTAACCTACCATTCAAAATAACTGTTTGCGGGACAAAAATTCCTTTTGATTCAATCTGATCTACAAGTAAGCGTGCGGCTGTTCTTCCGATTTCGTGTGTAGGTTGAGCTACACTCGTCAATGGAGGATCAATCAATTCAGCTAACTTTGTTTCTGTAAAACCAACTAAAGCCACATCTTCCGGAATTTTAAAACCATTCTTTTTGAGTACCTTCATTGCGCCAATGGCAGTCATGTCGTTAACCGCAAAAATGGCATCAGGCATGTTGTTTTTTTTGATCAGTTTTTCCATTTCCCTTTCTCCGTCACAAATCATCAACCCTGTTTCTATTATCGAACTGTTATCAATGGTTATTTTGTGTTTCCGGAGGGCATCTATAAAAGCATTTTTCCGGTTCTGAGTGAATATTAATCCGGTAGGACCCGAAAAATGATATATTTTTTTATATCCTTGATAAATAAGGTGTTCTGTTGCAAAAAAAGCCCACTTGTAGTCATCCAACAACACTTTATGGGTATCCATATCTGTCGAAACTCTGTTAAAAAGTACTATCGGAAAACCTTGTTTAATCAGTTTGTTATAATATTCAACATTTTTTGTTTCCATAGTCAACGACAGGATCATGCCATCTACCATGTTGTTTTCCAGCGCTTTAACATTTTCAAGTTCATGTATATACGATTCGTTTGATTGCATAATTAGTATCTGATAGCCCTTTTTAAGTAAAACTTCCTGAATACCAATTATAACTTCAGGGAAAAAAGGATTAATAAATTCTGGGACTACCACACCAATTTGGTTAGAGCATTGCTTCAACAGACTTTGTGCCATGGGATTAGGTGAGTAACCCATCTCTTTGGCAGTTGCCAGAATTAAATCTCGTGTTTCTTTCCTGATATCGTATTTATCGTTGAAAGCCCTCGAAATAGTTGAAACTGAACAATCCAATCTTTTCGCAACATCCTTTATGGTTGTATGCTTCATTTTAAATGTTTATTATACAATCAAGCTAATTATAATTCAGACAAAAATAACGGATTTAACTGTATTATGGAAACGTTTCCGAAAAATAAAAAAACGTTTCCGAAAACATTTCCGGCAACTAAAAATTATTTATACAAATACCGTAATTCATAATTTGATTCAAGTTTACTATTTTAATGAAGGCAGATCAATTCATGTCTCATTTTTCCTAATTTTGTCGCAATTTAAAATTTGATCTGGTTTTTTCATTTGCATCAGTGATTTTTGGATTGAATAAACTAATTGTTACCATTTTGTAACCATTATTCATATTTCAAAAGATTTTTGTATCTTTGTCAGTCATTATTTTGTTCATTTTGATTTTTTATTGATAGAATTAATGACTTTACGCAAAATATCGTTGTAATCTTAAAAACTAAAAATATGTGTGGAATTGTTGGAGTTTTTGATTTAAAAGTAAAAGCTGAGGATTTAAGGATTCAGGTATTAAAAATGTCGAAGAGAATTCGTCATCGTGGACCAGACTGGTCGGGAATATATTGCGGCGAAAAAGCAATAATTGCCCACGAGAGATTGGCAATTGTTGATCCGTGGTCGGGTGGACAGCCATTGTACAGCAAGGATAGAAAGCTTATTTTGGGCGTCAACGGCGAGATTTACAATCATCGTGAATTACGCAAACCACTCGAAAATCATTACGAATTCCAAACTGAATCGGATTGCGAAATCATTTTGGCTCTCTACCGCGAAAAAGGGATTAATTTTCTCGAAGACCTAAACGGAATATTTGCTTTCGTACTTTATGACGAAGAAAACGACTGTTATCTTGTAGCCCGTGACCATATTGGAATTATTCCTCTATACATGGGATGGGATTCATTCGGAAACCTTTACTTTGCTTCCGAACTTAAAGCATTAGAGGGAATATGCAAGAAAATTGAAGAATTCCTGCCAGGGCACTATTTATTTAGTAAAGAGGGTGTTATAAATAAATGGTACTCCCGTAACTGGACTGAATATGATGTGGTTAAGGACAATCAGTCTAATATTGATGTATTAAGAAATGCTCTCGAAGAGTCTGTTCATCGTCAGCTGATGTCAGACGTTCCTTATGGCGTTCTGCTTTCAGGAGGATTAGATTCTTCGGTTATTTCGGCAATAGCAAAAAAATTCGCTGCGAGACGTGTTGAAAGTGACAACCAACTTGAAGCGTGGTGGCCACAGCTACACTCCTTTGCCGTTGGTTTAATAGGTTCTCCCGATTTGGCAGCTGCACAGAAAGTTGCCGACCATATAGGGACGATTCATCATCAGGTTCATTTTACTGTTCAGGAAGGAATTGATGCTTTGCGCGATGTTATTTATCATCTTGAGACTTATGACGTTACTACGGTTAGAGCATCTACACCAATGTACCTTTTAGCCCGTGTTATTAAATCAATGGGTGTAAAAATGGTTCTTTCGGGTGAAGGTGCAGACGAACTTTTTGGAGGTTATCTTTATTTCCATAAAGCCCCTAATGCTAAGGCTTTCCATGATGAAACAGTTCGTAAAATCAGTAAATTACATCTTTACGACTGTCTTAGAGCCAATAAGTCACTCGCAGCCTGGGGTGTTGAAGGGCGGGTTCCATTTCTCGATAAAGAGTTTATGGATGTTGCTATGACTCTGAATCCTGAAGATAAAATGGCCAAAAACGGGAAAATGGAAAAATGGATTCTGCGCAAAGCATTCGAAGGATACCTTCCTGAAAGTGTTGCATGGAGGCAGAAGGAACAATTTTCAGATGGTGTTGGTTACAATTGGATTGATTCCCTGAAAGCACTTACTGCTGTAAAAATTACTGATGAACAAATGACTAATGCCAAGTTTCGCTTTCCGATTAATACCCCGATGTCAAAAGAAGAGTATTACTATCGGTCTATCTTTACCGAACACTTCCCTTCTGATGCTGCAGCCAGTTGTGTTCCTTCGGTACCTTCTATTGCTTGTAGTACTCCCGAAGCTCTTGCCTGGGATGCATCATTTCGTAACAATGCCGACCCATCTGGAAGATCAATTAAAAACGTTCATACACAAGCTTATAAATAAAAAATTAGCAATATGAAATGACATAAAAAAAAACTTCTGTCTCAATTTATTTTTGTGTATATTTAGAGGGCGCAATCAAGGTATTACGCCCTCTTTTGTTTTTAAGGATTTTTGGTTCAGAAAACTTTTTCAGAAAGAGTAATTATCGTTTTATAGGCATAAAACAGGATGAAACAAGCTGTTATAAAATATAGTCTGTTAACCCTCGCATTTTTTTTATACTCCTTATCGTCGGGTTATTCAATCGGAGACCAAACTCTGGTTGGAGCAAGAGATGTTTCTCTTGGTAATACCGGAGTTGTACTTTTTTCGCCATTTTCGGTTTTTCATAATCAGGCAGTCATCTCTAAGTTTCAGAAAATTTCTGTTGCTATTGATTATCGGCAACCGTATTTGATTGAGGGATTTGCTGAAAAGTCGCTGGCTGCAGTTATTCCCACTCCTTTATCAAACTTTGCAATTAGCGTACAACAAAAAGGTATTCAAGGCTATAACGAGTCCCGTTTTGGTTTGACAATGGCTAAACAATTAGGCAAAAGGTTTTCAGCCGGTTTACAGTTTAATTATTTTTTAATAGGATTTCCTGAAGAAGGTAGGAGCAAGGGTACTTTTGTGATGGAATTTGGCGTACTTTTTCAAACTTCGAACAATGTAACTTTGGGTCTGCATATTTTCAATCCTGCACATACCTCTATCGAATCGCTCAACCTAAAATCAAATCTGCCAGCCAGTGCCACTACAGGCATAGCTTTAAAACCATCAGCAAATATTCTTTTCGTAAGTGCAATTTCATATTGTGTTGATAACCCATTGAATGTCAGAATGGGTATTGAGTATCAGTTTTCCGAAAGTTTCTTCCTTCGAGGTGGAGTATCAGGAAAACCATTTCGCCACTCAGCAGGTGTTGGCTACAAAAGCAAATTTTTTGCTACGGATTTTGCATTTGTCCATCACGAAACGTTGGGATATACACCATCTTTTTCTTTAGTTTTAAATTTTTGATGATGAACAGCCGAACAAAATACCTGCTTTTGTTACTGATGATATTTTATTATCAGAGTTTCTCCCAGATTACAGAGGAGGAGAAAGAAAAACAGATGGAACAAGTTATTGAGGCGATTGCTGAATCGGACGAGTCGGATATTGACAACTCTGTTCTATTAGACGATATTACCAAAGTGGCAGAGCAGCAAATTAATATCAATATGGCTTCGGCTGACGAACTTGAGCAGCTCAATATGTTGGATTTCCGACAGATTCAAAATATAATTGCCTATCGTAAGCAAAACGGATATCTTGTTTCGAACTATGAGTTGGCAGCAATTGAAGGTTTTACTCCCGAAATAATAGCCTCCATTACCCCATTTATTACATTCACAGTGCCATCTGATTCGGTTGCCAATATGCATAAAAAAGTGTTTCACAGGGCAATGTTCAGGGTTAGAAGCTCTTTCCCCGAAGCAAAAGGCTACAGTTCTGCTTCGGAAGGTAAAAGTGCGGTTTATCCCGGTTCACCTATTTCGTTATACAGTCGCTATCATCTCGAAATTCCGGGGAAATTTGAGTTTGGGTTTATTACCGATCAAGATGCCGGAGAAGAGTTTTTCAAAGGAAGCAACAAAATTGGATTCGATTATTATTCCGGCTTTGTTTCCTGGAAAGGTCGTGGTTTACTCCGGCAGGTAACTGTTGGTGATTTTTTGCTGCGGTTTGGTCAGGGTGTGAATTTTTCGGCAGGTTCAGCTCTTGGAAAATCGGGCAATGTATTGGGTATTATGAAATCGGGACAAGGTGTCAGGCCTTATACTTCGACTGACGAAAACCGTTTTTTCAGAGGAATCTCAACCACTCTCGGCAGCGGACCGTTTAAAATGATGCTTTTTTATTCGAATAAGCAACGCGATGCCAATATCAGTATTGATTCCAAAACAGGTGAAAGGTATTTCACATCTCTTCAAACCTCAGGATATCATAGAACTTCATCCGAAATTGAGGATGAAAAAAGTCTGAATGAGCAAATTGCCGGCGGGTATGGTGAATTAAGATCTAAGCGTTTCAGAGTAGGAGCATTATTTGTATATCAACAATTTGGTCTTCCAATGAGTGCAGGTGCTTCGCCATATAAAGCAAAGAGCTTTTCTGGTGGTAGCAACTATAATTTTGGGCTTGATTATCAGTTTGCACTTCCTGACATTCAGCTTTTTGGCGATTTCGGTTTGTCGAAGAGCGGGAATCCTGGTGGTATTCAGGGAATGGTTTGGCACGCACACCCTCAGATTAGCTGGTCGGTTTACTTCCGGTATTTTGATGCCGGTTTTCATTCATTTTATGGTAGTTCGCTGTCAGAAAGTTCAGGAAACCGTAATGAAACTGGGCTTTATACCGGTGTGTTGCTTTATCCGCTTCCGAAAGTGAAAGTCTCATGTTATGTTGACATTTATCATTTTCCGTGGTTGACTTACAGTACAATGTCGCCTGGTAGCGGGAGCGATTACATGACTCAGATTGATGTAGCATTATCGCGAAAGTTATCACTTTATTTCAAGGCAAAATACGAGTCGAAACCTCAGAAAGTAAGTGGTAATACGGGAGTAGCAGCCGATTATGACGAAATGACTACCAAACTTAGGATTCATACCCAATATACTCTAAGCGAGAAAATTACATTACGGTCTCGTTTAGAATATGCCGGTTATTCATTTTATGATGTACATGAAAATGGATTTCTTTTTTTTCAGGATTTTGTTTATTCTCCAATCAGGAAGCTGAAAATGTGGCTTCGGTACGCATGGTTCAATACCGATGGCTACAATTCGCGCATTTACACTTATGAGAACGACTTGTTGTACAGTTTTTCGATTCCGGAGTTTCACGGAAAAGGAAGCAGAATATATCTCAATCTGAAATGGTTGCCTGCTTCACGGATAACTGCCTACCTGAAGGCGGGTTGCACAATACACGATGGTGCTTTATTGTGGGGATCAGGTAATGATGTTACACCCGGTAATAAACGATTTGAGTTGAGGGGATTACTCTATTTGAGATTTTAAACGGCAAAGTCAAACATAAAACAACCAATTTTCACACCACAGTAATAAATTCTGCGCCAATTTTACGGATGCCTTCTATTATTTTTTGTCGCTGAGCCGGGCGTGGGTTTCGGTGTCCTGTTGCATAATGCCCTAACTGTCGCTCGTTTATCCCTGTAACGCGCGACAAGGCTGAACGGGTAAGAATGCCGTTAAAATGGTGCAGTATCGCGGCAGTGTTTAACTCAAATTCCAATTCATAACCTCCTTGCAGCATAGTCGGTATTTTGTCGCCATCGGCCAGCATAGCTTCAAGGTGCCAACCCAACGATTCGGTATATGCCTTTTTTACCCCTTCCAATGTTTTATGCGTTGCTACGCAGCCAAGCACTTCATTGCTCCCAGCTCCGTAATTGTCCAACCATACTACATGTACCTTGATTTTTTGCATTCCGATATTTTTTAATGTACACTATTATCTCCAACCAGCTTGTTTGAAAATGATGTTTAAAACATATTGCCCAAAAGTTTCACTTGGTTTACCATTAACGGTTACCTTCCCTTTTTTTCAATATGCTTAAATTGTCGGTGGCTTCCTTTTTGATCGTTTATTTACCAACCGTCATCATAAAGCATTTTCAAAATCTCGGCAACTTTAAGCTTCTTCATTAATTTTTTTGTTTGACTACACAAAGATAGTAAATTTAGTACTATAATAAAACTTTTACCTGATTTTTTCAACGTCCACTAAAAAATAAATATTCTAACTTTCCCAAATTTGTCATTTCCAATATTGATCAAATAATCCTTCAAGGTAATCCTCTAAAATTAAAGAGGTTTGGATTATGACTACCACATAGTGGTTGAACATTGCTTTAAGTTATTGATTTAGGGCACTTTTTGATTACATTCGTGGAAATTTAACACATAGGCACATAGGTTTAACACATAGGCACATAGGTTTTATAAATAGATACATTGATATTTTAATTTTCTTAATACGTGTATTTTACTAAGTGGATACGTAAAAAACCATCCTGAGCAAACTAAACCTAACACACAACCACAGAGTGGTTGAACGTCAATAGCCCCCGGTGAAGTTTACGGAACCGGGGGTAAAATGAACGACACACAACCGCAACCACAGAGTGGTTGAAAATTGCTGTAAGATATTGATATTAAGTGTTTTAATTGTAGATGTTAATTTCAATCGTCCCCACCCTTTTCAGGTGTGAAGAAGGCTGCGTGAACGGGAGGCGGACATGGGCTGTCGGTTCCTTTTATCGCGGCCCATAAGACCTCATTAAATTTTGCATCAGGAACACGATCCTCTTTTTTGAAATTAAATTTTTCGCTCATCTTCGAAAACTTATCCTCTTTTATGTTTTTAAGGTTTAAATCAATCAGGTTTGCTGTTGCCTTAAAAGGAGGGTGAGTTGCTGTTGTGTTAAAACATCTCCACATAGGTTCTGCTGCCGCATCGTATTGACTCATTGGAGGCAATCCCAAAATCAGTTCGATTGTGCGCAAAACAGAACTTGTAGAATACATGGTATGGTCAACAAAACCCTGTTTGACAAATCCTCCGGCAACATAAGTTGTAGATCTGTGGGCATCAACATGGTCAGGTCCGTTTTGTGCATCGTCCTCGACAATAAAAATAACGGTTTCGTTCCAGATCGGGGAATTGCTGAGGTATTCGATAAATTGGCCAACAGCGAGGTCATTATCGGCTGCAAATGCTTTTGGCGTTGGGCTTCCAATTTTTAAACCTTCAGTATGGTCGTTTCCAAAACGAATTGTATTTAAGCGTGGTACATTTCCTTTGGCAAGATGCAAGTCGAAATCGCGTTTCCAAATTTGGAATCTGGCAGTATCCCTAAAAGAGAGATCCCATCCAATATATTCCTTGCAAAAGTGGTTTTCCAATACTGGAATGTTTGGTGTTTTTTCATCCGAAATAAATTCACCATAACTTCTGTAAGTAACCCCATATTTTTTACAATAATCCCACAGGAATCCATTTTTATTGTTTGAGACTTCCCTGCTTCCTTCACCCGGATAAAAACCGCCTCTGCTGCCGTAACTCGTTGGCCAATTCTTCTCAAGGTAATCTGTGGCATAAGCTCCCATAGTCCAGTTATGACCATCGGCACTCACTTCGCCATCAACATAAAAATTGTCGAGCAATACAAATTGTTTTACTACGTTATGTTGGTTGGGGGTTACATCCTTACCGAAAAGCACAAGGCTTGTATCTCCGTTTCCTTCGGGTACATCGCCTAACACCTGATCATAAGTCCGGTTTTCTTTAATTACATAAAAAACATATTTAATCGAAGATACGTCACCAACTCTTGAAGGAATCGGATTGCCTGCTTCGCCCGTACTTTGCATCTCCTTCTCTTTCGAGTAAGGCGTATTGTTATAAACCGACTGCGAATAAATCCCTAATTGGTTATCATCCGGTCTTTGAATAGATTGAAGCGTACCGGTAAACAACCCTCCAATGTACTGCACCTTTATGTTTTTTATATCGGCATGTCGGGCCACCTGCTCTTCTTTGTTCAGCGGACTTGGCCCATAAGGATTTGGTTTTGAAGTCAATCCTTTTCCATTGGCAACCAATATTGTATTATTTATCACCCTTATACAGGTTGGATACCATCCGGTTGGGATAAACCCCTTGCTTTTGCTATTTCCAGGAATGGTGACATCAAATACTGCGAGACAATTATTGTCGGCATTGGCAATATAAATTGTTTTTTCGTCTTCACTTAAGGCAAGGCTGTTACTTGTTGATCCTGATGGCGAATTCGGGAAAAGGGCAGCATTTAAAACTTCGATTACCCTGTTTTGCTCGGTAGAGATTACAGAAACGGAGTTGTCATTGGCATTGCAGACAAAAAGGTATTTGCCGTTACGGGTGATACACATATCGTTGGGATTGTCACCAACAGGAATAGATCCTTTAACTACCTGTTTATCTGTATCAAAAACTACGATTTTATCGCAACCCCAGCAAGTTGAATATAGGGTTTTATTATCGTTAGAAAGCAGGCATGTATAACCCTCGCCACCCAAGGAAACCTGAGTTTTTATTTTTTTATTTTTAAGATCATAAACATAAAGAGAATTGTTTTCTTTGGTAACTGTATAAAGATATTGCTGTTGATCGTCAACGGCGACTCCGGCAATTGAGATCAGGGCAGGCCATTTCTTACCAATAACCAATGTATCGAACGGGACAATTTTGAAATCCTGTATCTTATAGCGCATTATCCAGTTGTCGTTTCCACCGGAGGCATAGAGATATTTTCCATCTTTTGAAAAAGTCAGCCCCAGCCATCCTTTTGCAATAATCACTGAATCGCGTATTTGCATTTTTTCGACATCAATCAGTTGGATGCTCTGTTCGCTTTGACCATTGTTTGTGACAGCGATCATTTTTTTGTTTGGAGAAACAGCTATATTTAAGGGTAAATCGCCAAGGTGCAACATTTTCCCAACCGGGGAAAGTTTCCATCCGTTAGGCAATGATACACGACCCGCTTCAATCTCTTTCAATTGCTGCGCCACAACATCCTTAACACTGATTGATAGGACGTTCACTAAAATCAGTGCGAAAACGATTTTTAATTTGATTGTTGACATGATAATTTATTTTTATTTATCTATTACTGCAAATCCGGTCTTCCTGCTATAATTCAATATATTACTGAATTTAGGATTGGCAAAGATACCGGAAAACATTTTTCTTTCAATTATAAAGTGTTGTTAAACATGCAATCATAATATTGAATGATTATCATATCATTATCTTTTTTTTAACACATAGGAAAAATTAAACACATAGGAACATAGAAAAAAATAACATAGGCACATAGAAAAGACTATGTGCCTAATGTGTTTTACCTATTGTTCCCTATGTGTTTAATTTTTTTTACCCCAATAGGCACATACTCACTCGTATTTTATTTAAGTTCCTGTTTACCTTCTATACTTCACAATTTTGTTTATTTTTGTTTCAAACAAAATAGGCAGAACACATGAAAAGAAGAGACTTTTTTACAACTGCAGCCTTGGCAGGAGGAGCATTGGCACTCAGTACGCAGTGTAGCAGAAAAATTGAGCCGAAACCGGTTACTTCCACTGATGCGGCAAAGACCGATTCCAAAATCATCAAATATGTCACCGAACCACAGCGCGAAATACCTGTATTTGCGGAAACAGATGTTCTGGTAATTGGCGGAGGCCCTGCCGGAACTGCCGCTGCAATTGCCGCAAGTAAAACCGGAGCAGAAACCTGGCTGATTGAACGTTATAACCATCTGGGCGGATTGTGGACAGGCGGTGAAGTGCTCCCCCTGTTATCAACCCATGCTATTGATAAAAACCACCAAAAGAAACAGGTGATTTACGGTCTTGGTGATGAAATGTGGCAACGGCTGAAAAGTCTGGGAATGTCCATTGATTCCGTTAATCCAGTAATTGACCCCGAGGCTGGTAAATTTGTTCTGGAAGAAATGATCATCGAATCGGGCGTAAAAGTCCTGTATCATACAGTTGCTACTAACGTGATAATGAATGGAAATACAATTCAGGGTGTATTTATTGAAAACAAATCGGGCCGGTCGGTTATTCTGGCAAAGGTTGTTGTTGATTGTACCGGAGACGGTGATATTTTCCATTTTGCAGGCGACAATTACGAGACAATGAAATACCATATCGGATTGGTTCACCGACTGGGAAATATTGACCGGATTAACCCCAATAAATCGGGTTATGTCAAATATCCTGTTGGAGGCAAAACACCGATTCCCGGAGTTAACTGGGTGAATATGCACGGCAAAGACAATCAAGATGGAACCGATGCTTTGACCCTTTCAAACCTTCAGATAGAATACCGTCAGCAGATTTGGAAAGATTATAAGAAAATGAAACAAACACCTGGTTATGAGGATATTTACATTTTGGATACTGCCTCACAGCTCGGAGTTCGCATGTCGCGTATTTTAGATGCTGAATACAAACTTACCATCGAAGATACAATGACGTATAAGAAATTTAATGATGTAATCGGGATAAGCGGTGCCTGGACTACAATGCTTTACAAAGGTCAAAAAGTTGGCGTTAATGATCGTCCGCTTTGGCAAATCCCGTTGCGGTCGTTGATACCCAAAAAGACCGATGGACTGATAGTTGCCGGACGTTGTTTTTGTTTCGAGAAAGAATTGGTTGAGGATACAAGAATTATAGGAACATGCTTAATAACAGGACATGGTGCCGGTGTAGCTGCCGGAATAGCTGTAAAAGAGCGGCAACAGGTGCGCGATATTGATTTGGAAATACTGAGGAAAGAATTGATTGCTCAAAAAGTCTATCTTGGTTAAGCGTAAGAACATTCGTTTGTTTTCCTTGACAATTGCTCTGCTGTTTGCATTACCTTTCGGTTGGGGGAAATTTTCCGGTTTGTCAAACTGGATGAGTCCTTTCGTTATGCTCAATTCTGTATTAGCTTTAAAATCACTGGTTTTACTTAACACCGTTGGATTCATAGTATTAACAGCGACCTGGTTCAGAAAGCGTTTTTTTTGCAGATTCCTTTGTCCCACAGGTTGTCTTCTCGAAAGGATACCTAAAATGGAAGGACTAAAAAGGGATATCAACATAAAAAAATTTCCGTATTTGGGGAAGTGGTTCTCAATTATTTCTTTGGCGGGAGCGACATTTGGCTTTCCGATTTTTATTTATCTCGATCCCATTTCGCTTTTTAATGGATTCTTCGGTTCATTGTTCAGGTTTTCCTGTTTGGTAATTATTGTTTCGGTAGCCGGATTCCTTATTTTGCTTATATTGCAATTGATTTGGCCGGGTCTGTGGTGTAAAAGAATTTGTCCGTTAGGAGGGTTACAACTTTGGGTTTCGGAACTGAAAAGTTTATTTGGAGGTTCAAAACAATCGAAAGAAAAAATAGCTGTTGGCCGCCG